>DASRXU010000427.1:0-7601 GCA_035687365.1 Planctomycetaceae bacterium | reverse complement strand
AGCCGTTAGACCGGCGCGCATTCCACGGTCGCATCGCAGACGCGCTTTGAGAGACGCAAGGACGATCAGCCGGTGCGATCGTCAGGAAGCGTCGCGAAGCCGCCGATCGTTGGAGGGGTCGCGATCGGGTGCTGGGCCGCGCGACGCCAAGCGCACGCCCCGGGCAAGGGGGAGCGGGAGGATCTCGGGCCGCGGCGGCGAAGCGACCGCACCCTGCTGAACTGGCTCCGGCGTCGACGGATTTTCGGGCGATTCTGTCGCCATGTCGTTCGCGCGTCGCGCCCGCGCGTGAAACAGCCGTTCGTAAATCGGGCAGGTTGCCAGCACGTCTTGATGGGTGCCGAAAGCCACCAGGCGGCCATGATCCATTACGGCTACTTTGTCGATCAGCCCCAGGACGCTTGGGGTGACGGCGTGCGTGATGATAAAGGTCGTGCGACCCTCAACGAAGGTCAAGAGCGCCTCATGGATCAGACGCTCGCTTTGGGCGTCGGTTGCCGATGTTGCTTCGTCGAGAATCAGAATTGTGGGATTGCGGAGAATGGCTCGCGCCAAGGCAATGCGCTGCCGTTGTCCTCCCGACAGGCGGCCTCCCTTTTCCCCGACGCGGGTCTCGATCCCTTCGGGCATTTGGTCGAAGAACCGGGTCACATACGAACGGGTCGCCGCGTCCTCGATCTCCGGTCTGGCCGCGCCGGGCCGACCGTAGCGGACGTTTTCGTAAATCGTATCGTCGAAGAGCAGTGTCTCTTGCGTGACGACGGCGATCTGGTCCCGCAACTGTGCCAGTGTCGCTTCGCGAATATCGACACCATCGATGCGAATCGAGCCGAAGTCCGGATCGTAAAGCCGCGGCAGCAGATTCACGAGGGTCGACTTCCCTGACCCATTTTCGCCGACGACGGCGATCACCTCGCCGGCCGCCACCTTCATCGAGACACCTTCCAGCGCCGCAGGTCGCGGCACGCCAGCAGGGCCCGATCGTGCGTAAGCGAAATGAATGTTCTCGAATTCGATCGCGACGGAATGTCGTGGCAGAGCGGTGGGGGAAGGTGGGTCAACGATCCGCGGCTTTTCGTCCATCATTTCGAAGATGCGGTCGGTGGCGGCGCCAGCGCGCTTCAACTTGGCGTAGGTCGTCGAGAGCTTACGCGCCGGATCGATGACGCCCGCCAGCAGCACGTACAAAGCGCCGAGATCGGCGATCCCCATTTGGCTGGTGGTGAGGCGAATGCCCCAGATGTCGGTCGTGCTCCGAAGCACCAGGTAACATCCGGGCAGCAGTGCGAGGTACGCGGCCACCCAGGCCATCGTCTCGGTAATAGGGCCGGTAAGCGCGTCGAGACGGGCGATCTTCACTGATCGCTCGTAATAGTCTTTGCTGTCACGGTGGAAACGCCGGCGGTGACGTGCGGCCGCGTTGAACACGGTCACGACCTTGTAGCCTTCGAAGGTTTCCTCGAGCGTCTTATAGAGCCGCGTCATGCTGTCCATCATGCGGTGGCTTTGCCGCTTGAGGCTCGAGCCGATTTTGGCGAAAACAATCGCCACGATCGGCGCCGTCAACAGCGACAGCAGCGTCAACTGCCAACAAACGAACATGGACATGACGATGCAGGCGACGGCTTTCAACGGCTCCTGGACGATTTTTCCACCCATCAACCGCAGCCCCGAGGCCATCACGTTCATGTCGTTGGTAAAGTGCGACATGAGCTTAGGGGTGCCCTTAAGCGACACCGATTGATAGTCCAGCTTCAGTACGCGTCGGAAGCAGTCTTTGCGCACCCCCATCAACGACAATTCGACGAGCTGCGCAATCAGATTTTCCTGGATGAACTCGCAGAAACCCTTTGCCAGCGTGGCTAGCAGTTGGACGGCCAGCACTACCGCCAAAAGATCAAAGCGGTCCTTGGGCAGCTTGGGGACGACATTGTTTTGCAGCCATACGAGCATCATCAGCTTGTACGAGGCTGTGCTGAGGCTCGACTGCTCGTTCGATTGCCGGCGGAGGATCTTGAACCGCTCGCGTTCCGAGTCGCGGGGTTTGGTGGCGTCGAGCCGGCGGAGCTGGTCTTCGCGCTGATCGAGCGTGTGCTCCTTCTTATCAATCGATTCTTGCGTCGTCTTGATCAGGTCGGCGACATATTGGTCGAGAGGCTTGTCCTCGAACAGCACCGTGATGATGGGATAGGCCGCTGAGAGGCTCAAACCCCACAGGCCGGCGACCAGCACCGCAAACGCCACCGAGAGATAAAATCGGCCGCGATGCGGCCAGACGTACTTGAGCAGGCGAGGGAGCGAATTCAAGAGAGTACCGTCCCTGGTACGTTTCGGGGGGCGTGGGCGCACTGTGACCCTGCGCACGGCGGCCATCAATGGCCGCCAGACATGTAGCAAAGACCGCAAAAACGGTCCAGAGGAATCGAGGAGCCTCAATAAAAAGAGACGCCGCGCGGGTGCGCGGCGTCCGGATCGATTCTCTGAAATGGTTCAGTCGGTCGCGCCGACGAGTTCTTCGTTCGGGACGATCATCTCGGCATCGGTCGGCATGAAGTCCTGCACAAAACCCTTGAGATGCGTGCTGCGGGTCGTGTGCTGCAGTTTTTTCAGGGCCTTCGATTCGATCTGCCGAATGCGTTCCCGGGTGACCTTAAAGATACGCCCGGTTTCTTCGAGCGTGTAGCTGTACCCGTCCCCGAGACCGTACCGCAGGCGAATGATCTCGCGCTCGCGATACGTGAGGCTCTTGAGGACGTGCTCGATTTTGTCCTTGAGCATTTGCTGAGTCGCCGAATCGGCGGGACTGTCCTCGTTGTCGTCCTCGAGGAAGTCGCCGAAGCTGCTGTCCTCGCTCTCGCCCACCGGCGTATCGAGGCTGATCGGATGCTTCCAGGTCTTCATGATCCGCTCGGTCTCGTCGACGCCGAAGCCGACCGCGGCGGCCAGCTCCTCCATCGACGGCTCGCGGCCCGTGTCCTGACGAATCTGTTCGCTCTTGGCTTTGAGCGTCGAGATGCTCTGGAACATATGCACTGGAATGCGGATCGTGCGGGCATGATCGGCCACTGCCCGGGTGATCGCCTGGCGAATCCACCACGTCGCATACGTCGAGAACTTGTAGCCTCGTCGATACTCGTATTTCTCGACGCCTCGCATCAAGCCGGCGTTACCTTCTTGGATGAGATCCAAAAAGCTCAGCCCGCGGTTGCGGTACTTCTTCGCGATCGAAACGACCAGCCGCAAGTTTCCGCCCGAAAGCTTCTGCTTGGCATCGGTCCAGGCATCAAAGCGACGGACGATTTCCCGGCTGCGGGCCCGGAACTGCTCCGGCGTCTCGAGGGTCATCTCGACGAGTTCAGCCAACTCACGCTTGAGCAATTCGGCGTCGTTGTTCCGTGAGCTCCGCGAGCTGCGCTGCAATTGTCGCTGCAAATCGGCGATTCGGTCCGCGACCTGATGCATCCGCTTCATGATGGGCTGCAACCGCTGCGTGCGGAGGCTCAGCTCCTCGCAGAGGGTCGCCATCTTTCGACGTCGGATCTTCATCCGGTCTTCGGCCGCCTTGCGCTTCTCTTTGGGTGTTTCGGCATTACGAGCCAGCCGTGAGTCGACAGCATTCTTTTCCAAGAGGACATGCAGGGTGCGGAGGTTTTCGGTCATCCGCCCTTGAATCTGCTCTTTACCGACTGCCTCAGTTTCCGAAGTTCGCAACGTTCGTTCGAAGGGGAGCTCGTTGGCCCGCACTTTTTCGAACGTCTCGACCGCGATCTTGAGGGCGAAATCGGATTCAAGCACCGTGCGGCGGAACCGCTTGCGAGTGATCTCGATCTGCTTCGCCAGGAAGATTTCCCGTTCCCGAGACAAGAGGGGAATGTTCCCCATCTGGCTCAGATACATCCGAATTGGATCGCGGGAAGACAGCGCCGCGGCTTCCGCTCCGATGATCGAGCGGGCTAGTGAAGCCCCGTCCCCGTCGGACCAGTGCGAGCTAGCCGGGTCGTCGGCATCCGGCAGCGCCGGTGCGTCGGGGTCCTCGGCCAGATCGAGACCCAGCTCCTCCATCGTGAGAATCAGACGGTCGGCCAGCCCTGGATCGCCCCCCTCGTCGGGCAGATATTGATTGACCTGATGAAATGAGACAAAGCCGCGCTTCAATGCGCCGTCGACGACGCTCTTTAGTGCAGCATCAACCTGATACACGGAAAGCTCCCTTCCACATGGAACCGTTTCGGATCGCACTTCCTTGCACGACAAAGCCAATCACTTTTCGTACTTCCTTGCACTTCCGACGGACGGATCGGTCAGCAACGACAATCGTTTGAAAATCGTTGTTTCGCCGATCACCGCCATGTCCCGTCCACGACACCCGCTTGGGGCATGGGAGTCCCGGCAGCAGGCAACCTAGCCCGGCGCATCGTGGAGGTCACTCTCCTACGACGTACTCGCTCTAGGGCCGATTGCAGAAGAAACGCTGCGGGATGGCCGGCAAGCAATGAGGGAAGAGTGGGTTCTCTGTGATAGCATCCTTTCTCTCCATCGAGAACCAGCGAGGCGAATCCATCATTCGCCGTGATAACCCGCCAATGCTAACACAATCCCAATCAGTTGCCCAACAATCCCCGCCGCCGGACGAAAAAAACAGGAAATTTTTGTCCGACAGATTTTGCGCCGCTTCCGTTTGGTTGGCTCAGGCTGACCGACGATCACCGTCACCCCTGCCTCTGCAGACGGGACACATCCGGAGCGAAAAAAGTAAACTCGCTCCGGCTTCCGTACTCGTTCCCTCGGGCGAATTATTCGCAACGCCGACGCGGCAGGTCAATCAGTTTCTTCGGACTTACGCGTTTCTAAATTGTTGTAACATATTGGAATTAAATGTCTTGTGTTGGACCGCAAAAATGTTTGGTATTGGGGAAATCGGAAACGCACTTCTGGCAAAGCTCGTTTTGATGTCCGGACGCGCCCGCTCCTTTTGCGGCACGCAACTCGCAACACACGTGAGGTGCAAGGGCTAGCCGAGCAGGGATTCAAGCATGGAAGTCCGTACTTTCTAGAGTCACCCACTTATAATTGCGGCACCATTCGAGAGGGGCAGGGCATGGCGGATCGATCGTTCGTCGTCACGGTCAATGAGCGGGCGTTGGGACCGTCGGTGGAAAACATCGGCAACAGGCTGCTGGAGCTGGACGGTCAGGGCATCTACTCGGCGGCTCGCCCGCTCGATGCCGTGTTGCACCATCTGACTCGCGGCGTGCGCGACGACGTGTTGCTCAAAACGAATCTCGAGCAAACCGAACTCGAAGGTCTCCTGCGAAAGAATCTGGGCGGCGACTACAAGCTGTGCACGATTCGTTGGGTGGGCTAAGTTCGCCGCCGCTCGGAGTGAGTCAGAGCCAAAGCTTCTGGCGGATGAACTCCACTACGTCGCCGAAGAGGACGTAGCCCAGGCTGCGTGGGCCGCAATCGATCTTGGCCCGCACCTCGGCGCCAATCCACAGATCGGGAATTTTTGAGACGTCGGTCGACGCGTGCATCTCGAAAATGTTCGACTGATCGCTCGAGACGGCTGAACGCGGCGAGATTGAATCGAGCGTTGCCTTGAATGTCGATTCAAGGGCCGTTGCCGGGATGAACTCGACATCGAGTTTGTGGTCGGGACTCGCTTTCCAGGCCCGCAGCACGTGGCCCATGCGACTCCCTTCGACCTCCAACTCCAAGCGCCAGGGACCGCTCTCGTCCATGTCTTCGAGCAAGAGTTCGCCCTGCTGCACGGGGCGATTCTGCAGCGTCTCCTCGAGTTGGAACGAAGCGACCCGGCCGTCCATGGGCGCCTTAATCAAAAGCGAGTCGACTCGTCTCTTTTGAATCTTGACGATGTCGGTCAGGCCGTCCCTCTCGATTTCGGCCTTGTGGCGCGCCATGCTCGTTTTGAGTTGTCCCACATGGTCGCCCTCGTTCCGGGATTGGTTTTCCTCGGCACCCGAGGAACGCACTTGCTGAACCGCCTGTTCGAGCTTGTACAGATTGTCGCTATATTCGGCCGTTAATTGCTCGTTACGCAGTTGTAAGAGGGGTTGGCCTTCTTTGACCTTGTCCCCTCCGTGCACGAAGATCTGAATCACGTCGCCGTTCTCGGGCGCGAAGATTTGATGCCGCCGCACGGGCATCAACTTTCCTTTGCCAGTCACGCGATAGTCGTAGGGGACCAGCCACAGCGCGGCGACGACGAGGACCACTCCGGCCAATGCCGCCAGAGCTTTCGCCAGCCGTCTGCCGTGGAACCATTCGACCCCATGCCCCAACGTTTGCCACAACCGCAGAAACAAAATGCGATCGTTCTGGCGGGCGCGAGTCAGGACCGCGCTGACGTGTTCGGCCAGCAACGCGGACCGGGCTTCGACCGTGACACGCGGCCGGCTCTCGGCCGTCTGCTCGATCACCAGACAGCCAATCGTTTCCCGTGGTCGCGGCGGCGCCTTGCGTCGTTGGTCATCGTCACGTCGACTGATGAGTGGCTCTGGCTCGACCAGGGGCAGCAGCTTCACCATCCTTGAACCGCTCTCCTGAACGAAATCGGCTAATGGTCGTTCGATTTGGGGCGGGAGTTCGTCGATCTTGCCACTGAACGTCAGTGGTTCGCGCAGCTCGATCACGCGGTCGGCGATCTGCGCCATGGCCCGCGTGAGATTGGCGCGCGCATTCACGCTGTCCTGCCCGCTGATGGCGACGATCGACGTTTTCACCCCTTTGTGAATGGCGACGCTCAGCCGGTCGCACCCCAACAGTTGGCGCCCGTCGTTAGCTGCTGTGGTTGCGACCTCTTCGACGTCTTCGCCCCGCTGCAGTTGCAGCAAGAATTGTTCGAAGTCGGTGAGGAAGGAGGCGGCGTCCTGCGGCTGGCTGTCGGCTTGCTGCCGCTCCAGATAGCGCGACGCGTGTCCGACCATCTGTTCGACGAACTGCAAAAAGCCGGGCCGAGCGTCGCGCGGTGCGTCCGACCGCTGAAACACCTCGACGACCCCGAGCGATTCTTCGCCAACTTGGAGGGCCGCGACCAATACCAGAAACGCCGCCGGCAACCGGTTCGCGCTGTTTGGATCATCGGGGGCCAGGCTGACGGCCTGACCGGTCGTCAGGGCTTCGTTGAGCAGCCGATCGTTGACGCCTGCGGCCGGGGAATTTTCGCGAATACCGGTCTCGGCGAAGCGCAGCTCGTGGGCCAATCGCAGTCGCGACGCCCCGTCGAGCATCCAAATGGCCCCAGCGCGCGCCCCCAACGAGTTAACCAAGAGTCGCAGAAATTCCGGGAAAAACGTCTCCGGGGGAGCTGCCGTTTGGGAAAGCTCCTCGATCTGCCGGGCCATTTGCAGCACCCGGTCGCGCGCCTGCTGAATACTGGCGACGTTTGTCATGCGATCAGAACGACTTGGAAATCGCGGGAGAGTGGAAAAACCGTCTCATAATCTTAGGGGAAATCGTCGACATTGCCACAGGACGTGCAGCAACCGGGCTCGGCGTGGCGTATTTAATTAGAGTCGCATTGCATAGTTCCTACGCTGGTTGCGAACAGAATGCGGGGCGCGTGAAACTATGCGAATTGT
>DASRXU010000426.1:0-21349 GCA_035687365.1 Planctomycetaceae bacterium | reverse complement strand
GCGAATGTAAGGGTTTCATCCCAGCTTGCCGGCAAAGCACTTGCAACAACGACGGCGCGCTCTACCGGCTTGCCGGGCTCGTTGCGAACCGCGACAAACGCCGTTTCCGCACTGGCCAAACCGTAGAGCAGCGATTCCTCGACTAAGAGAGTCTTGAGGGCTGCGTGCAACTGACTGGGGGAATTCTCGACGTACACGGTGGCCGCCTTCGCGAGCAGGCTTTGCGGGTCGTATCCGAGAAACTCAAGGCACTCTTGCAGATCGTGGTCCGCATGATGAGCGTGCAGCAGTTGCTCGAGTCCCAGGATTCGACGCGCACCGAAAAGAGGGCGCACCATCGGCGGCGATTCCATTAAAGGCTGCGGCTTCTGGCTGCACGTTGCCAGCTTATGACCTTTGCCAGCCGTCGTGCGAAATACGATGGCGCCCGTTCCGCCGCGCGGAAACCGGCCCACGCACCAAATCGGCCGCCCAGCGGGCAGATCGCCCAGATCGATGGCGCTCCAGCCTGTTTCGCTCGACGGTAGAGACTGACGCCCTGCCGCCTCGACATTCGCTCGATTCACTTCCAACTTCAAGCCGCTGACGATCGGTTCGGACCAGTCGGCAAGCACCTCATCGAGCGCCGTCGTGATGTCATCTTGGGCCGGCTCGCTCGTTAGAAAGCGGGCGACTCCGCCACCGCGTTCAGCCAACTCGGTCGCGACTAGAGAGTTCGGCGAAGCGTCAATGCACAGCACGCTGACGCGCCGCCGGTCCGGTCGTTTGGATTCCTGGTCGGCCAGTCGCATGATCCGTCCAAAGTCACTGACTTGGGCATCCGTGATGACCAACACATGCCGCGCGGCCTCCCCCTCCAAACGCTTCAAGCTCAGCGCTTGCTCGAGCGCCATACCCAATTCCGTTCCGCCGCTGTCGGTGCCCTCCTTCAAAAATTGGGCAGCTTGCTGAACCGCCTCTTCGCTGCCGGGGCGCGGGCTGTCGGCGAACCAACGCGTGGTGTTATGAAACAGACCAAGGGCGAATGAATCCTGTGCCTGCAGCTCACCGAGAAATCGTTCGACGGCCCAGTCGGCGGCCCGCCACTTTGCTCCCTGCATCGAGCCGGAATGATCGACGAGGACGATTGCTTCGCGCGAAACACCGCGACCGCGATCGAACGTTGCCGGCGGCGTCAGCATGGCCAGGAAATAGGTATGCTCGGTCCCAGGTGCGTCCTCGAGCAGGACCGTTAGGCCCGGACTATCTTGCGGTTGGGCCGGACGCCAGTTGACGACACAGTCACGGTCAGGAAGGACGGCGCCATCGCGAAGGCGCACGCGGCAACCCCCGCCTTCTCGGGCGACGTCGAGCTTGTGCGTCGGACTCTCAACGCTGCCGCACTGCAGGATCTTCAAGTCAATCGCGAAGCGATGTCCCGGATCCCGCAGCACGGCAAGAGGCTGACCCTGCGCGTGGCGAGAACCGCTTTCATCAGCACGAACGTAGCGCGGCGGCGTCGTGACCGGCGTGCGCAACGACCATCCGGCTCCCTCAGTCCGTGCCAGTTGCACATAAAAGGTTTCGATCACGATGTCCTGATCGGGACGCAGGCCGGCGATCTTGAGAGTGAGCGCATCGGGAGACTCGCGCATGGCCAGCACCGCTTGCAACCCTTCGGCTTTGGCCCGATCGTACGTGGCATCAGCCTGCTGGCGCTCCTTGAGTTCCGTCTTGATCTTCACGTCGCCAAAACGCACGGTGACGGACCGGACGGCCGCATCGCCCGGAAGGGGAAAGCGATAGAGCGCCTCCACGACCTTGCCGCAATCTTCGGCGCGGTAACCAAATGTCTGTTTGAGCCGGAGCGAAGCCAGAGGTCCAACCACCTGTCCCGTCAACTCGCTGTGCTTGAGGGGAACGAAGAGCCGGGGTTGCTCGCCCCCGCTTCTGTCGTTTGCGATTTCCAACACAGGAAAGCCATCGGGACGCGAGTTCTCGAACGCTTGGCGATCAAACATGCTCATTCTCCGGTACGTGAGCCTGGGGAATCGACCACAGAGAACCAATCGGAGCTGGCGGTCCCGGGGAACCCGGTGACCAATATTTTTTGAGACCTCCCTTCAAAAACAGGAAACTGATATTGACAACTTGAGCCGCTACTGTAGTCGATTTCGGGAAGTGCGGCAAATTTCGCGGATCCGCGCTGCAACGTCGGTCGTGGTCATCGGAGGCCCGCGAGCCTGATCGTCAGAAGCAGACAAGAGTTACCGCGGCTCGAAGCATTGCGGTCCGCGAGTCGGAGCGTCGCTTCGCGTGCTCAACGACGCTTGGGTTTGTTGACTGAACCCTTAGACGCAGAGCGCGGTGGTGATTTGATAAAGACGCGCCCAGCCCGGCTTTGTTCGGGCGCTTTTTTGTAGCCGGCGGCTTCGAATAAAGGTGGGACACCCGTCCAGGCAAAGGCTGTGGGGATTGCGCCGGCCGAACTGCTCGTCGTGACCGGATAGCCCTCGACCTGGCGCGCTCCCAGCTTGAACGCTTGAGCCGTCGCTTCCTTCAACAGAAGTCGCGCGACGCCGCGGCGACGCCACGCCGAGGGAATGTAGAAACACAAGATCGACCACGTACCCTCTGGCCAATCGCGTCGCAGAGCGCGCACTCGTTCGAGGCGCGGATGCAAACGGCGCGGTCCGAACGAGCACCACCCGACTGGCTCGGCGCCCGAAAAGGCCAGGACGCCGTGCACCTCGCCGTTTTCCAAGAGTTGCTGAAAGGCCGTTCGGTTCTTATTCCCTTTCATTCGATCCCACAGTTTGCCCCCTTGCGGCACGCGCCACCACATGCACCAGCAGCCGCCGCATGCGCCGTTGGGGCCGAAGAGCTTCTCGATCGTCGGCCAATCATCTGTACGCAACAGACGTGCGGTCAGAGTCGACGCGTCGGAGCGATTCGGTTTTTCTGCGTTCTTTGTGCGTGCCACTGCGTGCGGACTCTCTGCGTCAGGAATCGGAAGGGATCAAGCCGAGGTCTTCCGCCGTCGAACTTACGCAGCCGCAGGTCTACCGCGCCAGCCCGACCGTCGCAATGAGGACAGCCGCGCTCGAATCGATTGCGATGTTGGAGGCTTCGGACGACGTCGTCGAGCGCGGCCGACTGGCCGCTAGGGAGCTTTGTGCAGACGTTTGACGGCGTCGTCCAAGAGTACCGCGTTGTCATCGAGCAGTCGCAGGAGTTCCTCGCGGCCCAGGACCGCGGTTTCTCTGCCTCGCGGCATTTTCCCCCCTGCGGCACGGCGCTCTGCGAAGCCGACCGATTCTGCGACTCGGTCGAAGATGCCCGTCAGGATCCGTTCGGCATGCGTTCGACGATCGTTCAACGAGTCGCCCCGAGCGGCATCTCGAAGTTCCTTGAGATGCCAGATCGACGCTCTCAAGAACTCCGTATATTCCTCAAGCTGTTGAGTCGAATCCCGATCGACTCTTCCGTGGATGGCGGCCCACGCGATGAAAACCTCGTGCCACATTTCGACCGGGGTGATCACGAATTCGTGATCATTCAAGCTGACGAAGATCGTCATCAGGTCGATGGAGCTGCGCATACAAAGTCTCTCTCGATGCGCGCCGCTCGAGCCCGTCGGAATCCGATCGGGCTTCGTCCGGGGGCCATCCTTGCGCAAACCTCTGGCGAGATCGCGTCAGCTCTGTCGGTTGGGACCGGCGGTGCCGTTATTGGGCGGGAGCGACAGCGGCTCGGACACGGACGGCCGTGGCTGGAATGGCCTTGGTTCAAGAGTCAGGGGCTCGGAAGGATTTTGTGAAAACTCCGGTGTGCCCGGGCCCCCCTTGCCCGCGCGTTTCGCGCGCTTGTCCTGGGCCTTTCGGCGTTTGTCGTTCTCGCGTTGTCGTTTGGCGACGGTGTTTCGTTGTTTAGCAATAAGTCACTCTCCTTTCGGGTACAGACGAGTTCTCAACTGCAGACGCGGTAATTCCGTTACCGCCTCGGTGGTGATCCCGTCGCTCACACCAGGGCCATTTGCTTCGCAGAAGCGGGCGGCTGGTGCCGTGCGACGGGCGCGTCGGTCGGCTTGAACGCAGGACGGTCTCAGTCTGAAGGCGCTCCCGCGGATTCGGACGGCGGTTGGTGCCGACTTGGATTGTATCGTTTCGAGTGTTTCTGCCGCCCTTGCGAGCGTTTCCCGGCCTTCGCCGCCCCGGATTGCCCTAAGGCTTCGCGACCAGATATGGCCGACCGCCTTTAAGTGTATGCTCTTGCCGCGGTGGGAGACAAGAGATACAATCAATGCACATTCAAAATTTGCATCTCCAAATATGAGCGCGTCGATGTTCTTCAAAACTTGGGGGAAGGAGAAAAGGGCGAATGCCTGATATCCGGATCACGCGGAAAGATTTCCTCGAGGATCGACAAGGGCGCACGTTCGCAGACGTTCTCAACGATGCCGAGCACCCGTTCGACGACGTGCTGGAATTCTTCAACGACAAAGAACGCCAGAGGCGCCTGGAGGACTCAGAAATCCACCACGATCGTCCGGCACTGGCGGGCGTCGTTCGCGAACTCGAGTCGCTCGAATCGGTGGATCGATTCCTGGGACAGAAACATCCCCGACTTACCAAGCGCCTGCGCCAGGTGGTCGGCGTGCTGGTCCGGATGATTATGGAGGGGCGCGGCTGGCGCAAGACGGGCCGCAAGGGCTCGCTCGGCGTTCGCGCCAAGATCTCCGGTCGCACGAGCCAACCCGGAACGTACCACAATACGGGGGGCTTGGCATTTTGGTTTCTACGAGCCGAGCGCTACGAACGTCCAGAGGGAATGCCCTACCGGTCTGTCCGTCAGCGTCGTCGCGCCCACGACAAGGACGACCACGCGGGACAGAAGAGCAAGCGTCGCGCAAAGGGCGGCCCTGAAGCAGGCCCTAGCAACGGCAAGGCTTCCTCGCGTGACGATGCCGGTTCCTTGCGCAAAAAAGGCATCCGATGAAAGCACTGCGTGTCTGGGTTCGACGCAACGGCGACTTTTGTCAGGTGCGCGTCGATCGAAGTCAAGACGCGAGAAAGCTACTCGGGTTCCTCAGTCAATCGTTCGTTTTCAAGACCTTCGATCCGATGAGAGAGGAAGAGTCTTTCTGCAGCTTTCTCGTTCCTTACAATCCGCCGCTCTCGCACGCGTTATTCGTAAAGCTGCTGATGGCGATTCCCGAGGTTCGGTTGATGTCGGAGCCAGCCTAGCTTGCGGTTCGGTGTTGCGTCTCCTCCGGGGACTGAAGACAGCTCGGTGACGAATGGACCATAACCGATTGCTGGAGCTTTCGGCCGTCGTCCTCCAGGAGGTCAAGACGCTGCTGAAAACGGGCGATCCCTCGGCGTTCCCTTTAACGGATCCGATCGTCGATTCGGGAAGCCCGAGCGCTCAGACGTTCGCCAACAATCGAGCCGGCGACTCGGATTACAAACTCTGGATTCGCCTGCTTCAACTGCACAGCTCTGCGCGGAGCCTGGTCGATCACCGGCCGGGCGCGTTGGCTGACCTGAGGGAACAGATCGTCGAATTCGAAAAATTTGTGCCGACAGGAGCCGGTTTTGCCGATGGCGGCGGGGATGTGTCGAGGTACGCAACCTCCGATTGAACGACCCAATATCGGGCGTTCCGCTAAGAAACCGCCCGGGGCATCTGTAGAAGGTCGCGACATGCACCTGCCACGGGACTGGGAGTCACGAACATGGCGGGAATGGTGAGTTGGATTGTGTGTGGAGCGTTGGCCGGTTACATCATGAGCTACCTGATTTCCGGACGCGACAAAGGACTCGTGCTTTTGACAGTGGGCGTTGGTGTGGCGGGCGGAATCTGCGGTGGCTTTGTGGCGCAAGTGTGCGGTCAGGGCACGAGCGCTACATTCAGCTTCTACGCCGCCCTGTTTGCCGTCATCGGCGCGGCTTTGTCCTTGCTGACCTATCGGCGACTCATGGGAGTGTGAGTCGATGAAGACGAACTTCGAACCGTCGCCGGCGTTTTCCCTGGGCTGCAGAGCAGCGGCGAATCGCCGTCATGAGACTAATTCGACCCCTTGAACGAGAAAGTGATCGATCCTGTCCAGTTATACTGAAACAATTCCGCCGCCATCCGTTACGGATCATAGTGCCGGGCCTCGATCGACCAGTGCGTCGATCTCGGCCGGGTACCGGTCCATGTTGACTCCGTACCGTGAGCCCCGGCTGTGGCGGAGTCTGATGCAACTTGGGACATCGCTGGTCCCGTTCTTCGCGCTGTGGGCCTTGATGTGGTGGTGCCTGTCCTACTCGGCGTGGCTCACACTGGCGTTGGCGTTCCCCACGGCGGGCTGTCTGGTACGGCTATTCATCCTGCAACACGACTGCGGACACGGCTCGTTCTTCAAATCCCGAGCTGCGAACGATGTGCTGGGCCGCGCTCTCTCCGTTTTGACTTTCACTCCGTACGACCGCTGGCGCAAGAATCATGCGATTCACCACGCCACTTCTGGCGATCTCGATCGTCGCGGGTGCGGCGACGTTCACATGCTCACGGTCAAGGAATATCGCAACCTGTCGGCCGGTCGGCGGCTCGTCTATCGAATCCATCGCAATCCGTTGGTCCTGTTTGGAATTGGCGCGTTCGTCTATTTCGTGGCCTGGCAACGGCTCACGTTCTATGAGCCGCACCTGTCGAGAAAAGAGCGAGCCAGCGTTTATTGGACGAACTTAGGGCTGCTCGTCGTCATCGCGTTGATGTGCTGGCTCGTCGGAATTCGGCAATTCCTGCAAATTCACGTGCCAATGCTGGTGATTGCCGCAACAGCTGGGGCTTGGCTGTTCTACGTCCAGCATCATTTTGAGTCGACGTACTTTCGGCGAAATGATGACTGGAGCTATTTCGACGCGGGGCTGATCGGCAGCTCCTATTACGAGCTGCCCGCCATACTCCGGTGGTTTACCGCCGACATCGGTTTGCACCACGTTCATCATCTCGACAGCCAGATCCCCAATTACCGCCTGCAAGAATGTTTCGATGAGAATCCCGAGTTGCAGCGAGTCCCACGCCTCACACTCTGGAGCAGTTTGTCGTGCCTTTCTCTGAAGCTGTGGGATGAGGAAAAGTCCGAAATGGTCGGACTCTCTCGGAAATCTGATTGACCCGACACGAGCCGCAGAAGGAACTTGTTATGGCAAACTCACGACGACTCTCCGAATATTTGCCCACGGATAAGACGTTTTCGTCGGAGTCGAACCCCCGAGTTCCCAGTATGCTCCACAATCGCATCCGCATCCCCGAGTATCTGCGCCGCGGCTGCGCTCGCAAGCTGCAGTCGGTCGACACCAGCAATGTGTTCCGAGCGATTCTCGCCTCTCTGCTCGAAGAGGATTGGACGACGCCGAACATCGTCGAGCTGCGATTCTCGCGCGACCATCGCCTGATGGGTCGGTCGGCAGGGGCCGTGGGCTTTAAGCCGTTTCGATGCATTGAGGTCGGTTTGATCCGCAACGTCCACGGTATTGCCGCAGTCGCCGAACTCGACGGAGACGAACTCGGCTATCTGCTGGGTCGCGTGGCAAAGATCAAGGTCGTCTGAAAAGTTGCCCCATCGGTGGCCGCTGGTAAAATGAAGCGGCCCGCGGGAGCGGACTGAACGTCGGGCGACGCACCGTTTTCTCATTGCGGTCGGGGTGCGCGTTCGCCACCGACATCAGCTCGCGATCACGAACCTATGACGTCGAATCCGAGTGCGAGTCGCACAACGGAGGGCGCTATGCGTCTTCTATTCATTGCCACTCTGACTCTGTTGAGTGCCGTCTCCTTGGACCCAGTCCGAAGTCGTGCAACTGCCGACGATCGCGCTGCGGCTGCGACGAAAGCCGTTACGGACGTCCAAAGGAGAGTCCGCGAACTGATCTATATCCTGCGGTACCACCGCCCGTTCGTCCGCGCCGATGAATGGGCCAGCGCCATTCGAGAACTCGTTCAGATCGGCAAGCCCGCCGTGCCCGAACTTGTCGCCGAATTGGACCACGCCGGTCGAACGGTGACGCTTCGGGGATTGGCATTCGCGCTGCGGGCCATCGGTGATCCGCGCGCCGTTCGCGGACTGATTCACGCGCTCGGTAAGCCGGACCTAGAAGCCGGCTCCGACTATGGCCTGTACGTGTTGGATCGTGAGTTAATGGCGTTCATGCGCGAACACCAGGACTTTCCTGATCCGAACAAGAACAATTTTTTTTCGTACGGCCGCCCTATCAACGAAATCTTTACGGCACTCGTAAAAATCACAAAGCATGAGGAACCGGCCAATCTGCAAGGCAACGCGCGCGCACCCTATTGGACCGACTGGTGGGCCACACACGGGAGCGAATTTCTAAACGAGAAGGAATTGCAGTCGGTGCAGGTAACCGGACGGGACCGGGATCTTGTCGAAGAGGCGGGCCTTGCCCGGTTCGGTCCGCTGTTTCCAACCGGCAACTTGGTTGAACTCGGGCCGGTGCATGAGGTCGAACTACAGTTCGATAGTTACGTGAATGCGAACTCTTACATCGATTTCGACACAGGACGGCTCTATCAATCCCGCCAAGGGATAAGCGGCGCTGAGGCAAAATCGGACGACTTTGTGCGAGTCCTGCATCGCTGGCTTCGCGATACCGGGGTCGATGCCCACTGCAATGCAAGCATCATGGGTGACGATCTCGAGGTTTGGCTCATCGACAACAATCGCTGGGAGACCCTGCAAAGCGAGATTCATACCGGACACCCGTTAGACCTCGGACGAGAAGCCACTTACATTCTGGAGCCGTTTGGCAGGCGCAACACCGACCTTCAGCGCAACCAAACGGGCACGTTTCTGTTCATCACACGCGAAGGGGGTCGAGGAGTTGTTCAGACGTTGCCGGGAGAGAACGATGATTCGAGTTCGCGCAGAATTCGCTACCGAATGTGGGGCGAGAAGCGCGGACAGTCGCCAGCGCCGCCCATCCGGCAAGTTCGACGTGACGAATCGGATTGGGAGCCGGAGCGGATTGGCATCCTCAAGGGGCCGGGACGAGGTCAGCCGTTCGTGATGAACTTGGAAACCGGCAAGCGGGAAACTCCGCCAGACTCTGTCGTCCCGGCCCACTTGTCCGGATCTTTTGCGAACGACAAAGGATTGGCCGCCTGGTGCCGGGCGCACGGGGACGACATTGGGACGATGCAACTTCAAGTTGCCGGTAATGTCAAACCAGCCAGGTCCACGACGCTGGCGCTGATCGGTTTAGACATGAATGCACTGGCCATATTGCCCAGTTCCTATGAGGAGATGTCGCTTGCAGAACTGAAGGACCTGATCGCCCGCTATCCCCCGCACACGGATCAGGCTTGGATGGCGTACCACGCCGAGCCGCGGCGGGACACCTACGTCATCGCGACCAAATCGGGCACAATGGGAGTGTTACAAATCAAGGCGATCCGCGAGGAAGGTGGTGGAATCGCCTTCCGCTACCGGCTAGCGAAAAATCGATCTCGCAAGGATTGACTCAGCGAGGTCGCTGTGGCACAGCCCGCAGCCGAGGGAAATTGAGCGGGCCGAAATCGGATCGACTTCCGCAGAAGAGTTTCTCATGCGCGCGTTCACCGTTGGAATCTTCCTGCTGTTTTGTTCGGTTCCGCTAATTGCCGCCGAACCCGCGGCGCCGCTGGTCCTGAAACCGGCTCGCGTGTTCGATGGCGTGAGCGATCAGATCCACGAAGGGTGGATCGTCGTCGTGCGGGGCGAGCGGATCGATCAGGTCGGAGCGGAAAAGGACGTCAAGGTGCCCGAGGGCGCTCGAGTGATCGAGCTGCCCGGCCTGACGTTGCTGCCCGGGTTGATCGAGGCTCATTCTCACATGTTCCTGCATCCCTATAACGAAACGTCATGGGACGATCAGGTCTTGAAGGAGTCGCTCGCTGAGCGCGTGTGCCGCGCGACGCAGCACGCACGGGCCACTCTGCTGGCCGGCTTCACCACGGTGCGTGACCTGGGGACTGAAGGGGCAGCGGATGCCGACGTCGGGCTGAAACAGTCGATCGAGAAGGGCATCATCCCCGGACCGCGGATGCTGGCCGTGACTCGCGCGATTGTGGCGACAGGCAGTTATGGTCCCAAGCGTTCCGACAGTCGCCTGCCTGTGCCCCAAGGCGCGGAAGAGGCGGACGCGGGCAACCTGGTGCATGTCGTGCGCAGCCAGATTGGCGCCGGAGCCGATTGGGTGAAAGTCTATGCCGACTATCGTTGGGGGCCCGGCAAGCAGGCGCAACCGACCTTCTCGGTCGAAGAACTCAAACTCATCGTCACGACGGCGCGATCGGCTGGGTGCCCTGTTTCCGCCCACGCGACGACGGCCGAAGGGGCGCGGCGCGCGACGTTGGCCGGCGTCGAAACCATCGAGCACGGCGACGAAGGCACGCCCGAAGTCTTCAAGATGATGGCCGAAAACGGCGTAGCGCTCTGCCCCACTCTCGCAGCGGGAGACGCCGTCCTCCAATATCGGGGGTGGCACAAGGGCTCGCAGCCGGAGCCGCCCCGCATCAAAGAGAAGCGAGCCAGCTTCAAGGCGGCACTCGACGCGGGCATGATCATCGCCAGCGGCAGCGATGTCGGCGTTTTTGCGCACGGAGAAAACGCCCGCGAACTCGAAATGATGGTCGACTATGGCATGACGCCGGTGCAGGCTCTCCGATCGGCCACCTCGATCGATGCGAAGGTGCTCCATCTCGACGATCGCCTGGGCGCGGTCAAACCCGGATTGCTCGCTGATCTGATCGCGGTCGAAGGCGATCCGACTCGCGACATCGCAGCGTTGCGCAAGGTCCGCCTCGTGATGAAGGGCGGCACGCTCTACAAGCAGCCCTAGCTCCCGACTTTTCTACGTCGCCAGTGGCGCGAGACCGTGCTCGGTGAGCAGTTCTTCGACAGTCTGTTTGCGTTCAGGCGACACGGGCAATGTGTATGAGACGGGGCCCTGTCCCTTTACCAGCTGCAGTGTCGACTCATTCACCCAACGACTGGAGCCGATCTGTTCCCAGCGGTGCAGCGATGACTCTTGCCAGATCCCTTTGTCCGTGATTTGGACGCGGCCGAAGCTTCGAGTGAGAAACATCGCAGCGATCGACATTTGCAAAACCGGGGTGAGGAGGCCTGGCAGACCGTGCGAACTCCGACTGGTCAACTCCGACACGGCACCTACAATGGCGGCAGCGAGGCACAGAAGTCCGACTCCCAGAAACAGTTTTTGAAATCGATTGGGGCCAAGATCCAACAAGACGCGGCCCCGATTCCAAAAACCGTAGATGAAGATTCCCGTTAAGGCTAGCAGAGGAAGCACGACGAGCACCTGGAAGACGAGCAACACCGCCTTCACGGACTCATCGAGTGTCTGATTGAAAATCAGCCAGATGCCTACGGCCACCAGGGCCATGTAACCCAGTCCCACGGCGATGATGACGACGACCACTGCAAACACTCGGATCCAGTAACTCGGCTTCCTCGGCGCGGGGGTTGCCAGTGCGGCCGCGAACCCACTGAGGCGCGAAGTCCCGGCTGAGCCCGATGCCGTCCGCCGCCGAACGCGCCGTGCCCAAGTTCGCAAACCGAAGTACAGCCCCACATGCAAACCGAGCAGCAACGCGATTCCAAGCGCTGCACGCGTCGCTCGTTCCGCGGGCGTCAGCACTCGCGCGGGGGTCCAATTCGAAGGTCCGTCGAGGCCGGTCAGAAAATCCTGCATCAGGCCGTCGGCAAATTCTTCCTTCTCAAGCGGCGCGATGAGGAGGATTGAAATCGCCTGCTCTTGTAAAGGAAGCTGCACCCACCGCGCGGCCGACTTGATCCCGTTGGCCGTCGTCAGGTGCCAGGCGATCATGTCGACGGGAAACGTCTTCCAGGTCGCCTCGATTCGACGGGCATCCTCCCTGTTGAACTTGGAGACGTCCGTCTCCCCTGGCTCAATGGTGTGCCCCAGCTTGTAAATCGCGATGAGCGCACCGGCCGACCGATCCTTGGTGCCGAAGGTGCGCAGGGCATCGCCGGTCGATTTGACCGACACATAGCGGTCGGGCAGAGTGAGCGTAAATTCGGGATCGGAGTTCGTGACTGTGATTCCCGGTCGGCGTGGGGCATCCCCCGGGCCGGCAAACGCGCACGACGAAGCACCGCTCGCCGCTAAAACAGACAGCGCGCAACCTACAAACAATCCGGCCCCAACGCGGCACATGCGATTTTCTGCCTTCCGTCGTAAAGGAGCGTCTGCGTTGATCTCTGCCGGCGCAGCGTCTCCGACTCAATAATGGTCAATCACTGTACCAAGCGGGATCTCAAGCCGAATGTTACAGCTTGGCCGAATGTGGTGCCTTGCCCGTTACTGGACGCGCCCGCGGAACGCAACTTTCCGCGACAAGCCCCGCACAGTCAATCGGCAAGCAAGAACTTCAACAGCTCGGGCGAGTCATACAGTTCCGGGCCATCATGACCGCGCGAATTGGCGCGGGTCGCACCGAGGCCCCGCAACAAGACGATCTGAGCGTCGCCTCCGAGGTCGCGATATCGGCGCGCAAGTTCGGTCGAGTTGGCGACCGTCGGCACGAGTGTGTCATGATCGCCATGGAGATGCAGGATCTTCACTCCCGCCTTGGCGAGCGGAGCCAGGTTGTCGATCGGGTTGAATTCGGCAGCGCGACCTTCGAGTTCCTTGAGCGTCAGCCCGTAACCCAACTCCTTCGCGGGGAGTGAGACTACGCCGCGGAGCGATGGGTAGGTGCGAAAGTCGGTGGCCGGACACATTCCGCCAATCCGGTCGACGCAGGTCGGATGGCGAAAAGCCCAGCCGTAAGCAATCAGGCCGCCGTGACTGTGGCCCAGGATCCTCGCCCGCTTGTGCAAACCATAGTGGGACACGAGCTGTTCATAGAATTGCTCGCAGATGTCTGCCGCTGCGGGGCTGGCATAGGAAGGTCCGACGTCGACGCCTGCCACGTGAAATCCGACGGCCAGTGCCTTCTCGACATAATAGCGATGGGCCAAGTTGCCGAAGCCGTCATTGACCCCCAGCCAGAACGGAAACTCCCACAACCAACGTTTCTGAGGGTCGACCATGCCTGTCGGCTTCACGAGATAGGCAATACGACCACGCTCGCGCAATTCGACTAACTCGCCCCCGCGATACGTGCCGGCGATCTTGGTGGGAATCTTCTGAGCATCGCGGGCAGCAGGGGGTTTCGAGCCAGACGACTTCGGGTTGTTGCCCGCTGCTGTGGCGACCAACACCATCACACCGCAAAGGAGGGCGCCGCAGCCGAGTCGAGCTATGCCGATCATCAGGACGCCCGAAGGGTGGGAATGCTTGACACGCCGGTCCAAGTCGGTCGATCACGCCAGCGCAGTCGCCATCTCGCCGGCGTGATAACTCGAACGCACGAAGGGGCCGCTGGCGACCAGTTTGAACCCCAGCTTGCGGACCTGCGCGCCGATGGCCTCGAATTCCTCGGGCGGAACGTAACGTTCCACGGGCAGGTGTTGGGGCGTCGGCTGCAGGTATTGGCCAATCGTGATCATTTCGCAGCCGACCGACTTGAGGTCGGCGCAGACGGCGAGGATTTCCTCCTCCGTCTCGCCCAAGCCGAGCATCAGGCCGCTCTTGGTCGGCATGCCCGGAACTTGATCCTTTACGCGAGCCAGCAGGTCGAGGGTCCGCTGGTAGACCGCATTACGGCGGACACGGTGGTAGAGCCGCGGCACAGTTTCGGTGTTGTGGTTGAATACGTCGGGCCGCGCCTCGATCACGCGATCGATCGCCCGCTCATTTCCTAAAAAGTCGGGAGTCAATACTTCGATGGCAGCGTCGCACCGCTCACGTACCGCCAGCACGCAACGATAAAAATGCTCGGCACCGCCGTCGGGCAAGTCGTCCCGCGTGACCGAAGTGATGACGACATGAGCGAGGCCGAGCCGCACGACCGCTTCGGCCACGCGCGCCGGTTCATCGATCTGCACGACTTCGGTTTTTCCCTTTGGGACGGAACAGAAGCCGCACGGTCGCGTGCAGACGTTCCCCAGGATCATGAATGTGGCCGTGTGCTGCGACCAACATTCGGTGCGATTGGGGCACTTGGCACTTTCGCAAACTGTCTCGAGACGCAGGTCCTCGATCACTCCGCTTGTGAAGGACATGCCTGGTGCGGGGAGCGGACGCTTGAGCCAGGGTGGCAGCCGGCGACGGGGTGTGGGCGGGACGTCGTGCAGGATCTCAAGCGTAGACATTGGTCACCCTCCGCGTGCGAACGAGCAGGGGGTGTCCCGTGAAGAGCTGATATTCCGCGTAACCGAGCCGACGCGTCAGGTTGCGGATCAGGCTTTCGCGGACCGCGGACATCGCCGTGGTCCGACCGCGCACGGCCTCAAGCGACGTGGGCCGCAAGTTGTTGCCCCCGATCGACACGAGCCGCTGTGTTTGCAAAAGGGGGTTTACGTTGACGAACAACCCCTGATAGGCAACCCACCGTTTGACCGCCGCTCCGACGAACGCGAACGCTCCCCCGCGGCCGGCAACTCCGCAATTTCGCTCGACGGGCCAGGCCGCGATTTCGAGTTCGCCGCACAGATCGAGCACGCTCCCAATCAGGGCGGCCCGATAATCACACAGGCTCAAGCCGAGCCGCTGCAGCGGAATGACGGGATAGATTGCCAACTGACCCGGCGCGTGAACCAGGCAGCCACCGCCCCGATTGAGCCAGCGCACTTGAAGACCGCGCGTCCCCAGCTCTTTCTGCTCCAGCAGGATGTGAGCCCGGCTCCCGGTTCGGCCCACCGTAATCAACGGCGGATGCTCGCAGAGGAACAGACTTCCGAACCGGTCGGTTCTTCCGCTGATGTCGTAAACGCAACGATCCTGCAGAAATTGGGCCGACTCAAAGTCGACCGTCCCCAACAACCGCACCTCCAAGAGAGATGCGTCGCGCCAAGGCGGCTGTTTGTTGGGCGAAATTGGGGACACTGCGAAACCTTCCTTGCGGACGGGTCTCCCGACGGCAGCTCAAATTCGTGTTCGGCGACCGCATGCCTTAACCAATTCAAAGAATTGATTCGCGTCTCCGGACCTCGCAATTTTACCAGAGCGTACCAGCGCGAACAACGCGTGAGATTCGTGGAGCCCGGTTCGCGCCGGCGACGAGGGCTCGCATCCAACCGCGTCGCGTTTGCCTCGCTACTGACAGACGACTGGCGTGCGTTCACGGTTCGCCGGCTTCGAGTCGAGCAATTCGCGGCGGCGAATTGGCACGCCCGTCGGCGCCTTGATGCCGACCTGCACGCGGTTGCCGCGCAGGCGGACGATCGAAACGCAGATCTCGTCGTTAATGATGATTTCCTCTCCGATTTTTCGCGTGAGAACCAGCATGCCTCGGTCTCCTTTGCGATTCGTTCGCTTGGGTTTGGGTCGCACCCATTTGCGATGGTTGACGCTGGGCTGCCTTGCCGTTTGTTTTCTTCCCTGCTCCCGATTCTTCCAGGCGCAGGGTGCCGCGCATCGCATAATAAAGCGGGTAGATTCTGTGAAATTCGCTGCAGCCCTCGGTGATTAGGTGCCTTGCGTGCAGTACTATACAAATGTTTAAATCATCGGCAAGAGGGAAATGCCTGGAAGCAAACAAGATTTTTGGAATGCCCACGCGAAGCGTTGTGTTCGAGGTTCCCGAAATCTTGGAGACACTTCAGCGAACAACACTTGTGATCCTCGACACGACAATCGACCTCAGACACACAGAAACCCGAGCGGAAAGTCGCGCGCCTCCGCGACCGCGGCCAACCTCTTTCGAGAGGCCGGCAGACGTTTGGCCTTAAGCCTCTCGGCACGCGATGTTGTGGAGCGCCGCCGGAGATTTTCCGCCGAGCAAAAAGTGTTCGAAGTCGGCCTGCGCGATGCGAGGACTGATCACCCAGAGTTCCCTTCCCCGGCGTCACGGGCTGTGATATCCTCCGCGCGTCTTCCTGATTGGCAGGGAATCGCCCGCTTTCATGACGAGAAGCGCAGGAACGAGACGGCAAGGAGGCCATCGTGAGCCAGAAGAAAGTTTCGGAACAAGAACTCAAGATCCAAATCCGCTGGCTCATTCGCCGCGACATGCACGATGTGCTGACCATCGAGCGCGCCTCCTTCGATCACCCCTGGACCGAAGAAGACTTCTTGTGCTGCCTGCGACAGCGCAACTGCATCGGCATGGTGGCCGAGCACGATCACCGCATCATCGGCTTCATGATTTATGAGTTGCATAAGTCGAAGCTTCGCGTTTTGAATTTCGCGACGACACCCGACATGCGGCGACAAGGCGTCGGCGCTCAGATGATCCGCCGTCTGGTCGACAAGCTCTCGCAGCAACGCCGCAGCGAGATCATGATCGAAGTCCGCGAGACGAATCTCGACGCCCAGTATTTCTTCCGCAATCAAGGTTTTCGCGCAGTTTGCGTCCTCCGCAGCCACTACGACGACACCTACGAGGATGCTTACGTGATGCAGTACCGCCTCACGGGCGTTCAAGACGAATGGCTGCTGCCCTTCTCGCCGTCAAACCGAATTTCCGAATTCGACGCGGCTTGAGATCAGGCAGGATTCGTAGCAAAGCGTTGAGCTGCCGGGCAGACTCCGCGCGCTTTGCGAGCCGGGTTCGTCGCACTTTCACCGAGCCGAGTCGGTATATCGAAGGGGTCGACGAAGCTACCGACTTGCCGGAAATGGGCCAGTTATCGTGAACAAGAAGGATGGTTCGTTGAGCTTTTCGGAACCGCCAAGCCAGTAGCCGAAATCATAGCCGAGTACGAACGGGGACTGGTTGCAACGAAAGGGCATTGAGCTTGTCTTGTGCATCGAAACTTGCGACCCATTCGCCCGTGTGCCGTCAGGGCGCCCTTGTTGTCGGAGTTTTGTGCGCAGTTGTTTGGGCACTGCCCACGTGCGAGTGCGGCGCTGGCGACGCCGCGCACGTCAACAAGATCGACCGGTCGTCATTTGAGGAGTGTCTCGCGTGGCTGCCCGTCAACACGGAAACGCTCCGTGTCAGGCGCGATGACCCGTCTCACCCACTCCAGGATGAGCCAAGAGTTGATCAGAATGGTTTCCCAAAGCTCGACAGGGCGAAATGGGGCCAATGGGCTGTGCGTGAAATCGCGACTCCACACCCGCTGGACAACTTACGAGACGGGAAATACGGCAAGCAACTCATCGGTCGAAAAACGACGCTCGCGATCGCCGCAACGCGGTATGTGGAGATCGTCGATGGTTGGGGCGGACAGCGCTTCCAGGGATGCTGCATTCTCCAATTCGAGAACGATCTCGGACCGGCTGGAACGAAATTGGAAGAAGAATTGCGAAGGGATTGTAAGACCGTACGATCCGTGGCAGGCGAGCGGGTCTATGTCTTTGAGCAGTCGGTGGTGCGCAAGTTTTACGTCAAGGACGAAGCCTGGGAGGGGACGTTCATCTGCAGGCCGGCGCCCAATCTTCTGTTCGTGGCGACGCAGGAAGCGTTCCTTGAAACCGTGCTCAAACGTCGCCGCCAAAAGGTGAGCGACCGCGCCTTGCCTGACAATCTTCCGTTCTGGAAAAGCGTTGACGTCAAGTCGTCCGCCTGGATGGTCCGTCACATCAAGAGGAAATCATCCAAGCAGACGATTGACGTGGCTTGGAGCTTGGCTGCATCCAAGTCCTCGCCGGGCATCGTGCTGACGTTTTCACATGACGACCCGACGTTCAAAGCGGCTCGAGACTGGGCCGCTAGTCGCGTGCTCGAAAGGGCGACCGCGTTCGGGTTTCCCGCAAGCCTCAAAAAAAACGCGGCGACCGCCATTCTGTCGATCGAGTGGCCAAATCCAGTTCCCAATGAACCGCCCGCGCCGCCCGTCGACAATTTCGATCCACAATTCGTGAGTTACAGCTTTTTCTTAGTCTCGCTCGAATCCGACCCGGTCGTGGTCGGCGAAGTTGTCGGCACTCGCTAGTTAGTCTTTCATACAATTAACGACTTGGAGCGTTGAGTCTTTCCCGTTGACGTGCCCCTGACTCGAGGAGTGGGGCCCGGCATCACAGTGGGCCAACGTTCCCGTCCTCGATCTGAGAGACGAACAGGCCCAGAAACAGCATGAACCGGACACCGTCTTCTAGTCCCTCGGTTTTGAAGGAGACGGTGACGCGGCCGTCTTTGCCAAGCTCGCAGCGAATCGCTTTGCGAAGCGATTCGCTCAGTTGGGTCTCCTCCGGGCCGACCGCCGCCGTCCGGGCTTCCCAGAGTCTGCGGACTCGGCCGAGAACCATTCCGGCCGATGAGCCGCGCGGTAAATAAACAACGCGCGCCTGGTCATTCGCCCAAGTCCAGGTCACCCCTTCGATCACACGCAGCGAATTTCCTGGGATCTCGCGGATCATCCAGACCGGAGCCGATCGGTCGACGGTCGCCCACTGCGGAAAACTGTCGGGAAACGCCCGTGCGCGGGGAGCATTATCAATATGATTGAGCAGTTCTCGCAAATAGTCGTCGTGGGTGGCGCACAAAATCGTGTTGGGTGCCAGTCGCAGAAAGTAGACGCTCGGGTGCCTGCGAGCTCGGCTCTCACGAGGGCTCAAACAAAAGATTTCGCGGCCCGCGATTTTTCGGATTTCCTTGGCATTTTTGCGCAGATCGCTGGTCCAGGTGACGGCGGCCTGGCCGAGATCGCGCTCAAAGACCACGACCGAGCAGCCTTCGGCATAGAAATCCCCCATCGAGCCGACTGGCTGCGAGCGCCGCATTCCGTTCACGGCGATCAAAATCTTGCGGCCGATGAATGGCTCGAAGTGCCGGTCGAAATCGAGTCCCGCAAACTCGCCCATCGCCAGTGCGGGCATCACATTGGCCGACTTACTCGCCGTCTCTCTATCGGAACGCCGCGGCAGCGAAAAGGACTGGGCAACGACGAGAGTCTCCGTGTCTGCGGGGAACCAAGGGAGCAAACGACGCAGCTCGGTCGACGCACTACGCGGCGCACGTTCATCCGCCGACACGGTATTCGCGTTGACGAGCCCCGTCCCAACGACAAGCACTGCTTGAATGAATCGACGATTTGTCGAATTAAACATGGGCGGCAGCCTCCAGGCTTGGTTCCGTTGGAACGACCCGATTTGCGAGGTTCAGTAGGTGGCATGATTCTTGAAGGTTTCAAATCGTCGGCGCTACACCTGCGAAGACCAATCCGCAACGGCGGTTTGGGGATGGCTTAGTGCGCCTTCCGGCGCGCAAACTCGTATCCACCCGTGGCGGAGATCGATTTGACCTTGAGGACGAGTGGGGCCTCGTGTTCGATGTTGACGTCGGTCACTAGCCGATCCCGAACGGAGACATCATACGAGTCGAGTTTGATCCCTTCAGGGATTTGGATCTGAAACTCCCCGCGGACGTTCGTTGCTCCGAAGAATCGGCGATTGCCGCTGTTTCCGCGCGCCGTGGCTCCAAAGACAGGGCGTCCTTCCGTATTGACGACTGTGCCCTTGACCGGTGTGGTCGGGATCAACACGGTCGCCGGAAGCTGGAAGGGCTGCCCGTTGGCCATCGGCTTAACACGAACCCGCGGGATCTCAAACGGCCACTCGATCACCAAATAATGAGCGCCGAAGTCGTCAGGTAGCATAGACGACATCGAAACCCATCCCGGCAACACTCGGGCCTGATATCGGCCTTGAGCGTCAGAAGTGACGTCGATTACGTGGTCACACTCGTCGGCCCGCAAGGTCACTCGCACGCCGGCGACGGGGCTGTGTGTGTCTTTCGTTTGAACCAAACCTTCCACGAGCACGGTTGGTTCCAGGTAGATTTGAACGTGAGCGGTTTTTCCCCGGGTCACCTCAATCGATTGCGGGATTCTCGGAAGCCTTGGTTGAGCCTGGCCATCGAGCACTCTGGCGGCCAGCGTTCCCCGCGCGATCGCCGGAATAGAGAACCGTCCGTCCGCATCCACACTGACAGTTTCCGTACCTTCGATCCCCGACCAGCGAGCCGAGATCAATCCTTCCGACTGTTCGCAGGAGCGCACCCAGATTTTGAGACCGCGGACGAAACGGGGGTCGTCAGCAATCAAGCGTCCCTCAATGCGGCCGACCGGCAGTAGCGTGATGGTCCGTTTAAGGGATCGCTCGTCGTCCTGTGGCATCCGGATCACTTGGGTGCCGAATCCGGGCGCCGTGACTTGGACGTCGCGAACGGTCCGAAACGAAGCGAGATGGGCTCGGCCCGACGCATCGGTCGTGGTTCGCCCCAAGTCGCGGATCGCTGGCGGGATCTGCCACTGCGTCGGACGAACGTCAGCTCCACAAGCGGCCTCCCGGACGCAACTAAAATAGCCCCAATCGGTCTCGATCCTTGCGCCTCGCACCGGGCGGCCCTCGGAATCATTCACTTGAAACTCAATGTCGGCGGCCGGATCGAGCCGAATCACGAGATGGCTCGCCCTGTCGTTCGTGGTCGAGCCGGCAGCGATGGCCGGGACGCTCTCGACCGTCCAATTTTTGCCGGGAGCGAGCACCCACACTTGGCCAAGCGAGATTCCGGTTTTCTCGTCGAAGAAGGCTTCGAATTGAAACCCACCGGCAGCGTCGCTGGTCGTCTCGCCGACCGTCCTGAACCGCTTGGCGCGGTCGTCGTCACCGACTAGCCACCACAACCGTGCCGCGGCGATCGGTTTGCCCTCGTGATCGACGACCCGGCCGCCGATTTTCCGTACGGATTGGCCCGACGTGGTCGCGGGATCGCGTTTGCCAAACCGCGGTGCTACGAGAGGGTGCTTGTCGCCACCGTGCGCCGGCGAATCGTGGAAGAGTGGCGAAGTATCAATGGAGAGCACGAGGGGTTCGCGTTTTACGATCTTTGCGGAATACGGAGGCGCCAGGTGACTTGGCACGTCAACTTCGTAAGCGTCCGGACGCAGATTCTTGGGGACGTGAAAATCGAATTGACCCTCGGCATTTGTGGTCATTGTGCGGTAGCGACGATCTCCACGGATGCCGGTGACCCCCGCCGCCGCAACCACTCGTCCTCGCTGGTCGATCAGGGTGCCCTTAACCACTTCGAACGGTGCTAGCAGGATCGCAGGAAGCTCGAGTTCGTGCGCACTCCCTGCACTTGGTATCGTCTGGATCCAGCGACCTTCTGTCTGTTCATAAGTCGCGCGAAGCGTCTCTGGAAGGGCTCTTACGGACGCGCTCACCTTTCCGGGTAAAACGTTGGCTGCATATCGCCCCTGGGCATCCGAGATGGGCTCATCGGACTGCCCGCGCACACCGTAGCGGACGTGAATGTGCGCGCCGACGACCGCTTGTTG
>DASRXU010000425.1:0-3808 GCA_035687365.1 Planctomycetaceae bacterium | reverse complement strand
TTTCCCACGGTCCTCGACAATCTCGCAAAGAACAATTTCTGGGCATCGCAGTTAGGCAATGCCTATTACAACCAGCCCGGTGACGTCATGAATGCGATTCAGGCCATGAGGTTGCAGGCGCAGCAGTCGAACGCTCTCGTCACCACAGCGCAGCAGCGTGTAGTGGTGGACGCCGGCGTCATCGACATTGTGCCCGTGAATCCGGCTATCGTTTACGTTCCCTATTACAACCCCTGGAGCCTTTGGGGCACGATGTTTGTTGCCTACCCTGGCTTTGTTGTCCTGCCGCCTCCTCCCGGCATCGTGGTGGACGTCGGGCTGGCCTTCGCACCGGGAATCCTGGTTGATTTCTATGCCGGCTTCGGCTGGGGTTTCGCGGCGTGGGCGCCAGGATGGTGGGGTGGGACCGTATTTTTCAATCACAGCGCTTACATTTCGAACAGCCTGACCGTGGTCAACCATGGTTCTTTTGGCGGTCACGACAGAGGCGCGTTCGAGCATGGCGGTCGCGGCGTCCCTGGAGGCTTTCATGCCGCTGCTCATGCGGGAATCGCTCGAGCGTCTGCCGGTCATTCGGTGGCTGCCGGTCGTTCGGCATCGGCTGGTCGTTCGGTATCAGCTGGCCGGTCTTCGTTTGCTAGTCGTTCTGCGTCGGCTGGTCGCGCGGCGTCCGCTGGCCGTGCTTCGTCTCCTGCCCGTTCCTCGTCACCTGCTCGTGCGGCGGCTACCAACCGTGCGACGTCCGCTGGTCGCTCGGGATCGGTCAGCCGTTCCTCGTTCTCAGGCCGTTCTGCCTCTGCGAGTCGTTCCGCGTCGGCGAGTCGTTCCTCGTTCGCGGCTCGCTCGGCGGCTACCGGCCGTTCGGCCTCGGCTGGGCATTCCTTCGCCGGCGGTTCCGCGTCGGCTGGCCGCTCGTCGTTCGGTGGAGGTGGGGGGTCGCGGAGACGGTGAGCATGGCCATGTCTGTCGCCAGTCGTTTTGCAACGCCTGACTCAGCGTATTGTGGCTGGAAGCAGCCGAGGGACTTTCCAACCAGAAAGGTCCGCGATGCTTCCAGCTCGCCGTCAAACGCAACGAGTAGCATCACCAGGTGTTAGAACTTCCGCTCGCTGCCAAGCGCGGCCAATGCGGCCTTGGAACGAGTAAGCTGACGCTCCGCTTCCTGAGGATTTCCGCAATCGAATCCGTTAGGACTGACGGCAGCGGGGTGGCGGATCTGCCGCCACGCATCGGAGCTGCGCTGATACCAGGAATTCGCCTCATTCCATTTTGCCTTCTGCTCATTGCGCGACTGGGACGGTCGCTCGGCTCTCAGAGCCGCGATCTGTCCCATGCCGAAGGAGGCGCTGGCAAGGGGATAGCGAGGCCCCTGCTGATCGGGGTGTGATGCGAGGACGGGCTCGACAATCGCCGCTGCTCGATGGTAATTCTCAGCCGCGCGGTCGAGTTGGGAGTGCTTTCGAAAAAAGTCGCCGAGGTTGACGCGAACCTCCGCTTCGTTCTCTTGCCAATTCGAGGTCCCGGTATCGACCCGCGACAGCCTCTGATCAATGGCCAGCGCTTTGTCGTAGTAGTCGAGGGCTCGATTCGCATCTGGCGTAACCGGTGCTGTCCAGACGTAGGCCACTGTGAGATCCCAGTTCACGCCTTCCTGCTTCGGATCAGCCGCAGCAATCCCCTCAAAAATTGCCATCGCCCGCGACAGATAGCTGAGGGCGTCGCTAGCCTTCCCAAGCTTCTCCAGCGAAATACCAACGTTAAGATTGGCTTCGCCCACGGCAGAACGGGCATCCCCGTTGTTGGGATCGGCGGCGGATACTTCCCCGAACGAGTCCAGAATCTTCCGGTAGTTTGCCAGAGCATGAGTTGCGTCGCCATTCATCAGAAACGTGTCCCCCAGACTCACGGTGACGGCCGACACGTCGCGCAACGTCTGTGTACTATTCGAACCCTTTGCAAGACCCTCGAGAATGCCAAGAGATTTGTTGAAAGCCTCGATTGCTTCGGTCCGGTAGCCTGCATCCCGCAGATGCTGGCCGATGTGAAACTCGCCGGTGGCCAGGCTTCGGAGTCGTACTGGATCCGTCGAGTTTTCGGAAAGCTTGTCGTCAATTTCCAGAGCCTTTCGGTAATTCTCTCCGGCATTGTCTTCTCCGTTGGTGGAGCCGGGATGGGTCTCTTCAAAGACGTACCCAAGGGCTGAGTAGTCGCTCCCCAGCTCCGCCAAAGCTTCGCGATTGGCGGGATCAGCTTTGAGCAACGACTGCGTGATCGAAACCGACTCTTGCGACGTACGGATGGCGTCGGCGGCATCGCTGCTCAGCACTTGCAAGGATGCAACCGCACGGCAGTTGGCAGCGTATTTGATTTGGTCCGGAGCCGCGCCTACGGTCGCAATGGTCTTGCGGATGGCCTGAGCTTTGAGGTAACTCGCAAGAGCTCCCGGCGTGTCGCCTAAACTCGCGGTAAAGGGCTGACCTTGCACAGCGCCCACCCGCTCGTAAGCATCTGCCAGTTCCCGCTGCAGGGAAAGGTCGCCGCGGGCTTCTCCGGCCAGGCTATCGAGATACTTCAGAGCATTCGTCACTAGCAATTGACGGGCACGCGTGGAACCCGGCAAGTCGCGTATGGCGTCGTGGATGTCGAACATGAGCGCGTTCGCCAGCTTCCGCACATCGTTGAAGCGTCGTTCGGCGCGGCCCCGTTGGTCGCGGGCGATGCGCGCTTCGCGAACAGTGGCGGCCATGCCGCCAATCAGGCTGAGAGCCAGCAGCGCCGCGGCCGCCAAGCCAGCCGCGTGCCGCCGAATGAACTTTGAACTGCGATAGGCAAAAGTGTCAGTGCGGGCGATTACAGGAAGCCCTTCCAGGTGACGCCGCAAATCCTCCGACAGTTGCTCAACCGAAGCGTAGCGGCGGCGCGGCTCCGGTCTCAGCGCCATCAGGACGATGTTATCCAGGTCTCCGGCGAGGCGCCGGCGCAGCTTTTCAGGGCTTCCTTCCCGCGTGGCGCTGACGATTTCGGGAGTAGGCGTCAGCGGGTCCAGGCCGTTTGCATCATTGCCTCCCCGCGAAACCGCCGTGCTCGGTTTTTCTGGCTCAATTTCCGCCGGGCTGCGCACGCCATTCTCGCCCGCGCGATTCTCCCGGAGGCGAGGACGGCGACCGGTCAGAATTTCATAAAGCACCACACCGAGAGAGTAGATGTCACTTGCGGTGGTGATCGTCTCGCCACGCAATTGCTCGGGGCTGGCATATTCCGGAGTGAGCAGCCGCACCATCGTCACGGTTTGAACCGGCTGGGCACTCTCTGAATCAGGGGCGAGAAGCTTGGCAATCCCGAAGTCGAGCAGCTTGGGACTGCCGTCGTCGGTCACCAGGATATTGCTGGGCTTGATGTCGCGATGGATGACCAGATTCTGATGAGCGCACTGGACCGCGGAACACACAATGCGGAACAGTCGCAGCCGTTCCGTAACCGTCAGCTTGCACTCGTCGCAATATCGGTCTAACGGTCGTCCTCGAATATATTCCATCACAAGGTAGGGCCGGGCGTCCTCGGTGCTCCCGCCGTCCAGCAAGCGCGCGATATTGGGATGGTCCAGGTTCGCCAGAATCTGCCGCTCGTTCTTGAACCGGCTGACGAAGAATTCCGAATCCTGGCCGGCGCGCATCACCTTGAGTGCGACTTCCTTGCGGTACTGATCGTCAGCGCGAAACGCGCGATACACCTCGCCCATGCCACCCGCGCCAATTTGTTCGACAATTTTGTAAGGACCCACTCGCCGGCCCATCCAGACATCCACCGG
>DASRXU010000424.1:0-2660 GCA_035687365.1 Planctomycetaceae bacterium | reverse complement strand
GTGACGTTCGGCACGGACGCTGCGCCAGTTCGCGTCCGCGGTCGTATCGATCGCGTCGACGTCGGCCGGCGCGGCGGCAAACAGGCCTTCACGGTGATCGACTACAAAACGCGCTGGACGCCCCGCTATCAGTTCGTGGATATCGAGGTCGGACTGGCCCTGCAATTGGCGATCTACACGTCGGCCGCCCGTCGCAGCGGACTGCTCGACCCGGAAGCGTCCGTCTTCCAGATGGCTTATTGGACTTTGACGTTGGGCGGCTGCGTCGTGGGGCTCAAGGGAAAGTCCAAGGCGCTCGAAATGCTAGAGCCGCAACTCGTCGACGACATCGAACGCACGCTGCACGACGTGCTGCCCAAAATCACCGAACGTCTGCGCGCGGGACAGTTCCCCGTGATCAACGCGAATCCGGAGTGCGGCAAATGGTGCCCCTATAGCATGGTCTGCCGTGTGGGACAGGTGCGAAGTCTCGAAGTCGAGCGGCAAAAGCTTTGGAGCATTTCCTAGCAATGGCTGCTCGCAAAACGCTCGGCAAACGTGTGAGTGCATCGAAGTTCGCGCCTCATAGTCGATCGCTCTTCGCGGAGGAGTTCGCCGCGGGCGGTGAGAAGAACTTCACGGACGAGCAGTGGTCGGCGATCAAAACTCGCGACGTATCGATCGGCCTGTCGGCCGGGGCCGGATGCGGCAAGACCTTTGTTCTTGTACAGCGATTCTTAACTCATCTCGAGCCGCCGGAACCGGGGCAGAACGCGTCCGCGGTCCCGCTCTCGCGCGTGGTGGCCATCACCTTCACGGATCGGGCCGCTCGCGAAATGCGCGATCGGATCCGGGCCCAATGTGCCGACCGTCTGCGAGATTGTCCTGAAGAGGAGGTCTCGCACTGGCTGTCGATTCTCCGGGGCCTCGACGCCGCACGTATCAGCACCATTCATTCGTTCTGCTCGGGCTTGTTGCGGCGGCACGCAGTGGCCGCGGAAATTGATCCGCAGTTTCGCCCCCTCGAACTCGACGTCGGCGAGTCGCTGTTGCGGCAAAGCGTGGCAGCGACGGTGAAGCGACTGCTCGAAGCCGATGCTCCCGATTGCTTTCGTTTGTTGACCGAGTTCGGGCTTGAGCCGTTACGCCGAGCGCTTCGCAAAATGGTGGTCGGCCGGGCTATGGTCGACGCGGCCCGATTCCAGGGGCGGAAGGCCGAGCAGTTCGCCGACGGGTGGCGCAACTACCTCGACCATGTCTTCCTGCCGCGTGCGGTCCATGACCTGGCCGATTCGGACGTCGTGTCGCAAATCCTGCGACTGCTCAAGGACAACATCCCTTCGAACCGGACCATGCAAGAGCGCCGCCTCGCGCTGCTTGCCGGCCTCTTGAACTTGCGCGAATCTCAAACGCCGAATGTGGCGACCGTGTTCGAGCTGCGGGAGTCGGCCAAAGTTCAAGGTGGCGGCGGCAAAGGCGCCTGGGCGGACGAAGAGACGTACGAGGCCGTTAGAAAGTCGTTGGAGAAGTTTCGAGGCAAAGTTGACGATCTCAAGGATTTCGTCAACTTCGATCCGCGAGAGATCGAGCAAGCCGCAGAAACGTCGGCTGCGTTGGTAAGCGTCGTCGAGGCGGCGGCTCAAGATTTCTCCGATGCCAAAACTGAAGCCGGCTTGCTCGACTTCGACGACCTGCTCGTAAAGACGCGCGATCTGTTGCGAAACTCGCCCGACGTGCGCGACGAGGCCGCCGACTCGATCGATGCTCTGCTGGTCGACGAGTACCAGGACACCGATCGAATTCAGTCGGAAATTGTCGAGGCGCTCGTCGGCGATGGCCTCTCCTCCGGCAAATTGTTCGTGGTGGGCGACAGCAAGCAATCGATCTACCGCTTCCGCGGGGCTGACCCGACGGTCTTCGACGCGACTCGCAAGAGCTTGCCCGAAGGCGGACGGCTGCCGCTGACCAACAATTTCCGCAGCCAGCCAGAGATTTTGAACTTCGTGAACTCGCTGTTTCAGCCGGAGATGCCGGGATACGAGCCGTTAGTGCCGCATCGCGCACAGCTGTCGCCGCGGCCGGCAATCGAGTTTCTGTTCGCCTTCCCGGGGCCGGACGAGGAAGCGGAGTCTGACCCGAACTCGCTCGAAGAGCATCGGCGGCGCGAGGCGGAATGGATCGCTCGTCGCATCCTGGCCCTGCTCACGGATCCGACGCCCCGCATCCCCGAGCGCGATCCCGAGACGCAAATCGAACGATTGCGACGCGTCCGCGCGGGCGACATCGCCGTGCTGTTTCGCGCCATGAGCGATGCGGCCATTTATGAAGAGGTCTTCCGTCGCCGCGGCGTCGACTATTACCTGGTGGGTGGACGGGCCTTCTTCGCCCAGCAGGAAGTGTACGACCTCGTCAACCTGTGCACGTTCCTCAACGATCCAGCCGATTCGATCGCCTTGGTCGGCGTACTGCGGTCTCCTTTCTTCAGCTTGAGCGATGACACGATCGTTGCGATGACCCGCGTCGGCGAGGTCTCTCCGCGCGACGCGCTGCGGCAACCACAGCCGTCCGGGCTTCCCGAAACTCAATGCGAACAATTTCGGTTAGCCGCGCGCGTGATCGACGAATTGCTGGAACAGAAGGATCGCATTCCCCTCTCTGAGCTGCTCGAGTTGGCTCTCGCG
>DASRXU010000423.1:0-3283 GCA_035687365.1 Planctomycetaceae bacterium | reverse complement strand
TTCGCTGGGATCACCGCGTGTGTAGATTTCGGTGGTCGCCAGGTTGCTGTGTCCGAGCCACAGCGACACCTTGCGAATATCCTGTGTCGCGTGCAGCACGATCATCGCGGAGGTGTGCCTCAAAACGTGCGGGGACACTTGCTTGTTCAGCAGCTGAGGGCACCGCTGACGGGCCGCTTCGGCGTGTTGTTTGAGCAGGTAGGCAAATCCCCAACGGCTCAGTGGTTTGCCGCGAACATTGACGAACACCTCCGGGACCGCGACCACCCCCCGGGCCGCCAGCCAAGCACGCAACGCCGTGGCCGTGGTCTTCCACAACGGTAGCGCCCGTTCTCGCCGTCCTTTGCCGTGAACGCGAATGCTCATCGACGGGAGTGCCACATCGTCGATGCACAGTCCGGTCAGCTCAGATACGCGTAGGCCGGCACAAACAGCCAGATGCAACATCGCCCGATCCCGGATCCCATCGCGGGTCGCCGGATCGGGAGCGTCGAGCAAGGCCTGGACTTCCTCGCGCACCAGATAGGGAACCAAACGAGTGTCGGTCCTCTTGAAGGGGATCGCCAGAACGCGACGGATTTGCTCGAGCGTGGCAGGCTGCCTGTACTCGAGGAAGCGGAAGAAGGACTTGATCGCCGCCAATCGAACATTGCGGGTCTCTGGAGCGTTTCGGCGCGTGTCCTCCAGATACTCCAAGAAGGAGGTGACCAATCCCGAGTCGAGCTGCTCCAGCGCCAGCGACGATGGCGTGACCCCGAGCCTTGCCGCGGCGAACTCGAACAGCAGCTGGAAGCTGTACCCATAGGAATCGCATGTGTGTTGGCTGGCACCTCGGTGGTGAGAGAGATGCTCGCGGAGGAAAGCTTCGATGTGCGGTGCTATCGGCGTCATCATTGCTCTCCCCGGCACATGAACGTTTCGCCGGTGTCGGCAATGTCACGCAGAAGATCGGCCGTAGCCTCGAGGTACCAGTACGTCGCGTAAATGTTGACATGGCCCAAATAGGTCGCCAGAGCGACCATGTGTTGGCCGATGCGTCGTCGACCTGTCGGGCTGGCCTGCAGTGCCCGAACAGCGAATGTGTGACGAAGGTCGTGCAGGCGAGGACGCCGACCGTTCGGCGCCGGCCAGAGACCAGCCGTCCTTAGCAACGTTTTGAACGTGCTCTGAACCGCCTGATACTGGAGCGGTCGACCACGGCTGCCGACGAACACGTGGTCATTGCCCGAAGCGGCTCGGCGACGGCGCACCACGTAGCGCCCCAAGCCCGCCACCGCAGTGTCGTGCAGCGGCACCAGACGGGTTTTTCGGAATTTGGTTTCTCGGATCAGCAGTCCGTCAACTGTGATGTCGGCAAATCGCAGGGCCAGCGCCTCGGAGATTCGTAATCCAGTGGCCACCAGCAGCGAAAGCAAGGCAGCATAGGTTCGAGATCGCAGCGTACCGGCGGGACCGAGTTGATCGGTCGCTTCAATGAGGCGGTTGATCTCGCTCGCGGAGTAGATGTACGGCACGCGGCGACGTTTGCGGTACTCGAAGTAATTCGCTGGCGGCAACTCGTGACCATCGTCTTCGACGCGGACGTGACGGGCGAAGCGGCAGACGGTTTTCAGCCGCTCGTCGCGTTGCGCCACGGACGGACCCTGAACGGCCCAGTCGATCGCCGTTTGCGTTCGGATGTGCGTTTCCTTCCGCTCGGCGGCGAAGTGGGCGAAGCTGTCCAACAGGCATTCGGCATTCGCCATTTTGAAGCCCGTGGCGCGGCGCAAGGAGAGATAGGCTTTGACGGCGTCCATCATGGGAGCGCCTCCGGCCAGGGCTGGGCGATCTGCTTCAGCGAATTGACATCGGCTTTGGCGTAGTACGCCGTCGTGTCGACACCTCGGTGCCTGAGGACCAGAGCAATTCGGTCAAGAGGTACGCCGTGGCGCAGCATCTCGGTCGCTGCCGTGTGCCGCAGGACGTGGGCGCCTTTGGCCGGTGTAATGACACCGGCTCGCTTCATGGCTCTTTTTACCACCGAGGACACGCCGTCGCCGTGTGCGAATGATCGGAAAGGAGCGATGTTTCGAACGAAGAGGTGGTCGCTGTCGCAGACCCGAGGGCGGCACTCGAGATAGTCGATGATTGCATCTCCGACGTCCTGCGGGAGCGGCAGGCGTACCTGATAGCGTCCCTTCCCCGAGACCCGCAGCGTGCCGGTTTCCCACTCGATATCGGCGATACGAAGCCGTGCTACGTCGCCGGCCCGAAGCCCGAGTCGCGCCAGGAGCACGATGATCGCGCGATCGCGTCGACGTTCCGGAGACCTACCGTCACAGCCGGCGATCAAGCGGTCGACTTGCTCCGCCGTCAAATATTTCGGCAGATCGGCCAGGCGCCAAGAAGCGAACGCCGGCACGGCCTTATCCAGGTCGGCTCGGCACCGGCCCTGGACGCTGAGATACCGCAAGAAGGCTCGAAGGCTCGTAACCAGCTTTTCAGCGGTGCCGACGCCGCACCGAGCGGTGCGTTCCACAAAATGGGCGCGCACGCCGTTTGCATTCCAGCACGTGGGATCATCACCGAGTGCCAGAAGCAACTCGGTTGCACCACGGGAATACTGTCTGACGGTGGGTTCTGCGGCACCGCGATGCTTCTGCAACCACCGTCGGAAGTCGACGACGAGTGCCGGGTCGGCACTCCGAAGCTCCGGCATCACGCTGCATCGACAAACACCGATTTGCACCAGGTAGTCGCGATAACGCTTGGCGCCGAACGAGGTGTGGTGGTTGCGCCTTCCCCCCTCCGACCGTGGACAGCGGCAGGTTCGCAGATGCTGGAAAAAGGCCGATAAATCGATGTTGGCCAGTGTTCGGCCTCGATCTTGCAGAAAATGGCCGAGGTGGGCCGCCGCGCGCAGATAGCGTACCGCGGTAGCCGCACGGTATCCGTCTCGTTTGAGCAAGGCGGCAAAGCCATCCATGTACGGCCCGCTCGGACCCGCGCGCAGGCGCTCGATCGTCTTCGGTGCCGCAAAATATGTCTCCAACATCGTGTCCCCCTGTCACCGGCCTCTGGCGGCCGGATCACAGTCATCCGCGAGGACATCGATCCCGGGAACACCGACATTATGGGGAGTAAAGGGCGGAAAAGTCGTTCGCAATCATTTGAGAGTCAGCCGGATCCGCCGCTCGGCCGCCGGCCGACTCACCATTACGAAATTTGCCCATAAGGCAAGTAATGGGCGATGCCCATTACCTGCCGCAACCGGCATTGTCCCAAGTGCCAGGGCGCGGCGGCG
>DASRXU010000422.1:0-8651 GCA_035687365.1 Planctomycetaceae bacterium | reverse complement strand
GGCGCGGAAGGTTACGGCCGATTCGCCCGTGGTGGCCGCGGCGGCGACGTGTACCACGTCACGAATCTCAACGATAACGGCTCCGGTTCGCTGCGTGAGGGCGTTCGATCAGCCACCGGTCCGCGCACGATCGTGTTTGACGTGTCGGGCACGATCGAACTGAAGAAACCGCTGGTGGTGAACAAATCGTTCCTGACGATTGCCGGGCAGACGGCCCCCGGCGACGGCATTTGTCTCAAGGACTGGACGTTCGAGATCAAAAAGGCGTCGCATATTATCGTGCGCTACATTCGCGTGCGGCTAGGCGACCAGCACAAGCCGCACGGCGACCCTGACGCCATCACGACGAATGACGTCGACAACGTGATCTTCGACCACATCACTTCGTCCTGGGGTGTCGACAGCAACCACGACCTGCGGCGCGGCAGCAATTTCACGCTGCAGTGGTCGATCTATGCCGAGGCCCTCAATCGCAGCCTGCACACCAAGGGCGAGCATGCGATGCTCTCGTCGTTTCGCGATCTCACCGGCAACATCTCGATTCATCACAACTTGTTTTGCAGCAGCCGCGATCGCCATCCGACGTTGGGCAGCGGCTCGAAAACGCGGCCGGGCATGATCATCGATTTCCGCAACAACGTCATCTATAACCTCAGCGGCGCGACGAATCTCGGCGACGCTCACATCAATTTCATCAACAACGACTATCGCCCCGGCCCCAACACGCCCAAGGGCAACCATCCGCTCGCGACGAAAACGGGAACCGACGATCAGCTCAAAGCCTACTTGAGCGGGAACGTCTTCGAGGGGAACCCGGCTTTTACCGAACACAATTACGAGGCGATCACGTTCGACCGCTGGGCCGACGGCGGGTATCGCCGCATGTCGCTGGCTGGCATTCGCGTCGCCCAAGAATTCGACGTCGACGGAGCCCGGCCTCACACTCAGCCCGCCACCGAGGCGCTCGAGAGCGTGCTGAGAAACGTCGGAGCGTCACTGCACCGTGACTCAGCCGACGATCGGCTCATTGCCGGCGTCCGGGATCGCACGAATCGGCTGATCGATTCGCAGGATCAGGTGGGTGGCTGGCCGGTCCTGAAGAGTCTGAAGGCCCCGGCTGACACCGACGGCGACGGAATGCCGGACGATTGGGAGCGCAGCCACGGCCTGAACCCCAACGATCCGAAAGATGGCAATGCCGACCGGGACGGCGACGGCTGCACGAACCTCGAGGAATATCTCAACAGCCTTTGCCAGTCATCCGACACGGGTGCGAGCCACTAGGCGTCGGATCGTGTTTCATCGGCGATACGAGATGGGGAGGGCGAGGCGGGCGCCGAGCTTCTGAGCCGCGCCCGTGAGGAAGCGGGCTATCACGGGTAGAAGCGAGCGTTAGACCCCGCTCCCTCACGGTCGCGGCTCCAATTCCTTCATTTTTCCCGGGAAATCAGCTTGCTGTCGTCAACCGAATTCCCGGACGGTCTCACCCAAACCTGTGACCATGGCAGCCGATCAATTGCCATCGACCGGCGATCAGTGGCTTGGCCCGGCGAGGCGTTTTCTCTCCCAAGCTGGATACTCGACCTCTAGCAGTCGCCGCGGCCAATCGCCGAGCCAGGCGTAACCGTTGCGGCGTTCGTAGCCGATTTCCGCGAGGTCGTGTTTGGCGACTCCATCGCGATCCGAGAAAATTGGCCGGTTGGTGCCGATCTCGTAGAAACGAGCCCAGATTGGCGGGGCTGACGGGTCTTTGACGACAACTTTGTTACGCCCCTTCGGCGATGCGGCGTCGACCTGGTCCTCTTGTCGAATCCCGTGCAGCTCGGCTTCTTTGAACCACGCTACGGCCGCGTGCACGGCTTGCACGACTTCGGGACTGGGCGAGTCGGGACTCATCAACAGGCGGACGATCCCGACCGACTCGGCTCCGCTCAGGCTGACTAGCTCGTAGCTGCGGGCGGGGCGAGGCTGAAAATCGTGCTCGTCGTGCTGAGCGCACCAGGCAGTCCGCTTGCCGGCGACGATGATCTGGCACTTCAGGATGCAGTCGATGCCTCGGTCGAAGGCCTGATGCAATGCCGTACGCCGCTGGGTCCCGACGAAATCGTAAACGTTCGAACGCTCGACCTCCTTCAGAAACTGCATCAGGCGGACCATCGCATCATCGTTGAAGGTGATGTAGCGCGCATACTTTCGGCCCGGGGGAAAAAACTGCGGCCAGCCGCCGTTGGGGTACTGGGCTTTGAGGATGTGGTCCAAGCCGCGATCGAACGCGGCGCGGTATTGCTCGTCCCTCGTGGCGTCGTACATTCGCGCGAGAATGCGCAGCTCGTCGGTGGTCGCGCCATTGTCGAAGGTCGGCTTAAGCTCGTTTCGATCGCCCGAATAGGGAGTCGCCGTGGTGTCGGTGTTCTTCGGCCACCCGCCCAAGTCGGATTGATAGGAGAGGATGTTGGCCGCGACCCGCCGGGCATCCTGGCTCGCGAACCATTCGGCGGGCTGCTTGAGGTATTGCCGCGCGCCCTTGGGCGGCTTCGGCGGTCGCGATGCCAGCGACGTTTTTCTCTTGGGAATGTCCGAAAGCTGAGCGACCGATACTTCACCCGGCGTGATCCGCACGTCGTCGATGTGGTAAACGGCGAGCGGTTCGGGAACGTCGGGATTCGGAGTCACGCGATCGGGAGTCTTATCGGGCAAGTTCCGGAGAGTCGGTTCCGTACGGTAGGCTCCGGTGCGGAAGGAAATCCGTTCGAGGCTCTCGACATATTCGGCCAATGCGGCGGCCGTCACCACCGGCTTGCCGTCGAGCGAGACGTCAAAGCGCCCCTTCGCCACGTTGACGTTGAATGCCACTTCGTACCAGCGATCCGTTTGGTAGGCTGACACGCTCGCCGACTTGTCCCCGTCGTTGATTTTGATCTGACCGTCCTCTGCGAACACCATCCGCACGGGTCGTGAGCCGAACCGATCGGTCAAATCGATCTCCAGGCGACCGACGTGGTCTTGCCCAGCGTGAATCTTGAATTGCGCGGTGGCAACCTTGGATTCGGGGAAGACGCGCACGGCGCGGGCGTAGTCGTAGGGATCCTTGTTCTGTAACTCCAAGCTCTTGTTCGTGGCGCTCGGGAAATCGGCCACGCGGACTGGTGACCACCGCGGGCTGTAGATGTTCCAGCCGGTGACAGCTCCGCCGACGTCGAGTCCGTCGAACGTATCGTGCACCGGGCCAGTGACCCTGTCGCGCACTGGAACCGGGATGCGGCTCACCCAGATGTCCTCCTTATTCATGCTGTAAGTCACCCACAGGTCGGGGCCGGCCGTCTTGCCATTGCCCTCTTCGACAACCCGGTTGTACTGCGGTCCAAAATCTTTGTACTTGCCCGCGAACCGTCGCGGCGGCACCTCGCCCTGAACGCAAAGCATGTTGTCGAAGAGCACGCCGTCGTGGCCCGTGACGATGGCCAGCGGCCAACGATGGTCGTCATCGATATTGGGGTTGTAGATCAGGGCGAACCGACCGTCGCTCGTCCTTCGCCCCGAGATTTTTGCGCCGGTCATTTGCAGCGTCGGCAATTTGACGGGCGTCGACCAGGTCTTACCCTCGTCCTCCGAGAGCGCGGCCATCGACCACTTCCAGAGCCCGACGACCTTGCCATCTTTGCGGTGGTACCAGTTAAAGGCCTCTTGGCTGCCCTTGGATTTCACCGAAAAGAAATCGCCTTCGAAGAGTTCTTCCTCCTCCCAAAACTGCTCGCGCATCAATCGATTGGCGAGGAACGCGTCACACGCTTGGATGAAGCCGGCGTCGTTCGATCGCTTGTAGAACGGAAAACCCGTGTTGGTTTCATTCCAGCCGGCGTGCCGGTTGTAGCGCAAGAAATAAATCGGGCCGAAGGTTCCGTCCTCGTGAACCTCGCGGACGACGCGGCCGATCCCTCCCGGCCCAAACGGATCGGGTGCGTGACCGTAAAAACCCATGGCGAGCAGCCGGCCGTCGGGCGCGATGTAGAAGGCCATTCGCTGATGCATCATGGCCGTCGTGCCGCGCGGGTCGGGAGCGTGCAGCTCATAAATCGGAAAGACGACCTTCGGCGTTTCCCACTGCCTTCCGTCCAGCGAGCGGCTCAACAGCGTTTGCCCCGGTGCGATGTGTTCTCCCACCGGGTTGCTCAGGTATTCGATATAGAACCGCCCCTTCCAGTAGGCGATCATCGGCGCATGGTTGTAGGTCCAACCGAAGTTGTCGGCCGATTCACGATGCGTGCGGTTCGCGCGCAGGATTTGAAAACTCTCGACTCCGACTGCCGGGCGGAGTTGGCCGTCATGGGCACTCTGTCGGACTTTCGGCCCGCCGATATAGCGAACCGGCTCATGAATGCTGCCGGTTTGAGCCACGACCGCTGCGGAGGCGACCAGCCACGCACATGTGGGCGAAATCAGACGCAAGAAACAAAATCGACGCTGCATGGTTCTCGGTTCCGTCTAAGCCGGCTATTCCAGCCCATCCATCTTAGACTACACCGATTCCCCCCGGTCCAGCGCCCTGGCCTCGCAGTGCAAACAAAAAAACCGCGAGGTGGATTTCCCCCCTCGCGGGCGTGAGTTGTGAATTCCCTGTCACCAAAAAGCGAGCGTCACTTCGCGTCGGGACATTCACTCAACATTGAACGATACGTTGCGTGCACGCACTTGATCCCAACGACGGCCCAAGGTTGACCGCTTCCGGGTGTTGATCTTTCGCAACACCCTCGTAAAGCCGTTCCTGTATGACCGATCGATACGGCAACCGGTCAAAGGGTTTACGCGCCGAAGCAAAAGAGCGACTTCGTGGTCCGCACATAGAGTCGGCCCTCGCAAATCGCGGGCGTCGCAAAGCACTGTTCGCCCAATTCGTTCGTTCGCAGCTGCTTCCAGTCGCGACCGGCCTTCACCACGGTCATCCCCCCGTTGGCGTCGAGCAGGTAAATCATCCCGTCGGCGGCCACCGGCGAGGCGTCATACTGGCGGCCTCCCGGATTCAGCCGAGCTTGTCTTACGAGCTTTCCGGTGCTCGCTTCGAACGCCGACAGAATGCCGCCGTCTTTGACGACGTAGACCAAGTCCTCGTACACAAGTGCCGAGGGGATCGTGGGAATGCTCTTGCGATAGGACCAGCGAACGTGAGTGTTGGACGTATCGCCTGAGCCGTTGAGATCGAGCGCGACCAGGCCTCCCTTGTTGACGTAGCCACCGAATGCCTTGTCCCACTCGGCGGGCCCCACCGCTCCTTTGTGATTTCCCCAGCCCGCATCGATCCGCTCGATCAGTCGCGTCATGGGGATGTTGGATTTCACTTCGTCCAACGAGATCTTGCCGTCCTTGTTCTTGTCGAACTGTGCGAACATGGAAAACGGAATCGGTTCGCCGAGCTCCTCGCAGACGAAAGCTCGGTCGTGCCAAATCACCGGCACGCTGATCGGGGAATTCGTGACGCCACTAATCCACCACAGACGCTTCCCGGTCGCCGCGTCATACGAGACGACTTCGAGCGGGCCGGAGACGATCAAGCTCGCCGGACCGTTTTTCGGTCGATAGACCGATGGCGTCGAATAGCCGCCCGTGAGTCCGTCCGCACGGTCGACCTTCCAGGCGACTTTGCCCGTGTCGGCGTTGAAGGCGGCGATATACGAACCGGCGAGTTGATCGGCGAGGAAGATCACAACGTTGTCGACCGTGATCAGCGAACTGGCAATCCCGTGCATGGTGTGAAATGGCTGCAGCTCGGCCCGCCAGCGTTCCTCGCCTTTGGGCGAATAGCACAGGACGCCGACGTCCGGATAGAGCACGAAGATCGACTTGCCGTCGGTCGCGGGGGTCGGCGTCGCCGGTCCATTCGGCGGCGACGCATTTTCCTGACGCAATTTCTTCACCGAGCGGGCCCAGCGCTCTTTGCCCGTTGCCGCATCGATGCAATGCAGCGTGCGTTGGTCGCCGGTGAAGGAGGTAAAGAAGAGTTGTCCGTTGGAGATAATTGGGGACGACGAGCCGTGCGAGGCGTCAATCTTCCACAGCAGGTTTTTTTTGGGTCCAAATTCGGCCGGCAACCCGTGCGAGGTCGAGACGCCCGTGCCGTTCACGCCGCGAAACCGGGGCCAATCCTCCCCGCCGTCGACGCGGCTGCCGATCGCTGCGACGGTTGCCAGCACGCAGAACCAGAAGCTTTTCGGAAGAGTTCTCATGGCCCAACCTCTGCTAGAAAAATTGCACACGTGGAATCGCTCTGCATTTTTCCGGTTGCGGGAGCGACCGTCAAGCCGCCCGAGGTAATCCCTCGATCGGAAGAGCGCCACACAGCTTCAACGGCTCGCTCGCCATGATAGCCCAAACCGCCCAAAAGAGGCGTGGGAAAGGCTTGCACGACCTCTCGGCACGGCGGTTGCACTAGGTCTCGCGATTGTCTTCGGTTCGTGCCAAAAACTCCGGGGCAATTCATCGATTCTTGAAATGCTCCAGCGACAATGAGGCTCAAATGAGGGATCGCCTGCGCTGTCGGTCCAATCGACGGGTGCTGCACAGAGTCTCAGTCGGCACGCTGAAAAAGAAGGCAGACTATGACACGCGGGTTTCTGATCGACATGGATGGGGTCATTTATCGGGGATCGGAACTGATCGCCGGTGCGCAGCGTTTTGTGAACACGCTCCGGCGATCCGATATTCCGTTTCTGTTCCTGACGAACAACAGTCAGCGCACGCGGCGCGACGTCGCCACCAAGCTCCGCCGCATGGGGATTCAGGCCGAAGAGCGGCACGTCTTCACCTGCGCGATGGCGACCGCTCGCTTCTTGGCGCAACAAAAGCCGAACGGCACCGCGTTCGTCATTGGTGAAGGCGGACTGCTGCACGCCTTGCACACCAACGGCTACTCGATCGTCGATCACGATCCCGATTATGTCGTTGTCGGCGAGGGGCGGGCGCTCAACTTCGAGATGTTCGAGACGGCCGTCCGTATGATCCAAAAGGGAGCGAAACTCGTCGCGACGAATCTCGATCCCAACTGCCCCACGCAGCAGGGTATGCGCCCCGGCTGCGGTGCTATCGTCGCACTTTTGGAAACGGCAACCGGACGCAAAGCCTTCAGCGTCGGCAAGCCAAGCCCAGTCATGATGCGGGCCGCGCGCAAAGAACTCGGACTTTCGGCCGACGAAACGATCATGATCGGCGACACGATGGAAACCGATATCCTGGGCGGCGTGCAAATGGGATATCGCACGGTCCTCGTTCTCTCCGGCAGCACGCGGAAAGAGGATGTCGAAGCCTACGCCTACCGCCCCGACACGATCGTCGATTCCGTGGCCGACCTGTGCGACGGGCGGTTTATGACGAACGGCACGGCGGCGTAACGGCTCAGGCTTACCTTCGCTTTGCCGCTGCCGGCGGGGCCCCGCGAGTTTCCGTCAGAAGGGGGGGAATGAGGCGCCGGACTGTCAGCACCACGTAGAAAGATCGTTTGCCATCCCGCGTCGGAATGCGCACGGAGAGCATCGCCTGGCCGTCGGGCAGGTCGGCATTAAAACTGAGTTGTTTCCTCTCCCGCGGGTGCCCATCGACATCGGGATGCCCAGCCGGCGTTGGTGCGTTGCCCGCGGCTGTTGGTGTGCTGGTTGCCGACGTTGCAGTGCCGACCTCCACGCTGCCTTCCAAGCGAATTCTTGTCAGGTCGTGGTTCTCGATCGCGCGCCAGGTCAACTTGATTTCGTCGCCCGGAATGGTCTCTCGCGACTGCTTGGCGTCCACAGCCTGGTTCGCTGGTCCAAGCACAGACCGCCCTAGCGGACAGACAAATGTCACCTGCTGGCCACTGAAGGTCGTGACCTTGGGAGAAAAAAACGTCGACACGTCGCCTTCCGTCGCCCTTGTCAGATCGAGAGCCTGCTGGTCGTTAATTACGACCATTCTGTTATCCGTGCCCAAAAACATCTTCGACGCGGGTTCGCGTTCTTGAAAGATCAGCCGAGCTCCAACCGAGATTTGGGAGAGGCCGGCCTGTTCCCACGCTCGGATGTTCCTGGCAAGTTCGGCCTGAACCTTCAGCGGGGCCAGCACCGTGAGTCGAACACCCTCGAGTGTCAGATGGTCCTTATCCCACTTCCGGTCGTTAGCCAATTCGGCATAGCGCGCTGTACTGCCTTTGATGAGGGACACTGCCGTCCAGTAGAGGAGGCGGCCTGCCCGGGTTTTCTCGGGTGGTTCGACGGCGGCGATCCGCTCGATCGCCTTGCCGACGTCATACGTCCGAATCACCGACGGCTCGATCTGCCAGTCGCAATTGAAGACGGCGACGCCAAACGAGGAGTCACCCGCAAGCGGGACTCGTAAGGCTGCCACGAGAAGGGCGCCAAGCAGGATGACGGTTGGCGTTGCCCGACCGAACGGTGAATAGTCCTTCATGACTGACCCTCCCGATCATCAAGGAACTCTTGCTCCCGCAACCCGCAGCGGCTTACCGATTACACGAGTAATAACTACATCTGTTAGCGGTGTCGATCGCAGTCTTGGGATGCAATTGATCGCTGCCTCCGCAGGTCGATTGCGACACGGTGTCGACTTCAACTCGGTCGCCGACTGCGAAGCCGGGGGCGAATGCTCGTGGCAACGACAACACGGGGCCGATA
>DASRXU010000421.1:0-17258 GCA_035687365.1 Planctomycetaceae bacterium | reverse complement strand
ATCAGCGCCTCGTCGAAACCGGCGTCGGTTCCCTCCATCTTGGCCAGGACGTTGTTGAGATAGTTGAGCGACTTGACCCGCGCGGAAAGTGCGTTGGGATGATTGCGAATCGTGCTGGCCGTGACGAGAGGGAGCCCTTTGGCGTAGGTTTCGACCGAATACATGGTGATCGTGTCGGCGATGATGATCACCTGCGGATGGCTGGTCCGACGGGGGTCGATCCCCAGCGTGCCGGCGCCGCGCGTCACCACCAGGCGCACGTATCCATCCTTGATGCCGTTGGCCGCGACCGTGCTCTCGACGGCCTCCGCCATTTTGGTCTGGGACAAGGGAATTGCCAGACGAATCGCCAAGGCGCTCTCGAAGAGCCGCCCGACGTGCTCGGCCAGCAAGAAAACTTTGCCGCCGTAGACCCGAATCCCCTCGAATACGCCATCGCCGTACAGCAATCCGTGATCGTAGACGCTGATCTTGGCGTCTTCCTTGGGGACGAGCGTGCCGTCGATGTAGACCTTTTGAGTCATGCGAGCATCCGTGTCAGGAAGGGAGACTGTTAATATTTTAGACGGCCGGGGCGCGGAAACTAGGGCGTTCGCGAAGCGGTCGCTTTCATCCCCCGCAGCCAGTCGGCGATCCAAAGCTGGCTGGTGCCGTCCGGCGTTCGCGTCGAGGTCCACATCAGTTTGGTTCCATCGGGGCTGAAGACGGGCAGGATGTCGGCCCCTTTGGCGTCGGTGATCTGCGTCACTTTGCCGCCGCGCAGGCTTGTCGCGTCGTGTTCGATTTCCATCGTGAACAGATCGAACCCGCCGGGCGGGCGCCCGGGGGCATAATTAGCTCGGCACCAGATCAGGTACTTTTCGCTGGGGTGGAAGAAGGGAGCCCAGTTCACCGTGTCGAGATTGTTGGTGAGCTGCACCTCGTGGGTGCCATCAACCGAGATGGCGTAAAGCTGCAGCATGTCTTTCCGCTGGCGGTCGGCACGGAAGATGATCCAGCGATCGTCGGGCGAGAAGAACGGGCCGCCGTTGTAGCCGGTCGCGCGAGTGACTTGCCGAACCTGGGAGCCGTCGGCGTCCATGACGTAAATGTTCGCGTTGCCGTTGCGCATCGACGTGAAGACGATCTGCTTGCCGTCGAACGAGTAACTCCCCTCCGCGTCGTAGCCAGGAGAGTTCGTGAGCGGTTTCAGGCCGCTGCCGTCGAAGTTGCACTCGTAGATTTCCATGTGCTCGTCGAAGTCCCACTGGTAGCGGCGATGTCCGCCCTTTTTGGCTTCTTCGCGGGCTTTTTGTTCCGTCTCGGCAATTTTGGGGTCGGTGTGCGACGAGGCGAAGATGATTTTCTTGCCGTCGCGCGAGAAGTACGCGCACGTCGTGCGGCCGCGGCCTGTACTGATGCGGCGGGCCTCGCGCTCATCGAGGCGCTGGACGTAAATCTGATAAAACGGGTAGCCCGGCGGATACGCCTGAAAGACAATCCATTGACCGTCAGGCGAGAAGTAGCCTTCGCCCGCGCGCGGGAAGCCGAAGGTCATCTGTCGCAGTCTGGAGAGATGTTTTGTTTCCAACGGCGTGAGCTGCGGCCCATCGGCCGCGATTGCCTGAGTTCCCACGCACAGCGCCAGCGCACAACAACCGAGAAGGATTGAGCGTTTCATGACGCCATTGTGGCACACGCGCGCGTCTGCCACAATTCGGTTGCGGGCTGTGGTCCGCCGATTCACACTGCTAAAGAAATTGCGAGAAGCATCCGCCCGCTCAAGCTGGCGGCTCGCCTCGGGGGTGCAACCTTGAACGCCATGCTTGAGACAATTCGGAGGCCTCTCCTCGCGCTCGCCATGCTCTTGCCGCTGGTCTTACTGACTGGCTCGACGCGGGGTGACGATTGGCCCGATTGGGGTGGGCCCCAACGGGATGCCGTCTGGCGCGAGACGGGGATCGTCGATCATTTTTCGACGAAGGGTCTTTTGCCCCGCGTCTGGTCGACGCCTCTGGGCGAGGGCTATGCCGGCCCTGCCGTGGCCGATGGGCGCGTTTACATCACCGATCGGCTGAAAGAGAAGGGGATGGAGCGCGTCCAGTGTCTCGACGCGAACACGGGCAAGGTGCTTTGGCATTTTGATTATCCGGCGCGATATGGAGGCCTCGGCTATCCCGCGGGTCCGCGGGCGACTCCCACGATCAACGACGGCCGCCTATATACGATCGGCGCAGTCGGGCAGATGTTTTGCTTTGACGCCAAGACGGGAAAGATCCTGTGGTCGAAGGATTTCCTCAAGGACTACAAGACGAAGCTGCCGATTTGGGGAATGGCGACTTCGCCGCTCGTCGATGGCGATCAGTTGATCACGCTGGTGGGAGGCGAGAAAGCGCTCGTCGTCAGTTTCGACAAAGTCACCGGGGCCGAGCGCTGGCGGGCGCTCGACGATGAAGAAGTCGGCTATGTGCCCCCCGTGATCTTTACGATTCACGGCAAGCGGCACCTGGTGATTTGGCATCCGAAGTCGATCACCGGCCTCGATCCGGCCGATGGCAAAGAGCAGTGGGACGTGCCGTGGCAAATGAAAGTCGGTCTATGCGTCTCGACTCCGCGCTGTGTCGACGACCGGATCTTCTTCACGGCGTTCTATGGCGGACCGCGGATGATTCAAATCAGCGCCGATGGTCACACGGTCGCAACGCTCTGGAAGGGAAAGAGCGAAAGCGAAATCAAGACCGACGGACTACACTCGATCATCCCGACGCCGTTCTTCGATGGAAAATACATCTACGGCATTTGCAGCTACGGCCAGCTGCGCGGTCTCGACGCGTCCGATGGCAAACGGCTCTGGGAGACCTTTCAAGCCACCGGCCACGACCGCTGGTGGAATGCATTCATCATTCCGCACGAGGACAAATACTTCCTCCACAATGAACAGGGGGATCTGATCATCGCAGAGCTGTCGCCACAGGGGTATCACGAGATCAGCCGGGCGAAGCTCATCGAACCGACCCGGAAAGTGATGCGACGGATGACGATCTGGTCGCACCCCGCGTTTGCTATGAAGAGCGTATTTGTCCGCAATGACAAAGAAATCGTGCGTGTGTCGCTGGCGGCTGACGGCGGCCCGCCAAGCGCCAAGAACGGCGCGACGCCCCCGGGCAAATCCGTCTCGAAAGTCCCATGACCCCGCGCTTCGACTGCATCGTGTTGGGCCTGGGCGGCTTTGGCAGCGCCGCGCTCTATCACGCGGCGAGACGCGGTCTGTCGGTCTTGGGACTGGACCAGTATCCCATCGCGCATGATCTCGGCAGCTCGCATGGCGAGACGCGGATCATCCGCAAAGCCTACTTCGAGCACCCCGATTACGTTCCTCTGTTGTTGCGGGCTTACGAACTGTGGCGCGACCTCGAGGGAGTCGAGGGGCGTTTCTTGATGCACTTGTGTGGCCTGTTGCTCGCCGGCCCGCCAGAAGGAGAGACGGTTGCCGGAGCCAGGCTGGCCGCCGACGTGCACGGAGTGACGCTACACGATTTGACGCGAAATAGTCTCGGTCCGGGTTTGTCCGGATTTCGGATCCCCGAGAATTTTGGCGTCGTGCACGAGCCGGCAGCCGGGTTTCTCAAGGTCGAGAGCTGCATTCATGCTCACGTCGACGCGGCGATCCGCACGGGCGCGAACGTCGCTACGGATGAAGCTGTGCTCGATTGGTCGTGCCTGGGCCGCACCTTTCGCGTGCGAACTTCTCGAGACGAATACGAGTCGGCCGCGCTGATCTTGGCGGCCGGAGCCTGGACATCCAAAATCCTCTTCAACTTGGCGCTGCCGTTGGAAGTGGTGCGCAAGCCGCAATTTTGGTTTCCAGTGCGATCGCAGGTCTACGCTGAAGACCAAGGTGCACCGTGCTTCTACTTCGAGATGCCTTACGGTCTGTTTTACGGCTTTCCGAGCCGCGACGGCGCGACACTTAAGGCGGCCGAGCACTCGGGCGGCGACCCGGTTGCGGATCCTGCCCGCGTTGACCGAACGGTGTACCCTGGCGATTCGAATTCGCTCGCGCGTTTTGTGCGGGAGTGTCTGCCGGAAGTCGATCCCGCACCGACGCGTTCGAGCGTCTGCATGTATACGCTGACGCCCGATCGCCATTTCATCGTCGATCGCCATCCCCAACACGAACACGTGGCGGTGGCAGCCGGATTCTCGGGACACGGATTCAAATTCACGCCGGTGATCGGCGAGGTGTTGGTCGATTTGGCGATCGACGGTCGCACGCGGCACCCGATCGAATTTCTATCGGCGCGTCGCGACGCGATCGCCCACGCAACCGGGAAGGCAGCAGGCAACGATGGCTGAGACACTCGACATCCCCTCGGACCCCATGCAAGAAATTGTCTGCTCGGCGGCCGACATCGAAAATCTGATGGTCCGCATGCTTACGCAGAAGGGCATGTACGAGGCCGAAGCGAAAATCGGCGCAGCCCGACTGATCGAAGCCGATCTCCGCGGCATCCACTCGCACGGCAGCCGTTCTCTGTGGCGCTATCTCGAAGCGATGGACACAGGCGGCATCGACCCGCGTGCGCAAGTCATCACCGAGCGCGAAACTCCGGCGATCGCCGTGCTGAATGGAGGCAAAGGACTCGGACACGTCGCCGCGACGAAGGCCATGCGCCTGGCCATCGACAAAGCGCGGGCCGTCGGCACCGGCACCGTGGCCATTCGACAAGGTCAGCATTACGGTGCGGCCGCGGTTTATACCTTGATGGCCGTCGAAGCGGGGATGATCGGCTTTTCTACGACGAGCACGGGAACGGCCAGTGTGGCCGCCTACGGCAGCCGCAAGCCGGGGACCGCCAACAACGCGGTATCGTGGGGCGTGCCAACGCGATCCGGAGCGCCGTTCGTGCTCGACATGGCGTGCGGCGTTTCGTCGTGGGGAAAAGTCGAAAGCCTGCGGATGTATGGCCGCCCGCTGCCGTCAGGCTGGGCGCTCGACGTCGATGGCAACCCGACCGACGATCCGCATGCCGCCAAGACGCTGCTCCCCTTTGCGGGCGCTCGTGGCTACGGAATGGCCTTTCTGTCGGCGATTTTGGCAAGCTGTCTCGTCGGCGGACGCATGCCCCTACACAAAGGGAAAAACGTCGCCGTCGACGGGTCGGAACATTTCTTCTACGCGATCGACATCGCGCAATTTGTCGATCTCGACTGCTTCTTCGAGGAGCTCGACTCGACGATGGCCGACATTCGCGCCCTGCCCGCCGCCGACGGCTTCGATGCCGTTCGGCTGCCCGGCGAGCTGGAATGGGAGCGGTCGCAAAGGTGGCGGCGTCACGGAATTCCGCTGCACCGCGATCACGTCAAGAAGCTCGAGGAACTGGCAGCCGGCATGAAGCTGGCCGTTCCCTGGCGAACGGCTTGAGTCCCGGTTGAAAATCGCGACTTGTGAGAATTGCGACTTGGCGGACGTCTGAAAACGGCTACTTGTCGAGCCACGCGCGCAACAGCGAAGCGTGGTCGTCAGTCCAGAGCACCCGCTGCAGGGTCGGCCGAGTTACCGCTTCTTGAAGCCAAGCGGTCTGCAAGGGTTCGGGAGTGCGAGCGAAGAGTTCCCATTCGCTGGGGAGCGCGCCGTAATTCGTCAGGGGCGCCATGATGTTAATCATCGAGAGGTGATGGGCATCGGCGGCCGCTTCCGCCACGGGTCGCAACGCAAAATGCCAGTTCGACAGGTGTACCGCCAAGATGCCGTCGGGGGCCAGGTGACGAAGATAGACGGCAAACGCTTCGCGCGTGAGCAGATGCACGGGAATCGCGTCGCTGGAGAACGCGTCGAGCACCAGCACGTCGAACTTTTGCGGCTCGGGCTCTCGTTCCAGCGAGAGCCGCGCGTCGCCAATCACGACATCGACTTTGCCCCGGCATTGCTCGAGAAAGTGAAATTGGTTGCGCGCAATGCGTTCCACTTGATCGTTGATTTCGTAAAAGCGAAACGTATCGCCCGCGCGGGCATAAGTGGCCAGTGTGCCGATCCCCAGTCCGACGACGCCCACTCGGCGCGGCTTGTCAGGCGGGCTGCGAGACAGCAGCCGTCCGATTCCTGACGACTCGTCGTAATACGTAGTGGGGACCGACCACAGTTCCTTGTCTGTGTACTCGAATCCGTGCGTCGTACGGCCATTGATCAGCGCAGTCATGGGCCGAATCTGGTCTTTGAAGTTGATCTCCAAGTTCCGGACTCTCAGAATGCCGAAAAATGTGCGCTCGCGAGTCACGACGTAGCCTTTCGCACTGTCTTGGGAAGAGCCCGTTTCCGCGGTGATCTGATATCCACCTTCGTCCTGAGAGTTGTCCCACAACAAAGCGCCGAATATTCCAGCCCCCAACAGAAACGAAATCCAAACCCAGCTCGGGCGCCCGCGCGAAAAACGGCTTTGAGGGTCCGTGTAGAGTCTCAAGAGCATGAGCGCGAGGCAGGCGAAGAGTCCCCAGTGCAACTCGAAGTAGCCGGTAAAGATCAGCGGAGCGATCGCTCCCACGAAAATTCCGCCCGCCGCCCCGCCCGCCGCAATCACCAGGTAGTACAGGGTCAGGTGCTGGGGATCGGGACGGCACGCAAACAACTCCCCATGGCAAACCATGGCGCAGAAGAAGAACGTGACGAACAGCACCGAAACCTGCACCCACAAGGGCGTATAGATGCCCCAGGTCAGCACTCCGTAGGTAGAGGCGAGGGCCACCGCCGTGGTTGGCATGAGAAACCGACGTGAGTACCAGCGCTCGCTCTCGAAGCAAAAAATGAACGACATCAAATACAACGTCAGGGGCAGCACCCATAAAAAGGGAACGCTGGCCACGTCCATGCAAACCTGGTTGGTCGTCGCTACCAGCAATGTCGAGGGGACCATCGCCAGGAAGAACCAGAGCAAGCTGGTTTGCCAGGTCGGCGAAGCGACGTCGCGGCGGGCCGTTTTGGGAAGACTGCCAATGCCAGCGACGCGTCGAGTTGCCATGCCCCACGCGGAGATCGCGCACAGCACAGCGAAAATTCCGAAACTCCAAGACCAGATTTTCGCCAGCAGTGACGTCGCGAGGAGCCATTCGAAGACGGCCGGAAAGCTGATTAACGCCAGGAGCGACGCCAGATTCGAGAGCGCGTAGAGCCGGTACGGAGTTCGGCCCGGGTGTGTTCGCGCTTGCCAGTTTTGCAGCAGAGGCCCCGTTGTCGACAGCGCGAAGAAGGGAAGCCCCACGGTCAGACTCAAAAGCGCGATGATCGCCACGATCGGCCGTTGTTCCCCGGTCGGCTTGAGCGCTTCTCCCGGGATGATTGGGAGCATGACGCAAGCCCCCACGAGCAGCGCGGTGTGCAGCCCGGCCTGAGCCCTCGCGCCGAGCCAGCGACTCGTCAGATGGGCGTAGAGGTAGCCGCCAAACAGCAGGACCTGAAAAACCAGCATGCAGGTCGTCCAGACGCCCGGCGTGCCCCCAAACCAAGGCAAGATGTACTTGCCGATCAACGGCTGAACTTGAAACAACAAGAACGCGCTCGCAAAAACCGTCAGCGAATAGACGATCAGCAACCCGCGCGGGCCGGATTCGGGCGCGGGCTCTGTTTGAGGAGGCACGGAACGAGGACGGGGAGGCTGTGCGAGCGAAGGCTTCGATTTGGGCATGTCGGACGCGATGGCCTGCAGAGGTCGTTAGCGGCGCGATAGAAAACGTCGCTTCGAGTCTAGCAGGAACTCGGCAAGGCGGCGACTTTTGGTTGCTCAGCCGCCGCTCCGACCGCGGACCCTTCGTCCGTCCCGAATCAGCGTTTGGAGAATCGCGCGATTGCCGAGGTTCGTCAGCGTCGTGCGGCTGCCGTCGCGAGTGACGGGGCACTGGCCGCTTGCTCGAAGTCGCCTCGAACCGCCTTCAGCGCGTAGCGCTCTTGCTCAATTTCCGGCTGCGTGCGAATCCCGCGGCGGCGAAAAAACGGCAACGGCGGGCACCAACCCTGCAGCGAATGTTGGAGCAAAAAACCGGCGACGAGGGCCGGCACCGCCAAGAACCGCCGGTTCACGAAAATGCCCAACCCCAGGCCAACCAGCGCCACTGTCGCGGCATTCGCCTCGAGAGTTCGCTCGATGTCCCATTCTTCGTCGAGCTGATGCAGGCGCTGCTCGATCGTATCGTCGCCCCGCGACCCATACCGAGCCACGTTCTCCGCTGTTTGGCGGTGAATCTGGGCGTTGACGTCGTTCGCCGTGTGCCGCGGCACTCGTTCCACAGTGTTCGGGAGCATATTAGCGGGCATGGCGGTGGGCAACATGATCGGCCTCTCAATAGGTCCTGCCGAATCATGATGCAAACGCCGCGCCAAGCCAGAACCCTCTGACCCTTATGCGGGGCAGGCAGAGTAAGCGCGGGCCCGACCTGGCCGATTTGGTTCGGCGCCGGCCTATTGGGCCGCCAAACGCTCGTCGTAAATTCGTTCGACGTCGGCCACGGTGACGGTGATCTCGCGGGTGAAGCCGGTGTGCGAGCGTTCGTAGTTGATCTTGGCGGCCCGATCCGGATGGCGCTGCACCTGTTCGGCCAGCCAGAGCTTGTCTTCAGGCGTGAGATTGCCGACTTCGGGATCCCACAGCGTGCGGGTTTCCATCACGAGCGATTCGAGCCGCGGATCGAACTTGTTGTAGCTGGCCATGACGAATCAATGCTTGAGGGGGAGGGCGAAGCTCCAGCTGAGCCGATTTCCTAAGTTTGGCCTAAAAACCACGGCTCGGCGAGAGCCTCGCCCTCCCGCTCGGAAACCGCCGGCCAAAAATGTCACTCGGTGATGATATCCCGGACGGTGCGGCCGCTCGGAATCATCGGGAGCACATGTTCCTGGTACGGGCAGATCACGTCAAGCAAGTAAGGTCCGTCGTGGTTCAGCATCTCGGCGAGGGCTGCGGGGAATTTCGCCTTGCTGCGAACTTGGGCCGCCTTTACGCCGAAGCCTTGGGCAACCTGCACAAAGTTGGGATAGGTCTCGTCGGCGTGGGTGCCGTCTCCCTGGCCGACCGCCTCCGGATCGTCGATCGGGCCGAGATAGGTATGGGCCCGGCTACCGCCGTGGAAGCGATCTTCCCACTGCACCACCATGCCCAAATGTTGATTGTTGAGCAACAACACTTTGACCGGAAGCTTCTCGCAGTACAGCGTGGCCAGCTCCTGCACGTTCATCAGCATCGACCCGTCGCCGTCGATGTCGACGACCAGTTTGTCGGGGAGGGCCGCTTGGACACCCATTGCGGCCGGCAAACCAAATCCCATCGTTCCCAGGCCCGAGCTGCTGAGCCAGTGCCGCGGACGAGAAAACTTGTAGAACTGGGCGGCCCACATCTGGTGCTGGCCGACGCCGACCGCCACGTACGTATCGCGTTCGCGCGTCTGCCGCCACAGCTCGTCGATCGCGTATTGCTGAAGGATCTCGTCGCCCGTCTCTTTGTAGCGCAGAGGATAGCGCGATTTCCATTCGGCGATTTGCGTCTGCCATTCGCGGATGTCGGGCAAGTCTGCGTCGGTAATCGCCTGGTTGAGATCGGTCAGAACTTGTTTCACGTCGGCGATGATCGGGATGTGAGCTTCTTTGTTTTTGTGCAGCTCCGACGCATCGACGTCGACGTGCACGATCTTCCCGTGCTTGGCGAACTCTTCGAGCTTGCCAGTCACGCGGTCGTCGAAACGTACGCCGAGCGCCAACAGCAGATCGGCTTCGTTGATCGCGTAGTTGGCGTAGACGGTTCCATGCATGCCCAACATGTGCAGCGACTGCGGATGTTCACCGGGAAAGGCGCCCAGCCCCATCACGGTCGAGGTGACCGGGATGCCTGTGCGGAGGGCAAACTTTCGCAGCTCGTCCGACGCCCCCGAATTGATCACGCCACCGCCGATGTACAAGATGGGCCGCCGCGAGCGTTTCACCGCGGCAATCACCTGGCGGATCTGTTCGGGTCGGTGCTTCTGCGCCTCGGGATGATAGCCGGGCAAGTTCATCGGCGGATCGAAGTCCGGCGCCTCGTCCTGCCGAGCCAACTGGACGTCTTTGGGAAAATCGATCAGCACCGGCCCCGGCCGCCCCGAGTTGGCGACGTAAAAAGCTTCTTTGACGATCCGCGGCACATCTTCCAACCGCGTGATCATGTAGTGATGTTTGGTGATCGACTGGCACATCGCGATCGTGGGCGTTTCTTGAAACGCATCACTGCCAATCACCGCCTGGGCCACCTGACCAGTGATCGCCACCAGGGGAATGCTATCGAGCTTGGCGTCGGCCAGCGCAGTGACGAGGTTGGTCGCTCCCGGGCCGCTGGTCGCCATGCACACGCCGACCTTGCCCGTCGCCCGAGCCACACCCTGAGCGGCAAATCCGCCTCCCTGCTCATGTCGCGGTAGGACAGTGCGAATCTGGTCCTTGAATTTCAAGAGGGCCTGGTGCAGGGGCATACTCGCCCCACCCGGATAGGCAAAGATGCAATCGACCCCTTGCCGAACAACCGCCTCGACCAGAATCTCCGCGCCGTTGTAACTCTGTTGTTGGACGGGGGTTCTGGCCGGTTTGCGTTGGGGTCGGGCAGACACGGGGCGGGTCGTGCTTTCTAGGGCGGCCGGAAGCCGCCCGGGTAATTTTGGCGCAATCTACTTTCGGGACAACGATTTAGGTGCGAAAACGGAGCTGCAGCGCGTTCAGTTCTGCTCCAGAATGGGCAAGTTTAGTCTACTACGCGGCCGACCCACCAGCCTGCGCCTCGTGAAGCACCTACGCCAACCCAGATTACTTCAAACACGCCTTGGCAAGCCGACGAACGTTTGGATCGGGATCATCGCTGGAGAGTTGGGCGAGCTTGTCTTTAATCTGATGGGCGACTTTCAAATATCCCTGCCCGTTCGCCAGTTGCAAGATCCCGCTGAGGCACTCGACGGACTCACCTCGGGCATATGAATCGGCCTCAGTGTCAGCAGAGGCGACAATATCCGCCGTCAGCCGCTCGAGCGCACGTCTGCCAACAACCCCGACGCGAGTGCCCGAATCTAAGAGCACTTTAAGCAGCGACCCGAGCACCATTTCTCGCGCGTCCGCAGACAAGCCCTCTAGTCCATAGCGTCCAAGGTATCGAAACACGTCCGCCCTATTGGCGACAAGCCATTCCATGGCGGCCTCTGAAGCGTTGCTGCTTGGGTCGAGCTGGCGCAGATTATCTCTGACCGATCGATCCACTCCCGACAGACCTTCATCCATCGGTCGTGCCGAGCTGACCGGACCGATTGTCGGTGCGGGCACCGGCGGTTCGGCGGCTGCCGGGGGTTTGTCCGCCTCCGGCCCGTCGCTACCTGCCTTCGATTTCGCGGACCTAATGCCAACGAACCGATCAATGAAGTCATCGACTGCGGTCGACAGCGCCTCATCCGCGAAATCGTCTCCCAGTTTCCCGCACGCCTGCTCGGCGATGTGTTTGCCAAGCTGCCAGTAGCAGAAAAAACGCTCCGGGTCGTAGAACTGATCGCTGGTGTCATCGTGCGGGAATTGCGTGTGAATCCGCCGGTAGTTGAGCAGCTCACAGGGATCGTCCTTGCACAACGATGATTTGAGGTAAACGAGATAGGAGGGTTGCGACGGAGCATCGCCGTCTTCTGGATACCGAATCTCCGCCACGATGAAATGCTTGCTCGACAAGTTGGTTTTCTGGTCGGGGATCAGGGAATCAATGTTCAGAGTCTTTTCCCATTTCTGCACGGGCCGCACTTCAATGCCCTCGTTGATGCGAGCCCAGCGAATCAACCGCATCAGATCGGCGAACTCGTAGTTACCATCTTGGCCAGCATCGCTGGCGATGATCAGGCGACAGCGACGCTTGAGCAAAGGCTCGATTCCCAGATTCTCGTAATGGCCCCCATCGGTAACGAAACAGTGCGGGCGGTCCTCAGCGTTCCGGCCGAGTTCACAAAGCATGCGGAGTGGCGTAAACGGCAAACCGGCAACGAAGTCTGCCAACCACTTGGGCAGCCGGCTCGCGTAACTCGGATTGGCGACCCACTGACCGAGGCGAATATTGAAGATGAACAAGAGCGCAGTCACGAGTGGATTTCGCGATTGAATCGGGCTCACGGCGGCGCCGGAGATGGCGATCGCGTCGGCCAGTGTATATTCACCCCCCATATACTTTTTGGTCGGCGCATACCGGAGCACGTCGGCGCCGCAATAAAGTTCGGAGAAGAGGAAGCTCTGCCGCTCGGACTTGGTGTTCGATGTGCGGCGGCGACGAAAGAGCTGCAGCGAGCCGGAGATCAAATGGTATGGCCAACCGGATTCGACGGTCGCAAGCCGGGCCAGAGCAATTTCACGCCCGTCTTCGCCGCCTCCCGAAACCGGCTCGATCCACATATTCGCCATCTGCCGGCTGTAGAAGGCGTGCCAGGACGTAGCATTGAGGTCGACTAACGTCCCAAGCACCAGGAAAACGCACCCGGCGATGAGAAACCAGCGCAAGCGAACATCCTGGTCGTGTCCCAGCACGACGGACGAGTACACGGTGTCTCGATCGCTGATCGTGTTCGGATAGTACGCTGCCAGCAAGGCTCGATTGACGTCCAGAATTGCCCGCCGGCGGTCTTCTTCCGCGAGCAGTTGGCTCTTGTCCGTCACGCCCGTTGTGCCCGACGGGCTATCCGCGGACGCGGTCTTCGGTTCGTCCAGCGACGCGTCGAGCCCTCTGGCCTTCTTCAGCAGCGGCTCGATCGCCTTCTTCCGGTCGGCATCCAATCCATCAACGCCTGATTCGAACTGCTGATACAAGTTTGACTTGCCTAAGGCGAGATTAAGATTGTTGAGGATCTCCTTCTTTTGATCGATGACGTCATTTCGGCTATTCACCATTTCAAGCGTCGGATTCGAGACACTTGACCCACGTGAAATGCCGTTCAGACAGTGTTCCAACAGGTGCCACCACCGCCTGGAAAGTGAGAGCGTGGCGGAATCAGCACCTAACTCGTTCTTTTCTCTGCGAGCGATATTATTCGCGTCATTAGCCAACAGCCAGGCATAGTACTGGTGAAAGCGGCGATCCAGTTCGCTGAATTCCGCCGGAGACACACAGTCATTGTGGAGGAAATGCCCAGGAAGCTCTTTCGGCGCGTCTTCGGTTTTTCTTCCCGAAAGAAAAAAAATCGATTCGGGTGCTTTCTTTGCGTTCTTGGTTTGCTTCCATTCATCTTCAATTCGAAGAAAGAGTGGTGCGTAGGCGCTGTCCCAATTCAAGATCTCGGAAAAGGCCAACCGGCTGTCGCGCTCCGCGTTGTAGCCAGAGATGTTTTCCTGCGCGAAATGCGCGACAACCAGAAACGGCACCCCGTAGACAAGCGCTCGGCTGGCGATCCAAAACGTGTACTTTTCGGCGGAATTTTGGGGATTCGTCCCACTGCGGAGGAGCGATTTCGGGCTCAGGTAAGGAATCAAGCTGGCGCCGATCGCAGAAATCACGACTGTCCAAAGGGTCCGCGCGGTCGAGCCCGCCGCGAAGCTTTCAGCGTCCTTCCCATGGTTCAACGCGATGTGCCCTGAAAGAAGTAAAGAGGCGCTCGCCACCAGGGCGGTGATAACCACGAAATAGAATACGTACCGTGCCGTATGCCCCTCTGCACGCGCGAGCGATCGGAAGTAGGAAATTCCCCAGGCCGCCAGCCAGATCACGAGAAGCACGAATGTCAGGAAGAACGCGAGGCGAATATCGCCATCAAATCCGATGACGGCCAGCCAAGACCGGACATCGATGTCATCCAGCGTCCGGAAGACATACGCGATTCCCGACGCGGCCGCGATCAGCCCGGAGAATGTCACGGCCCAAATCAGCAACAACCCGATCAGGTAGCGGTTGAAGAAGACCCACGTGCGCCGCAGGTAATTGCCACCGAACAGGAATTGCAGCATTCGTTCCGGGAATTTGACCGATTGTGCCACCGACGAAATGCGAGATGGCTGAGTCTTGGCCGCCTCGGCGGCAGGTTTTTCTGGCGCATGGGACGGTTCTCGAGCAGCTCGCTGGGAGCGCTCGTCCATGAACTGGCGCCAGTTTTTGCGGGCGCCCAGGAGATACGACGACAAGAACGCCCCGGCATAGCCGCCGCCCGAAACGGTCGAAAGGTAGTCGATAAACGGCATGACGCCTCGATGACCTAGCGCGTGCACCACACCGAGGCTGAAGGCTGCTGAGCGAATTCCTCCGCCCGAAAGCGCCAAGCCGACCAGATTGTCACCGGGCGACTGATCAGCGTCTGTCAGTTGTGCCCTCGATCGGCGGACTTTGATCTCGCTCAGTTCCTGCTCTCGCACCTCTCTAAAATGAGCGGTGCCGGTCAATTTGTTCGACGGCTCCCCGCTTTTTTGTTCAGCCTGTGCGCGAGTCGCTTCTTCCGTGGACATGGCTCATCTTTCGTGGTCTGGATCGTGCGAAGGAGGGTGGTGAAAGTCGCGGTGCTTCGACAATCGCGGAATGCGCGCAATCCATGCGCAGACCGCTCGGATGAGATGGAGATTCGCGGGAATCGGATGCCTGAAGAAGGCAGATTTCTGAAAGTACACCCGCGACTGTCGCGGTTCAATAGCCTGTTTGGGTAACGGCGGTTCCCTGTGGCGTCCGGTCGGATTATGCTGGACCCTGGAAATTTCTCAGCGTGGCAAAACGTCAGGGCGCGGGGGCACAAATGTTGGCTTTGCTTTCAACTCGAAGTGTCGCGCGAATGATTGCTGGAGTTGCGATAGGCACCCTTATGCAGACTCCCCAGTTTGACGTGATTGCGACGCGCGTCAGCGCGGGCGAATACGATCGGCCCGTGAAGTTGCCGCAGAGTCGCTCGGCCGTGATTGCCAAGCACGGCATCGTGGCGACGAGTCAGCCGCTGGCCGCCCAGGTTGGGCTCGACGTTTTGAAGGCGGGTGGTAACGCGATCGACGCGGCCATCGCCACCGACGCCATGATGGGCCTCGTCGAGCCGATGAGCTGTGGCATCGGCGGAGACTTGTTTTGCATCTATTGGGACAACAAAACGCAAAAACTCTACGGCCTCAATGCCAGCGGCCGCAGTCCGTACGCGCTCAATCGCGACGTTTTCAAGTCGAAGAGCCTGAAGGAAATCCCCACCAGCGGAATTCTGTCGTGGTCGGTCCCCGGCTGTGTCGACGGTTGGGACCAACTGAGTAAGCGCTTCGGCAGCGTGCCGCTTGCGAAGCTCTTGGCACCCGTCGTCCAATACGCCGAGGAAGGGTTCCCGGTCAGCGAGGTCATTGCCGGCTACTGGAAGCGGGGCGAGCCGCTGGCGCACATGTATCCCGACACGGGAGCGACCTATTACCCGAACGGCCACGCGCCGGCGGTCGGTGAGATGTTCCGAAATCCAAACCTGGCGACCAGCTTGCGGGCCATCGCAGAAGGCGGTCGCGATGCTTATTACCGCGGCCCGATCGCCGATCAGATCGTCGCCTTCAGCCAGGCTCACGGCGGCTACTTCTCCAGGAAGGATTTTGAGGATCACACATCGACTTGGGTCGAGCCCGTCTCCACCAACTATCGCGGGTACGAAGTGTGGGAGCTGCCGCCCAACGGGCAGGGAATCGCCGTGCTGCAGATCCTGAACATCCTCGAGGGCTACGACCTCCGCTCGATGGGCCGGAACAGTCCGGACTATCTGCACCTGTTCATCGAAGCAAAGAAACTCGCCTATGCCGACCGCGCGAAGTATTTCGCCGACCCCGATTTTGCCAAGCTGCCCGTGGCCGAGCTGATCTCCAAGGAGTATGCCGCCAAGCAGCGGAAGCGGATCAAGCTCAAACGGGCGGCCAGCTCGGTCGATCCGGGCGATCCGCTGTTGGCCAAAGGCAGCGACACGATCTACCTGTGTGTCGTCGACAAGGACCGCAATTGCTGTTCGTTTATCCAAAGCAACTTTAACGGCTTTGGTTCGCGGCTCGTGGCGGGGAAGACCGGCTTCGTAATTCAGAACCGGGGCTGCCAGTTCTCGCTCGACCCGCACCACCTCAACACGCTTGAGCCCCACAAGCGGCCGTTCCACACGATCATCCCCGCGATGGTGACCAAAGACGGCAAGCCCCAGTTTGCCTTCGGCGTGATGGGGGGCGACATGCAGCCGCAGGGACACACGCAAGTGCTGGTCAACATGATCGACTTTGGCCTGAACGTGCAGGCGGCCGGCGACGCGGGACGCGTACGCCACGACGGCTCGCAAACTCCGACCAGTGAGCCGATGCAAGCCGGCGGAGGCGAGGTGAACGTCGAATCGAGCATTCCGCAGGCCACGCTCGACGAACTCGCCAAACGCGGACACCACATCATTCACAAGGCGGACGGCGGCTTCGGCGGCTACCAAGGAATCTGGATCGACCAAGAGCACGGCACGCTGCACGGCGGAACGGAACCGCGTACGGACGGCGCCGCCGTCGGATATTGAGAGCTGTTTGCGAGCTGCGACGACAATCTTCGCCGAGCCGAGGGCGTGAGCCTTCGGAGTCTCCTCGCGTGCAGAACTCCGTCGGCCAGCTCACGCCGGCGGCTCGCAGTCGCTAGACGATCCGCTCTCGCCGTCCTTCGATCACGCCGACCTTCGAGACTTTCAGTCCGAAGCTTTCACCAATCTTGATCGCTTCGCCCTGACAGAAGCGATGATTGTTGACGTACAGGTCAAGCAGATCTTCGCACGATTTGCTGAACGTGACGAGCGATCCAGGGACCAGCGCCACCACCGCTCCCAGCGACATCTTTCGCTCCGCCAGGCGGACGCTGACCGTGACCGGGACGCGCAAGATCCGCAGAGCCCGCAGTGCGGAATCCGCTGACGCGGCCGCGGAGTTCGATTGGATCTGTTCGTACTCGTCGCTGTCGCCGGCGAAGGTGCCTTCGATTTCGTCGCCCATCTCGTCGGCGAATGAATCGTCGAAATCTGCTTCGGTCGAGGCTTGGATTTGCGACGCGTCGTCAGACGCGGCTTGGACGGCCGCGGGTAAGGGCGGCGCGCTAACAGGCACAATCACCAGGATCTTGGCAAACGCCGCCTCGTGGGTGCCATCCGGGTGGAAGACCGACAGCTCCATCATCTTGGCCGAGGGGCTCGCCTGCGCGCTCTGAGCGATCTCGATCAGGTTCTCGGTCGGCAGGGCGACGTAGCGTTCGGCCAGCAGATCGGCCGGCAGCAAATGGAGCGACAGCTCCTGGGCGAACGTTTGCAGACGATTGTTC
>DASRXU010000420.1:0-15043 GCA_035687365.1 Planctomycetaceae bacterium | reverse complement strand
GTTGAAGACTTGGACGAGCGGACTCAACAGCTGCCGCACGTCCTTGTCGCTGGTCACGATTCGCGATTGAATGCCCCGCTCGCTCGCCAGCCGCACGACGGTGGCAATCACGTCGTCGGCCTCCCAACCGGGATAACTTAGGGCTGGGATGCCGAAGCCCTCCATCACTTCGAGGATCCGCGGGAATTGGGGGGTCAGATCGACGGGGATCTCGGAGCGGTTCGCCTTATATTCGGCGAACATCTCGTTGCGGGCGGCCGGTCCGGCAACATCCAGAGCGCAAATCAGATAGGTGGCGCCGGGCAAGGCGCGAATGGTCTGCAGGTCGCGCGTAAAGCCGAAGACGGCATTCGTCGGCTGTCCGCTGGGTCCCGTCATCTCGGGGATGGCATGGAAGACCTGGAAAACCAACGAATACACGTCGACGATGAACAACGTCTCGGGCATCTGATCCTCAAAAAGGGGCGTCTGATCATTCAAAAGTCTCGGCCCCCACAGTGGCCGCGACGACGGGGGCTCGAGAATGTCCGATTGAGCCGTCGATCGGAGGACTTTTCTCGGGCCGCCGCTTGTTTTCGAGCGGGCTGGGTCGAACAATCGGTACGAGCCGGTTTAGTGTCGAAATGCTCGCCTTGGACGGCGCTCGGAGTACGACCCGCGAGTGTCTCCGCACGCAAAACCTGACCACCGCGGCAGATCGGTTGAGCAGCGGCCGCGAAAACCGCTTGACTTGCCTCAGTCCCCCTTTACACTCGTAGGATAGGGGTGCGCGGGCGCGAATTCAGCCCCCAAATCTGCTGCACTGGTTTGAATCCACCGTCGAAGCCGTCGTTCGGTCCAGCCTCAACCCCCTCCGAATGGGCTAGGGCAGACTGAAGGTCTGTCTCGAACGCAGCTCTTTCGTCCACTGCTCAGGCACGTCTTTTCGGAATCGGAGTGAGCCATGGCGGCCGCCAACAAGTCCACCGGTCTTCAAATCGCGCTCGTCTTTACCGTCATGAGCACGATCATCGCGCTCGTCGTCGCGTTCTTGCAGTATCGGAACGCCGCCGACTCAGAATTAGGACGGGCGACGGACCGCGAGCAGCATACCAAGACCGAGAACGAGTTGCGGGTCGCCTCGGCCGGATTGCAAAACCTGCGGCAATTCCTCGGCTACCCGAACACCGAAGAGATCGGCAAGCCCGACGCCGAGGGCGAGAACTCGGTGATCGGCCAGGTGCGGACGCTCATGACACGAGTCGCGCCGGGTGACCTGACCCAACCGACGGTCGCGGCCACACTGCAGAAAGTTGGCCAAGAGTTGGACACCTTGCAGAAAGCTCGCACCGCCCTCAACGAAAAGACGATCGATCTCAACAAGCAAGTCCTCGCGTTGCGGACCGAATACCAAGGCATGGTCGACGCGCACACGAAAGCCAAGGTGAAAGCCGAGGGGGACCGGGAAGAGGCTCAGACGTCCAAAGAACAAGCGGTCGTCAAGATTGAGAAACAGGTCGCCGAGCGACAGGCAAAAATCCAGGAACTCGAGGCGACTAACCAGCAGGTTAAGGCCGACGCCATCAAAACAATCGACGCTCAAACGCACAGTCTTGGGGAGCTCCGCAACGTCAATGAAGGGCTGCGAAACGAAAAGGAGGCGCGCGAGAAATGGAGCTTCGAGGTTCCCAGTGGCCGAATTGAGTTAGTCGATCTCGACACGCAGCGCGTCTGGATCAACCGCGGGGCCCACGACAACCTCCGCAAAGGCACGACCTTCAGCGTTTACAAGCAGGTCAATGAAGGCGTGGCTCGCGGTTTGAGAGACATCAAGGGCGCGATCGAAGTTACGAAAGTCATGCCAGACCAGGCCGAAGCCCGCATCACTCGCGAGCGGATCAGCGATCCGATCGTCAAGCACGACGAAATCTACACGCCGCTGTGGGCGCCGGGCCGCAAAGAGAAATTCGCCTTTGTTGGTTTGGTCGATCTCGATAACGACGGGGTCAACGACCGCGAAGTGCTCCGCGACCTGGTCGCCGCGTCGGGTGGCGAAATCATCGACGAGGTGGATGACCAGGGCGTGCGCCACCCCACGGCCGGAAGCATCAATGTCGGCACCAAGTTCCTGGTGGTTGGGAAAATCCCCGACATGACCGAAGTGCGGGTCGAAGAGAAAGAGGCGGCCCAGCGCATCGGCGAACTCCACAAGAATATGGTCAAAGAGGCGCACGAGCACGGCGTACGCGTCGTCGCCCTGACGGATTTCCTCAATTACATCGGCTACGAACCGGGCCGCCGCATTTGGCGACCGGGCGTGACGCAAGCCTGGAATCTGAAGCAAGGCGCTTACGGGAACGTCGCGCGGCCCGACAATGCCAAGCGGCCCGAATCGACAGGGAAAGTTTCTCGCGCGTTCACCGATCCGACCGGCAAGCAGACGGAGTCGACCAACAAGACGTCCAAGGCGTTTGACGGCAAATAACGCCCACTTTCCTCAGGGTCAACGGCCTAGAGTCGTTGGGCCGGAGTCGCTCGATCCTGGGGCGCCCGATCTATTTTTGGGTGCCCGAGACGGGCAGTTGGTACAGGCCGGCGAGCAGCACGCCGCTTCGCTGACTGGCGACCAAGGGAGCGCGCTCGGCCACGAGCGCTCTTAGTTCAGGTGACAAGTCGGCCTGGCGGCAAAAGATCAGTAGATAGTCGGAATGCCGAGGCTGATCTGCGTCGTAGGCATGCAGGTGAATACCGCGACGCCGCAGGACGGGTGACTGTGCGAGCATTTCGCTGAGCTGGAAGTCGAACAGCACCGGGGCGACGTCGATTTCCGAACCGTCGGGCACGCTCTCGGCCGTGCGCTCCAGAAAATCTCGGGTGACCGACGCCCCCCAATAGTCGAGCTCGAAGCCCAAGTGGTGCGCACCCCTGAGGCCGCCGACCGCTACGCTGTACGAGCTGAGAAAGCAGGGCCAAGTCGCCCAGAGTTCCCAAGTCTGCGTGGTCAGAAGCACCGTGGCCAGCGCGAGTGCGGCTCGCTGCGGGAGTCGTTTGCCGAGCCAATCCCAGGCCAGGGCTCCTCCGCGCCCGATGAAAATCGCCCACAACGGAAAGGCGACGAGAAACAGTCGCGCTCCGTCATACACGGCGATTCGCGGGATCGTGAACAGGCACAGCGGAAAGAGCATCGCGCCCAACACCAGTTGCTCGTGTCGAGCGAAATGTAGCCGCGTTCGTCCCGCGAAGAGTCCCAGACCTCCTAATGCCTGCAGTCCAATGGGCACAGTGGTCAGAAACAGCACGGCGCAGTAGTGCCAAGGATGATCGCGATCGGTGTAACGCGTTCCGAGATACCATAAGTACAGTGTCTGACGATTCGTGGTGCGGCCTAAGTATTTGAAAAAGTGGCCGACCGGGTCGGACCAAAGCCACGGCCAAAACAGAAAGAAGACAGCCAGCCCGACGCATCCCCAAATGATCAGCGGTCGTAGCGCCCTCAATCGCCACTGCAGGACTGCCCAAATGACGACGGGCACCGGAATCAGCACCCCTTGGATCTTCGTCAGCATGGCCGCCCCCAGCGCCAAGCCGGCAATCGCCGCCCACCGCCAAGTGACGCCCTGGTCGCTCGTCCAAGTGCGTGCCAAAGTCAGCACGCCAATGAGGTACGTGCAGCCGATGCCCGTTTCGAGCGCGGCGAGATGCGCATGCCCGAAGACGCGCGGCATGAAAATGAGTGACAGGGCCGCCACCACGCCCCCCGCGCGGCCGTACCAAGTCGCAGCCGTCCAGCCACACAGGAAGACAGTAATCGCGAAAGCAGCCGCCGATCCGACGCGGGCTGCACTCGTCACAAACGCAATGGCCCCTGGATGATGACGCGCCGGAGCGACGCCGAGCGTCGCATTGTGCCACAGTCCGAGCCAGACTCGGCCGAGCGGCGGATGATCGGGATTGTGGTATCCGAACGGGGCGTTGGGGCCGAGGTCATCAATGTCGCCAAACAGTTCGTGCAAACCGACGATCGGGTCCCCCGAAATCCACCCTAGAGCCCACGTCTTCAATCCTTCGACGAGCCGCACTCCCTCCTGCACGTTGAACGACTCATCGATCGTGAGGCCAGGGCCTTGCGGCGCGTCGGGATAATCTCCGGCCGCATCGATGGCCGCCACGACGAGGACAAACGCCGCGCAGGCGATGGCCGCGGGAAGCAGCCAATGGCGGGGAGGTCGCGGCCGAGCGGTTGGCGGTGGAGCGGTCGGCGGAATGGCCATCCCGTTACTCTACGACGCGACGCGCGGGGGGGACAATCCGAGCGCGCCCGTCCCGGCCTACAGTCGCGCTTTTGCGACCCATCAAAACACCGATGCCGGCCGCAATATTGATTGCGGCCGGCATCGGTGTGTGTTTGTCGGGGGTCGAGTCGGGGGTCGAGGCTTTGCCGGGCGTTGGTCCGGGCCTTGTCCTTAAGACCCGGCTGCCGGTCGGTTGCGGCTCACTTTGTCGGAGGGCACTGTGCGGGGAGCCTTCTCGGCTTGTCTGCCAGTGTCGCGGCGGGTTCCGCTTAGGCGAGCTGCTTCTTGCGTCCAACGAGCGTCCGGATTCGTTCGGCCAGCAAAGCTGCGTCGAACGGCTTGCGGAACGTTTCGCTGAACACAGTCCGATCGAAACCGCTGGCGTTATCGTCGTCGTTCAGCAGTCCGATCAGAACCGTCTCCGTATATTCGGAGTTCTTGCGCAGGTTCTGGGCGATCATCAAGGCTTCGTTGCGGCCCATTGCGAAGTCGATGACGACGCAATCCGGGTGCAGCGACTCGGCTTGGATGCCGGCCTCGAAACCGCTCACGGCCGACTCGATTTTGAAGTCGTCCGTTCCCATCATTTCATGCAAGCTGCTGCGAACAGCGTGGTCGGCGCCGACGAGCAAAATCTTGCCCATCGCTTCGTCTTCCAGTTCGCCGAGCGGCATCCCGTGTTCTTTGAGGAAGCGAATCAGGTGCTCGCGGGGAATCCGACGGTCCTGGGAACCGGGGATCCGATAGCCGCGCAGCCGGCCTGAATCAAACCACTTGCTCACGGTGCGGGGTGCCACTTTGCAGATCTTTGCTACTTGTCCAGTAGTGAAGATCGTCCTCATTGCGGGCTCTCCAATCAGATTCTCTAGGCCAACTCAGAGGGTTCGTCGGGCCCTCAGGATCTTCACCCCTAGCACGATGGTCGGCTCTCCTAGCCACTCGGTCCGTGACATACAAGAACCACCGCGGTCTTGGGTCGGGGTAGCAACGAACCGCGCGCGGTTCCCCAAAGAAGGGCCCCCCGCTCGTCCCGCTGCGCGCCTGATTTGTCAGGCTCGGGCAATACGTCGTCGGGATCGTCCGTCGAACAAGCTCTGTGCGAGACAGAACTGTCGACGTGGGGGGCATGGACCGGCAAACCCGCCGCGCGAGCGTCCAGCTCAAGCGGCAGATCGAGTCCGAATTGTCCGTCCCCCCTCGGACGTCTCTTCGCCAACTCTTCGGTCGCATCCTGCGACCTCACGGGGCCACCGTGAGACGAGCCAGCTGAAAACGTCTGACGTATTGTTTCGACAGCCTCCGTATGAGGACTTTAGGTTCTTTACCGGCGGTGCCTGAAACGCCCGTTGTCCGAAATGCAAGACAGTCTTTCGTGTCCGACGACCGTCGCGGTCGCCCTGCTCGGCTCGATCGGCGCCGACGCGCGCCGGTCCTCACCGTTCGGATCCGCATCCTTGGCGCGCAAGGCATCTTCGCGCGCACGGTGCGTGGGCAATCTTGGCGGCAGAAAGTCGAGCCGGCAGATTCTCGGCGAGCGGATCTCCCGAGCGACGGGTCAGCGGCGCGAAGCTGCGCCTACGAAGCGGACGGCCGACTGCTCCTAGCGATCGGCCCGTACCCGCAACCGCCTCCTTAGTATTGTACGCCGCGCGACCGTCCGGACGAGGGGGGTGAATTATTGACAGTCATCCGGTGGGGCGGTTCGCCCGCACGCGGAGGAAAGCCACGTCGCGCGCGAAGCACCAGGAGTCGACTGGGGCGCGGGGCGGATCGGACGCAGGCGATCGGGCCCGTTTACCAGGGGATCTTCTTCCCCATGTGGAAGTAGCCGCCGGTCGGGCCGTCATCCGGAAGTGTGGCCAGCTCGATGCTCGTCTTTCCGCCTTCGCTGATGCCGAGCGGGGCGGCCGAACCACCCATGTCGGTTTGGACCCAGCCAGGATGGGCGGAGTTCACCTTAATCTTTGTGTTTCGCAGCTCCTGCGCCAGGTGAACGGTGAAGGCGTTGAGAGCCGTCTTCGACGCGTCGTAGGCGAACGCCTTCTTGTTGTAGATGTCCGATTTTGGATCGGAGTGCAGCGTGAGCGAGCCCAAAATGCTCGAGACGTTGACGATCCGCCCGGCCAAGGCTTTGCGGATGAGCGGCAGCAGCGTCTGCGTCAGCGAGACAGCCGCGAAGAAGTTCGTGTCGAACGTGTTGCGTAGGGCGTCGATCGGACAGTGGCTCGTGGTGTTGAAGTCGCTGGCGAAGTCGGCCTTCTCGAACTGGGCCCCAGCGTTGTTAACCAGCACGTCGAGTCGCCCGTACCGTTCCTCGATGTGCCGGGCCACTTTCTTGTGGTCGTCGTAATTAGTCACGTCGAATTGAAACGCCTCAACGTCTGCGACCCCTTCGGACCGCAACTTGTCAGCCGCTGCCTTCCCGCGCCCCAAGTCCCGGCTGCCAAGCACGACCGCGTAGCCCAGCTTCCCCAAACCACGACCGGTCTCGAGTCCGAGGCCCTTATTGGCTCCAGTGATGAACGCGACTTTCTGATCCGGTTTGTTCGACATAGCAACCTCCAAGTGGCTTCTTCCCGCGGAAGGTGAAAACGTGTTTTCGATCAATCGCCAGATCGTAAACACTGATGGGCCACTCGAACCATGCAGCGCCGGCAGTGTGGCCGGGGCGCCCCGCTTTGCGGAAGCCCCGGAAATTGGCTAACCGGCGGCAACGGACGAGATAACGTCGTTGGCGAGGTCCGCGCCGCAGCAAGAGGCTGCGCTCAGATACCCGCAGCTTTGACCGAAGCCAATCCGCGGATCACTTACGGCTGGGCGTGGTTGACTTGTCGGACCCCGTCAACGAGTCATACCAGAAGGCGGGATGAGGGGACTCGCCGGCGGGAAACATCGGTCCGTGGCCGATGATGTACGGGGTGTAGTCACCGACAATCCAGAAGGTACTGCCGCCGGCAGCACCCCAGCCGCAGGAACCGGCTCCACACCCTCCGTAACCGCAGCCGCCGGCACTACCGAACTCACCACCACCACCGGATCCGCAGCCTCCGCAACCGTATCCGCCCGTGCCTCCACAACACCCCGCCGAGCCCCAACCGTATCTTCCCCCGGCAGAGCAAGCCGAGGCTCCAAGCACCAGAATGGCAGCTACAGAAGGGGCGATCACCGCGCGAAGAATCTTCATTTTTACTTCTTTCAGACTCGATCGGAGGATCTTATGCCTCAAACGCGTGGGGAGCATCAGCGGGGCGAATCGCCGAGGATCGTCGTTGCCGAAAACCGCCCGCCGATCGTAGGCGAGCGCCGTAAGTGTGCGCGAGCGACGCGCGATGTCAAATTGAAAAACTTCGACGAACCTGCTTTTTCTGAATCAAGACTAGCGGAATTTCGGTTTGAGATCGGGCGGTCGCAGCGCTCGAGCGATCACGTGGCATCGCAGTTGCCGAGCCCCTGTCAGCCCCCTTGCGTTTCGCTTAGAGGTCGCGCCCGCTGATTCGTATCCAGAAAGCGAAGGGGCGCATCTTTCCAGTGCAGGGCGTAGTCGATGCCGATCCGTTTTGTCGTTTGGACGATCGGCTGATAGCCAGTGTTATCCAGGAAGTAGATCTGCGTTCCGGTCAGATCAAGGCCATTTTGCAGGCGGGAAATTCGCATGGCGCGTGTGAGCCGGCCGGGCCCCGAGAGATCGGCCTTCCAGTCATCAAGCGGAACAGCCCCACGGATCAGCACGCCCTGACCTTGGCCCGCAGCACCTGTGACGACGTTGAGCATCTCATGCAGGCCGTAGATCAAGTAGACGTAGGCACGCCCCGGGGGTCCGAACAGAACTTCGGTTCGCCGCGTTTGCCCTTTCGATGCGTGCGACGCGAGATCGTCGGGACCGAGATAGGCTTCGGTCTCGCTGAGACGGGCGCGGAACAGCCGGCCACGCGATTGCCGCACCAAGATCTTCCCGATCAGCGCCCGGGCAACTTCGTCCGCCGGTCGCTGGAAAAACGACCGAGTGAGTTTTCTAACGCGCAATCTGGGCATGGGCCTCGAAATCATTCGGCCAGCTCTTGTCGTTGGAACCGATAGGCGGCTGGTCGTCCGCCTAGAGTCCCATCCCGCCTGAGACTTCAATCCGTTGGCCGTTGATCCAGCGGTTATCGTCTGACAGAAGCGCGGCGATCATCGGACCGATGTCGTCAGGCTGACCGGCGCGGCCCAGTGCCGTCATCTCCGCAACGCGTCTGTTGATTTCCGGATTGTCGCGGACCATGCCGCCGCTGAAGTCGGTCGCGATCGCCCCGGGCGCGACGGTATTGACCGCGATTCCGCGCGGGCCGAGTTCCTTGGCCAGGTACCGTGTGAGCACTTCGATGGCCCCTTTCATCGAGGCATAGGCGGAGCTTCCTGGGAGCGCGAAGCGGGCCAAGCCTGACGAGATGTTAACAATCCGCCCGCCATCCTTGAGGAGCGGCAGCAGCTTCTGCGTGAGGAAGAACACTCCTTTGAGGTGGACGTGATAGAGCTGGTCGAACTCCTCTTCCGTCGTCTGGTCGAACGCCTTGTGGAGAGAAGTGCCGGCGTTGTTGACCAGGTAGTCGAAGCGCTCGGCGTCCAGCTCGGCCAGTGATTGCCGCACCTCTTTCACGAACGAATCGAATGTCCCGACTTTCCCAGTGTCGAGCTGCAAAGCGACGGCCTTGCGCTTGGCCTCGCCGACCAGGCCGATCACCTTTTCGGCTTCCGCTCGATTGGAATTGTAGGTGAAGATCGAATCGACTCCGCGCCGGGCAAGACTCAAAACGGTGTTGCGCCCCAGGCCGCGACTCCCGCCTGTGACGACGGCGATCTTTCTCCCTGGGATGGCGGTGTTCTGCTGCGTCATGTTCAGGACCTTTCTGGTTGTTGGTCCGGCGATTAGCGTCCAGCTGTCACAAAGATGCTGATTCAATCAGCCTCGGATTCTACAAACTCGACGGAAGATGTCAGGCGTCGATCTGGTCCTTCATTCCGCCTGATGTCAGCGACCGCACCATCTCCCTCGCGAACATATCGTGCGGGAATCCGAGCTCGATCTTGCTGACCGTATCCAGCCGGTCGATCTGCGCCGGGGCGAGCTTTACATCGATGCACGCCAGATTGTCTTTCACCTGAGGCAACTTGCGCGCGCCGATGATCGGAATCACCGGCTGGGAACGTTGCCGCAGCCAGGCCAGGGCGACCTGTGCCGCTGAGTGGCCGCACTCGCGAGCGACGGCAACGACCTCTTTGGCAATGGCTTCCTTCCGAGCGTCAGACTTCAGGAATTGCTGCATCGACGCGTTGGCCTGTCGAGAATCCTTGGCCCCGCCCGACTCAAACTGCTTGCCCGTCAGCACACCGCCTGCCAGGGGCGACCAGGCCGTCACGCCCACGCCGAGTTCGGCCGCCATCGGTAGCAGATCCCGCTCGGGCGTCCGTTCAATCAGGCTGTACTCGATTTGCAACCCGACGAACGACGTCCAGCCGCGCAGCTCAGCCAGCGTATTCGCCTTCGCCACGAGCCAGGCCGGCATGTCCGAGACGCCAGCGTAGAGAATTTTCCCCTGGCGGATGAGATCGTCGAACGCACGCATGACCTCCTCGATGGGCGTGATCTGGTCCCAGATATGCAGCCAATAAAGATCGATGTAATCGGTCTTCAACCGTTGGAGACTGGCCTCCACCGCGAGCATCATGCTCCTGCGATGGTTGCCAGCGGCGTTGGGATCCTTGCCGGGAGAGGCGTTGGTGTACTTGGTCGCCAGCACGATTGAGTCGCGATGGCCCGTCATGAACTCGCCGAGCAATTTTTCGCTGGTGCCGTTGGTATAGATGTTGGCCGTATCAATGAAGTTGCCGCCCGCTTCGAGAAAGGCGTCGTACCTGGCGGCTCTCGTCTTTCGTCGACCCCCAACCCCAGTCTTCGCCGAAGGTCATCGTGCCCAGGCAAAGCTCCGAAACTCGAAGTCCGCTGTTTCCCAATAGTCTGTACCGCATGAGGGTTCTCCGTCGAAGTGAGTTCAGGATCCGGTACGAACGATCGTGGCTTAGCTCTCGAAATAGCGTGGCCGGTCGAAATCGGCAATCAGCAATCACGCTTGAATTGGTTTCTCGGCGGCTCACCACGGAACCGGACCGGCCGACGAGCTCCTGCTGCTGGTGGTCCCCGCTCCGATCCGCCTGGCCCCGACTCGCTCCGAGATAACTAAATGGTTAGTTCACGATACGTACTATCTAACCGGTTAGTCAAGTGATAAAATGGAGCGTGAAAGGCCCTAAGATGCGAAATGCTCCCAAGCTGCGAAATGCGGAAGCCACGCGCGAGCGAATTCTGGAGGCGGCCCTCGCGGAATTCTCCGCCCACGGCATCGCCGGCGCACGCGTCGATCGGATCGCTCAGTCCGCCGGGTGCAACAAGAACCTGATCTACATCTACTTCGAAGACAAGGAAACCCTGTTCACGACCGTTCTTATGAAGCACCTCATGCGCGTGCACGAGGAACAGCCCTTCACGCCGGACGACCTGCCGGGCTACGCGGGCAAGCTCTTCGACTGGGCGATCGACAATCCCGACCTGATGCGGTTGTTGGCCTGGTGTACCCTCGAGCAAAAACGGAACGGATCCGCTGAGCGCGGCGCCGCTTTTCGCGGGAAGATCGGCAAGCTGGCGGCGGCACAACAAGCTGGCCAGGTGGGTCGGGCCTTTCCGGCGGACTTCCTGCTGACGGCGATCATGAGCCTCGGCACGGCTTGGTCGGTGGCGAGCCTCTTCGGCCCGTCGCTGGATCCGAAACTCGCTGAGCACCCGGCCAAATTGCGGAAGAGCGTGATCGAAGCCGTCCGACTTCTCACGAACGCGGGCATGCAGAGCCGCGTCGCAAAAGCAATCAAGTCGCGGTGACCTTCGGAGCCCACACGCGCCGTCGACGGAGGTCGTCTGCCTTTTTGTCCCTTGCTGGGCCGCTCACCGCATCGCCTGTCGCAGGTCGAACAGGGTCTGTTCCGTGACCCCGACTCGAATCAGGCCAAGTCGCGGATATTCCAGGTCCAGGATCACGTAGACCGTACTCGCGGCCAGAAGCGGGAATACGACCATGTGGAACATCGGCCGCTTCGCTGACCGCGCCATGGCCCGGCCAGCGATCAGAGCTGCTAGCAAACAGATCCCGATCATAAAGCCCGCGACGACCCACGAGCCATGTGTCACCGAGGCGACATCGCGCGTCGCGGTAATGTCGATCATGTCGTTTAATGCGGGGAATATCAGGAAAGGGGGCGCCTCCTCACCGAGATCATTTTGCTTTTGCTCCATGTAACTTTCCGATTGGCGAATCTGCTTGACATTCGAGTGGCACAGGCGCACACTGCGAGGCGCTCGTTGACGAACGACGAGCATTCTTGGCAGTGAATGCCTTTCATTGCTCCAGTTCACGGAGCCAAGGTTCAATTCCTGCGAAGAGACGCGCCGACGTAACGTTGGCGATGCTTTCCCTTCGCTCACTGAGTCGCCACTGGCTCCGCCTCGGAGCAGTGGCTTATGGTGATCGGGGTGCGGCGAAGAATGCCGCTCGCCAAGTGAGCTTGCAGACGTCGGAGCGCGTCCCGAGTTCGCGTCAATCGAAAGCCAGGTCAGCACGCCCCGTCGCGGACTAATCGGGGCACGCCGAGGCTTTTCTTGGTCGAGTAAGACACCTCGGCATCGTGGGCTTTAGACAATCGATCTTGCGCCCCGCATCGCTCATTCTCCCGTAATTTTGCCGCGGCGCACGTCGAGCCGTTTGCCGCATCGAGATTGATGAACTGGTTGTCACGCAGTCCGACTCGGTTCGGAAATGCATAGGCGAATCTGCCGACTTTCAGAAGGTGCCCGTCTGGGCCGGCGGACACAAATCGTTCGTTCAAAGCTCCGATCACTCGCGCCGAGCGATCACGCAATCGTCAAGCAAATCGTATCGATTCGAAAACGAATGAGGGAAAGGAGGTCGCGGTCCGCAATCGAGCACAAGCAGAACGTGAAGAGGCGGTACAGCAATGGGAATGGGTCCCAGGCAACAACGGGCAGCTCCGACGGCTTGCCTTTTTGTCCTGACAGGACAGGCACGGCCATCTGCTGTTCGTTCGAAATCAGAAGGAGACTGGTGATGAGGAACCTGAGCGTTTTGGTCACTGTGATGGTAGCGATATTGATCTGCCCGAAGTTCGCTCCCGCCCAGGAGTCGAAGGGGGGCGACCGCGAGGGAGTGCGCGAACGCATTGCCGCCACGATGGCCGACCTGCACCTGAGCGATGAGCAGGACACGAAGATCGCGGAGATCAGAAAGGAATGTCGCCCGAAGGTTAAAGCGGCCGCCGAGGAATATGCCGCAGTCGTCAAAGAAGAGGTGGAAAAGGTCCGAGCGCTTCTCACTACGGAGCAAAAGGAGAAACTCGAAACGTTGAAGGAAGAACGGAAGGAGCATCGGTTTGAAGGCGTGGCCGAGAGAATCGCTCACCTGCGCGACCTGGATTTGACCGATGCTGAGACTGCGCAGATCGGCGAGATTCGGGAAGAGTACCGCCCGAAAATCGAAAAAGTCATGAAGGAACTGACCGGTCTCCTGACCGACGAGCAGAAGAAGACCCGAGAAGACGGCCTGAAAGCGGGCAAAAGTCGCAGGGAAATCCGGGAAGCCCTGAATCTCAATGACGAACAAAAAGCGAAAATGGAGACCGTCGGCAAAGAGTTGGCAGCAGTCGTCAAGGACGAGTTGGAGAAGATCAAGTCTATGCTCACACCCGAGCAACAAGAAAAACTCCCGGAGCTGAAGGAAGAGCGCAAAGAGCGCGTCCGCGATCGCTGGGCCTGTCGCGTCGCAAACCTCTCCGACCTGAACCTGACTGACGAGCAAAAGACGAAGATCGCCGAAATCAGACAGGAATACCGACCCAAGGTTCACGAAGCCGGCAACAAATTGCGTGCTGCCGCCAGGGAGGAGGTTGCCCAGATGTTGGCCGTCGTCAGGGGATGACGACGACGTTTGCGGCTGCCGGAAGGGGAGCTAGCCCCGCTGACGCCGAAAGGACTCTTCGACGCCGCAACCTGCGGCGTCGAAGGGAGCGTCATGTGTCCTTTTGATCGTGAAAGTTCATGCGAACTCCCACCTCAATTGATCGGCGCCGATCTCGCCGCGCTCGGCGTCGCACTCCAAGCCAATTCGACTCCGGGTTATCGTGCCCCGGGAATTCGATTCGTCTGGAGCATTCTTGTTCGTGACGATGCGGAATGGTTGGACAACGGTGGAGTTGGGGGCGGTATGCTCGCCTTTTTGGGGCGGACCTTGTCATGAATGGCGTATTTCCGGTCGTTTATCTTGCCCGACATGGTGAAACCGAGTGGAGTCTTTCTGGTCAACATACCGGGCGAACCGATTTGCCGCTGACTGAGCGAGGCGAACGAACTGCGCGCCGACTGGGCGAACGCCTAAGAGAGCTGAAACTTGCAAAGGTGTTTACGAGTCCCTTGCGCCGTGCAACCAGGACCTGCGAGCTGGCTGGCTATGGGGCCGCCGCCCTGATTGATCCGGACTTGGTTGAGTGGGACTACGGCGAATATGAAGGTCGTCGGACCGCTGAAATCCTCGCCGAACGCCCGGGCTGGCAATTATTCGAAGACGGATGTCCAGGAGGCGAATCGCCTCACGACGTGGCAAAACGCGCCGATCGAGTCGTCGGCCGTGTGCGAGAAAGTCAGGGCAACGTTCTGGTTTTTTCGAGCGGTCACTTTATTCGCGTGTTGGCCGCTCGTTGGCTCGGACTCGAACCGACGTCCAACAGCAGATACTTCGCGCTGAGCACGGCCAGCTTGAGCGCGCTCAGCCACGAACGCGATCTCTCGCGACCCGTGATCCAGCTTTGGAATGAAACGCGACACGTGGGTGCGTGACCTTTCCGGAAAGGGGAAATGCAGATGAGCAAGACGAAAACGTCCGCGTCTCCCGCAACTGCAAGCTCCGCTGGAATCGCCAAGCGGAAACGTCGTGAATGACCCTCGCGCTGCTGCGACCATTGCTCGCGGTCGGTATCTCGCGACGAACGTCGGGTCCGCCCGGGTGCCAAAGAAACCATTGGGTTTATCAAAAAGATCAGCCGAACAAGTACCTTTCTGAGAAAGATCATTCGATCCAAATCTTTGACATCCCCTCATAGGATGGCCGCGGCACGCGCCGAACAGCCAGTCCCCGAGTTTGGAAGCGGACGGATCCATGAGCGATAAACAAGACACGCAGCGTTCGGAGGCAGATGCCGAACTCGAACGGGAAATCCTTAAGGAGCGGAAGTTCACGCTTGAGGAAGCGATCGGGCGTTTGATCGGTCCAGGCGGAATGAAAGGTGCTTCCCCGGTCACGCGCCTGCAGCAGGCCGAGATTGAGATCGAGTCTTGGCTAAGAGACCACCTGGCGGACTCCGGGGGAGCATTGGAAGTAGTATTGCATCGTTACGTGAAGGGGAGCGATCTCCTGCTCAACGGATTTGACCAACCACTGGCCGCTCTGGCCCGCTACTGCCAACGAGTTCTCGACTCGGACTATCTTTTGAAAGAACTCGTTCGTGATGCCGACATCGAATGGGGACGCGTGATGGGTGAGCGACCCTACTTCGAGAAGGAGGGCTCTCCGCGCCACCCCGACGACCCCTACACGGTCGAGTCTGTCCGCCTCGCCTTGTCCGGACTGCTCGAGCAGATGGCCTTGGACGAACCCGGAGACAAGAGTGGTAGCTGGTCC
>DASRXU010000419.1:0-3631 GCA_035687365.1 Planctomycetaceae bacterium | reverse complement strand
GCTGTTACCGTCCACCAGCACAACCAGCGGAACCTTCCACGCGTGCTGGCGGTTGGCGTACTCCACAGTGTTGTCGGCCGTGTCGCGACCGCGAGTGGAGACGAGCGTTCCGGATGGGACAAACTTGTTGCACATTTGAATGGCCGTCGTCAACAGGCCGCCGGGATTGCCTCGCACATCGACGACCAACGATTTCATGCCGTCGCGATAGAGACCCCACAAGGCCTTGTCGAATTCTTCCGAACTGTTTTGGGCGAACTTATCGAGCTTGATGTAGCCGACGTTCTGATCGAGCATTTTGACTTCACTCACGCTGTGCACTTCGACGCGACGCCGCACCAGCGGGATGTCAGCCACTTTTTCTTCGCGGCGCACTCCCAAGGTCACGCGGCTGCCCGGCGGACCGGTGATCAAATTGACGGCCGCCTCGAGCGTCTCGCCGGCCACGGGCTGTCCGTTGACCGATTCGATCAAGTCGCCTTTGAGCAAGCCGGCTTCGGCCGCCGGTCCACCCGACAGCGCGTTGACCACCAACATGCCTTTCTCGTCCGGCTTGATCTCGACACCGACGCCGACGATGTGATCTTCCAATTCGACACTCGGGCTCGCGCGGTCCAGAGCCGGGACGAAGCCTGAGTACTTGTCGAGCGAATCAGTCGACCCGTAGACATATTCGAGGGCGATCGTGGACGATCGCAGCCCCGCGTGTTGCTCAGCCACGCGCATTGTCCAACGCAGCGCCTGGTAAGCTTCGTCACGGCCGCTGATGGGGCGACTGCTGGCGAGTTGTTCGATGTCTGAGCGAAAAGCGGCGGTCCGTGAGGGATCTCCCTCCAAACCGTTCGCACGTAGAAACGCACGGTTGTCGAGCGCTCCCAGCATACTCTTCGCGGCCTGCTTGACCCGCGCGTCGTAGGTCGACGGCTTCAGGTGCCGCGCGTCGATCAGGGTGGAGACTTCAGCGAAGAGTTGCAGGCCTTGTTCGGTGGACAGCGATCGCAACAAGCGTACGACGGCCGGATTGCCGTAGCGAACGGTTAGCTTGCGCTGGATGAGTTCCGGTTCCGGGATTGCGTCTTCCTCATGCCCGTGCCGGAGTTCCGGTCTGCGGTGCGGTGTGTGTTGAGGAGACATCCGGTCGAACTCTCGCGAACGAGGGCGGTCGTGACGCAGCGGGATTTCTTCGGGGACCGGCGGAATTTCTTGGGGAGCAGGGGCAGTGCCTCGATCGTCGCTGGTGAACGGGGATGGATCTGCGGGTGGCGTTTGGGGTCCGAAACTCTCTTCGCGAGGAGCGTCATCACGGGAGACGGTTCGCGAAGGCTCAGCGGAACGTGGGGCGTTACCGAACAGTGCAGCGGAGGTGGAAAGCAGAGCGCCCAGGGTGAGAACCAACCCGGCGCCCCGCAACGCGGCGGAGGGCTTTCGAGAGCCGCTCGACGGTTGAAGGTGATGGACCATAACGGAAGTCCTTGCTTGGATTCCCGCAGGGACGCTTCGTGCGTTTTCCCCGCGAGAGCGCTTCGTGCGTGCGCGTCATGCACTCCCGATTCCTTTTATTACGAGCCAATGTGCGACGTGTTTGTGTTCGCGTTCTTCGCGCGAGCCGGTGGGTCTAAGGCGAAGAAGAGGTCTTAGGCGAGGTGCGAATGCGGGAACTGGTCCGAGCAGGTGACCATCGCCTCGGGGTGATCTTCGGTGGACGGAGACCAAGGGGTGTGAGCGTCGGACGTCGGGTCGCTGCCCTCGAGCAGCTCACCGCGGACGACTCGCACGTTCGCCGGTGCTTCGATGCCGATTTTAACGCTGGTGCGTCCGGTGCGAATCACTTTGATGCAAATGTCTGCGCCAATCTGTATCGTTTCTGTTCGTTTTCGAGTGAGGACTAACATTGTTGACTCCCTTCAGCTCCCTGTTTTGAGGAATTCAGTCGCTCGAAGCAGAGCTCAGTCGTCTTCGGGTGACTGCTATTGACATGCTTCGTTTGCCCCCTTTGCGAAGGCTGTGCCAAACTTGGGCTTTGTGCGCATGTTCAGTTGTCGGATAGATCGTAAGGTCATTTATTGCAGGTTATTGCGCCAAAGCGGATAACAATTCCGTTCACGCCCGAGCCTACCGTTTGAAGCGGGTTTGCAAGGATCTGCTGGTAAGCTCTGCTAAACGTTCGGGCGCGAAGCCTGAGAAAAACCGACCCACGCAAGCTCGAAATTGTAAAAAACGCGACACTGCTGTTGTAAAAACGTCAGCGAATCACCGCTTGATCCGCTACGGATTGACTATCTTAGGGAGACTGATTCCTCGGTATGTTCTGTAATGGCTCCAAAGGACGCGGCACAACTGTTGCGTAATTGATTCAAGGACTGCGTGTGAATTCGAAGTGAAGCACAACGGTCTTTGACAACTAACGGAAGTGACGCCTTTGGAGCGAAAACATGATGAAAGTGCAGTTGGCGGCGGGAGTGGCAGTCGCCCTTCTCGCTTTCGCGGCAATGCCGCAAGCGCGCGCAGATGTGTACGACTATGGTTATGGTCCGGTGTATGGCGGCTACTCGGTGAGTAATGGGTCCTGTCCGAACGGGCAGTGCTCGGGCTCGTACTCGCCGATCTATTCGGCGACGTCCCCGGTTTATAGCGCTCAGAGCTACGGCGCTCAAATTTGTCCGAGCGGGACGTGTGGCTCGTGCTCGAACGGCTCGTGCGGAATGCGGGGCCAATGCTCGGGCGGCCAATGCGCGACGGGCCAATGCGCAAATGGCGGTTGCCGAACCGGGCACTGCGGCACCTGTCCGAGCGGTGACTGCGAGCGAGGAAACTGCGGCACCAATTGCCCCAACGGGCAGTGCACGACGCGGTATCGTGGCTCGAGCGATCTGCAGAGCCGTCCCGCGCTGCGGAATTACGATCGGCCGGATTACGGTCCGCGCGAGGAAACGTTGTATCGCGCGAACTACTCTTCGGAACGGCCGGCGTATCGCGACCGGGACTATCGTGATCGGGATTACCGGGACGAATCGGTTTCGCGCCGCTCGCGCCGGATCGATCCGCGACCGTTGAATCGCGACACGGACCGAGAAAGCCCGTTCTACAACTAACAAAGCCTCCTCTCGCCGGAACTCGACGGGTCGCTGGAAGCTCTTTCAGCGGCCCGTCTTATGTCGCTTGCATTCCCCGCCGGCCTCACTATACTTACCCGTTCGCGCTTGAGCGGTCTTTGGTTTCGAAATGAGGTTGGCGGATGTCTCGAAAGTGTGAAATCTGTGACAAGTCGGCCGTCATGGGCAACCAAGTGACCATGCGCGGCAAGGCCAAGTATCTCGGCGGCAACGGCCGGAAAACGACCGGAATCTCACGCCGCCAGTTCCGTCCGAACCTGCAGCGGATTCAAGTTCAAGAAGGGGGCTCGGTCGTCACGCGGCGGGTTTGCACGCAGTGCATTCGCAGCGGACGCATCGTCAAAGCCGTCGTTCGTAAGCCCTTCACCTTGCCGGCCGCCCAATGACCGCGCGGCTGACCCGCGACGATGTGGCGAAAGTCGCCCTCTTGGGTCGGCTCAAACTTTCGGACGTCGAACTCGAGCAAATGACGACACAACTCGGCCGTGTGCTCGAGTACGTCGACATCCTGAACGAAG
>DASRXU010000418.1:0-4799 GCA_035687365.1 Planctomycetaceae bacterium | reverse complement strand
CCCCGTGTGGGAGACCGCCTCGTCAACATCGGGGGCTCTCGGGTCGAATCGTTCGTCGATTTCTCACGGGCCTTGATGCGGCTCACAAGCGAACCAACGCCCCCCGCCGGGAGTCTGCAAGGCGGACAGGATCCGAACGAGGTTGAAGGTCTCACGGAGCTGGCTCAGTACGACAATGGCACCCGCATCGTCGAGATTGAGTTTATTCCCTATGGTGAAACGCTCAGGAAGAAATGTTACGTCGATATTCAGTCTTTGCCGATTTCTGAGGTCCTGTTCTCGCTGTGTTGGTTCCTCCTGCAGACCGTAGCGTTGGCCATCGGCGCTGCCGTGTATTGGAATCGCCCCTTTGACCGCGCCTCGCAACTTTTTTACTCACTCTGTCTGGTCACACTCGGCGCTTTTTTGGGAAGCAGCCATTGGTGGATCGTCGCCGCCAGTTTTTGGCTCACCGCGCCATGCGTGATTTGCGCGCTGTTGCTGCCCGCTGTCTGCTTGCATTTCTTTCTGGTGTTTCCGCGAACCTGGCTGCCCTTGGTGTGGCGCCCGCGAACCGCGCTGGCGATGATTTACGGATTGCCGATCGCCGGCATGATCGGTCTCTTGACGCTGACTGCAATCTGCAGTTGGGTCTCCTGGCCGGGCAGCCTCGCGCCGAATGTCGAGACGATTCGGCGGCTCTTGGACGGCATTCGTCTGGGAATCTACGGTTCGCTCGTTGTTGGTGGCGTGTATTTCGTCATCACGATGGCGCGCGTGTTGCGCAGCTACCGCAGCTCGCGCAATGCGGTTGAGCAAATTCAGTTGAGATTGCTGTTGGGCGCCGGGGCGGCGACGGCCTTCTTCTTCGGCATGACGCTGTACACGGCCCTGACCGACCGCGAAAGCTTTGCCCTCGGTGGAGCCCGCGTCTGGATCTTCCTGGCCGGCTTGTGCTTCACCGTGACCTACGCCTACGGCATCATCCGGTACCGCCTGCTCTTAGTCGATCAGATCGTCACGAAGGGGGTGATGTATTACCTGGCCAACTGTGGATTGACCGTCGCTTTCGCGCTCATGCTGGCCCTCGCTCCGTTCGCGCGGCAATACCTCAACGTGTTCCCATTGACGCAGCAGTCGGCGATCATTTCAGTCGTATTGATGTTGGCGGTGATTTTCCTGCTTTGGCTGCGGGACATGTTTCAGGGAATGATCGACCGCCGCTTCTACCGGGAAAAGTATCAGTTGGGGCAGGCACTGGAGCGGATGAATCGGGCCGTCGGTCGTTTGGCTGATCCCGAGGCTGTCGCCGCACTTATGTTGAGTTCGTGCCGAGACGTCCTGGGCGTCGATCGGGCCGCGCTTTACCTGCGGACCTCCGCCGATTCACCGTTTCGACTGATTTCTGCATATGGCGGCGAGAATTTGCCGCGGCAGTTTTCCAGCGACCACGCACTCTGTCAGGCTGTCGTTGAATCCGGGAACGTGCAGCGGGCGCTCTTGGGGTCTCGGAGTGACCTGGCAGACGCACAGACGGCGCTCCGCGAATTGCGGATCGATCTGGCTCACGGAATGCAGATTGGAAACGAAACCGTTGGCCTGGTGCTGATGGGAGCCAAGCAGACGTCAGCCCCCTTCAGCGGTGAGGACTTCACGTTCTTGAACGCGTTGGGACAGATCACGAACGTCGCACTTTACACCGTCAAGAGTGACCGAGATCTCGAGCGGCTCAACGACGAGCTTTCCCGCCGGATCGAGCGAATCGAGACGCAGGCCCGGCAAATCTCCGTGCTCCAAGCGGAACTCTCGCAAATTCAAAACCCGATCACGAGCACGCCCATCACCCAATCGGGCGATTTCAATCGCAGCGACATGAAGGGAAAAGGCCGGGCCATCGACAGCGTGCTCGAAACCGTCCGGAAGGTCGCCGGCAGCGAATCGTCCGTGTTGATTCGAGGCGAGAGCGGCACGGGCAAGGAACTTGTTGCCCGTGTCCTGCACGAGAACAGTCCTCGCCACGCGGGGCCGATGATCTGCGTCCATTCCGCCGCGCTTTCGCCGACTTTGCTTGAAAGCGAACTCTTCGGCCACGTGAAAGGGGCGTTCACCGGGGCCCACCGCGACCGCATCGGCCGATTTCAGGCAGCCTCTGGCGGAACGTTGTTTCTCGACGAGATTGGCGACATCTCGCTTGAGATCCAGATCAAACTGTTGCGCGTCCTGCAGGAGCGCTGCTTCGAGCCGGTGGGCGGCACGCAGACCATTCAGGTCGACGTCCGCGTGATTGCGGCGACGCATCAGGACCTGGAAAAACTGATCGCCCAAGGTCGGTTTCGCGAGGATCTTTATTACCGGCTGAACGTCATCACGGTTCCCATGCCTCCGCTGCGGGAACGGACGGAAGACATTTTGGAACTGGCCCTCCACTTTCTGATGCGGTCCGCACAAAAATGCGGCAAGCGAATCACACACATCGATCCGGAAGCACTGGCAGCACTCGAGCGACATCGCTGGCCCGGCAACGTCCGCGAGCTGGAAAACGTGGTGGAACGGGCCGTCGTGCTGGCCGAGTCGGAACGAGTCACCCTCGCCGATCTGCCCGCCGAAATCGCCCGGCCCGGGCGGCTGCCTGCTCGCGTGATCGAAACGAAACCGAACGGAAGCCGTCGGTCAGCGATCGAATTGTCCGAAGATCCGTCAGTGAATTCTGTCGTTGGCGAAGAGACGCCGGCCTGGGAACGCGAGACATTGCTCGGCGCGCTCCGCAAATGTTCTGGGAACAAAGCCCGTGCCGCGCGCCTGCTGGGAATTCCGCGAAGCACTTACTTCAGCAAGCTGAAGAAGCACGGCATCAATTAGGCCGAAAATTGCCTCGCCGCGCCGGTTAGAGCCCTCCGCCGTTTCCGGTGGCGCCTTTGAGTGTCGCGGCGGGCTGATCGCCTCCGCCGGGAGTGACTGCCCCCGTCGTGGCGGCCGTCGCTGTGCCCGTGGCAGCTCCGTACGCATCCCGTCGCGACGCGTAGCGCATGATGTAGGTCGGCCAGACTTGATTGTCGTGTCCTTCGATTGGGGGGAGCACTGTGCCGTCGAAAATCCGGTCGTCTTCGGAAGACCGCATCGACTTCTCGGACGCATATTGCACAAAGCCGAGCCATTCGCGATCGGGCGCGGTGAAGCCGAACAAGTTCTTTCGCTCTGGCGTGAAACCCAAGAACTCGCGGGGCAGAGGAGCCGTGTGCAGAGCCGCCAGCAGAAATGCCGCGGTGACGTAACCCGTCATTGCTGCGAAGGTGAATCGGCATACGTCATAGAGTCGGCCGTGGACGGCAATGAAGCCCGGCGCGATCTTTTCCGACATCAATCTCAATAGAAAAACTGAAACCCCAAACAAAACCAGCAGCGAGATGAAGTCGAAGCGGAAGGACCAGTCGGAGCCCATCATTGACTCCAGCAAGTTCGAGAGGGGCTCGAAGAAATTCATCGCGATCAGGCCGGCGAAGACCACGCTTAAGAAGACCGCGGCTGCGCCCCAGGCACCCTCGGCCGCTACGGTCCAGGTCACCAAGCCGATGACAATCAGCAGAGCAAAATCGATCATAGTTGCGGACTTCTGCGAAAACGCGTGCGCGGGTCCGGATGTTTTTACTTCACCGTGCGTTCGAGCTCTTCGACCGACGTGATGCCTTGAGCCAGCAGGCGAATTCCCTCCTGCTTCATAGTCAGCATTCCATTGCGTTTGGCGGCCAGCTTGACCTTTGAAGCGGCCGCCTTGTCGCGGATCAAGTCCCTCAACTCGTCGTTGATCACCAACAGTTCGAAGACTCCTGTCCGGCCCACATATCCCAGGCCGTTGCATTCCGGACACATGGCAGCCGAGCTGCCCGGCGGTCGGAAGAACTGATCGATGCGATCGGCGGGAATTTCGAGCCGCTCCAGCACAGCCCGCTCGGGTTTGTAGGCTTCGCGACACTCTTTGCAGAGACGGCGCACCAGGCGCTGGCCGAGCACGGCGGAAAGTGAGTTGGCCACCATGAAGGGCTCGACGCCCAACTCGAGCATTCGATATACGGCCGTGATCGAATCGTTCGCGTGGACGGTCGAGAAAACCATGTGGCCCGTATTGGCAGCCTGGCAGGCGATGGCGGCCGTCTCGCCGTCACGGATTTCTCCGATCAGCAGCACGTCGGGGTCTTGCCGCAAGATGCTCCGCAACGAGTTTGCGAAGGTCTGGCCGGACTTCGTGTTGATTTCGATTTGATTGACGTTGGCCATCTTGTATTCGATCGGATCTTCGACCGTGATCACGTTGAGCTGGTACGCATCGACGTCCTTGAGAGAGGCGTACAACGTGGTCGATTTGCCGGCGCCGGTCGGGCCGCAACTGAGCAGCAATCCGTGCGGCTGATGCACAATTTGCCGCATTGACTCCTGCATTTTCTTTCGCATGCCCAAACCCGCCAGCGAATTCACCGACGCGGACTGGTCCAAAATTCTCAAGCTCAGCTTCTCGCCGTGTCGCGTCCCCTGTGTCGCGGCGCGAAAGTCGATCTGCCGTTGTTCGAGTTTGGCGCCAAAGCTGCCGTCCTGGCCGCGGCGCTTCTCGGTGATGTCCATTCCGCCCAGGACCTTGAAGATGTTCATCACCGCGTCGCCGACCACGCGATCGAACGGCTCTGTCGGATACATCACGCCGTCGATTCGCAGACGCACGGACATTTCATCCTCTTTGGGCTCGAGGTGAATGTCCGTGCTGCGACGCAGAATTGCGTCGTAAACCAGCTCTTTGGCGGCCATGTAGCCTTTGGAGCTTTCGACCTGGC
>DASRXU010000417.1:0-1864 GCA_035687365.1 Planctomycetaceae bacterium | reverse complement strand
CCATGCAGAGGCTCGCGATCGCAGCGATGGCGAGGGCCGCGAGCACCCGCATTGTCGAGGACGCCATCGTGATGATCACGGCTTCGAACGGCGTCGGCCCCGAATTGGGATCGACGCCGATCTCCCAGCGTTTAGCGGTGTTGAAGTTCTTAGCCTGTTCGGCAAAATTGCCGAGGAAAACATGCGGAGGCGGCAGCAGCCGATGATCGGCGACGTTGATGTACCAGAGGAATTCCCAAAGGCCGGCGAAGAGTCCGACCGACAGCAGGCCCCAGCCGAGCTTAGGCCCTTGCGTCTCGGCAAAGGCGATGATCTGCCGGAGCAAGGAAGAGCCGAATCCCGGAGAGTCGACGACTTTACCCTCGCCGCCAATCTTTATGCTGGTCGCCGACACGAAGTTCAGGCGGATTTGTATTTGAGCTTGGCGCAAACGTCGGGACTTTCGGCGATCGCCTGTTCGAGAAGGCTCCAGTCGATCGCGTCCTTGCCCGGCTTCTTTTTGATGTAGCCCATGCCATGACGGAATCGACGCGGTTCAGGATGAAGTCCGTCTGAGCTCGCTGGTCGACTTTCGCCGGCTGAGCCTTGCCGCCAATTCGGGCATTCTCTAACGAGGTCTTGTAGTAGGTGCCGACGAGTTCGCCGAGCAGCGTCTCGCGATCCTGCTCCCAAAGGAGCTGGGCCTTGAGCATCGCCTTAATGAGGGCCTTGACGCTCTTCGGATCCTTCTCAATGAGGTTAGTGCTGGCGGCGAGGACGCAGTCTGTGTAGTCCGGCCCGTAGATGTCGACACCGTCCGACAAAAGCACAGAGCCTTTCACGTCGCTGAGAAGCGATGAACCGTACGGCTCTATGGTGGAAGCAATGTCGATCGAGCCTGCCTTGAACGCGGCGACATATCGCCCATAGAATCCATGTAGCGAACGGTGACATCTTTGTAGGAGACGCCGTTCTTCTTCAACCAGTCGTAGGGAAGCACCTCCAGGGTATCGTTCTGGAACGTCCCGAGCGTCTTGCCCTTGAGCTTCTCGGGAGTGTCGAGCCCCGGCTGGGCGACGATGTAGACGCCTTGTACGCCGCCGCCTGCCACGATCTTGACCGGCGCGCCGGCGTCGTAAAGCGCCATAAAATTGGTGTACGGCATCACCGATACGTCGACCTGTCCGGTGCCGATGAACGTGACCTGATCCGCAAACGATGGGGTATTGACGAATTCAAGCGTGACGCCGTCGTCCTTGGCCAGCTGCCGCGCGTCGTGATGAAGAAGGCGACGTTGCAGAAACCGTTGCCGTGAGTTCCCTTGATGGTCGACGCGGCGTGGGCCGAACCCGGCAACCCCATCATTCCCGCGGGCACAGCCATCACGATCGTTCCAAGGGCGCTTGCCTTTAAGAACGTCCGACGGTTCAACGCGCTCTTGGTCAGACCGGCGAAATCTAAGCCGCTATGACGATCACACATCGTGCCTCTCCTCTCGTGTTCCGACCACGACTCGCGGTGGAGCAGCCGAATCCGATGCAACGCGCAGGCGCAACGCCGCGGACTACCTGAAAATGATTAGCAAGCGACGTGCCAGCACTGACCGGCAACGCGGAGCCATTGACCTGTCGACGAAGGCGCTCGTTCCGGCGACGCAACTCTTGATTTCGGGCTCACGGCCGATTGATGCGCCTGGCCGCGTGTTTTTCCTCAACCACCTCGCGCCGGGCCCAAAAATTTGAGCCACGCGTCGGCCAATTCACGATCGCGACCAGCTGCACGAGCCTGACGCAGAGCGTAATCGAAACCGGCGTCGCTCGGCCTAGATTTGAAAAGGGACGGGTGGAATCGCCGCTCAGCGACCACATCGAACCGGAAGTGGCGC
>DASRXU010000416.1:0-27754 GCA_035687365.1 Planctomycetaceae bacterium | reverse complement strand
GGCGCTGGTGCTCGGCGGCACGGGGCCAGTCGGCGTCCGCGTGGCCCAACTGTTGGCGAACGAGGGGGCACGCGTGCGACTGGCTTCGCGGTCGGGCGAGCGGGCCCAGGCGACCGCCGCCGCTGTCGGGTCGGCGGTTTCCGGTTCGCAGGTGACTGGCGTTTCGACGGCGACCCCCCAAAACGTCGAAGAGGCGTGCGCCGGAGTTGAAGTCTTGATTGCAGCCGGTGCCGCGCGGGCCCAACTCTTGTCGGCCGCACAGCGAGAGTCCCTTAGCACACTCAAAGTGGCCATCGACCTTAACGCGGTTCCCCCCGTCGGCTTGGAGGGAATCGAGGTGACGGACAAGGCCATCGAGCGCAACGGTGTGATTTGCTACGGCGCCATCGGCGTGGGCGGCACCAAGATGAAGATCCACAAGGCGTGCCTCGCCAGGCTGTTTGAAGCCAACGATCAACTCCTCGATACGCTGGCGATTTACGCGATCGGCCAATCGTTGGGCGGCCCCACTCGGAACGATCGCCCGCAATGAGCGTTTGGCGCGCCTGATCGGCAAGAATTGCCATCCACTAAAGCGCCGCAAAGCCTTCCGGTTACCCATTTTCCGACGCTCGCCTCAACGCCCGAGACTCGTCTTGTCGCGAACGGGAGAATGCGATATTTCTCCCTCGCCTCCATGCGGCCGATGGAGTCGGCGTAGATGCCCATTAGGTCGGTACGGAACTCCTCCCTGTTTTTTGAACCGGTCTCGAAGAGTTATCTCCACTCTTCGCCGGAAGTTAGGCCGTACGGCGACAGAGATTCATCTTCGACGGCACGTCTCGACCTCCTTTGATTCCTTCAACTCGAAAGCAAGTTGGCATGAGCGGTGTCCGACCCGGCACCTGCGGTCATACGGCCGCCCGTGGAATTTTCCGCGGTCTGTGTCTGGGCGGCTTTGCGCTTGTCGTGTCGTTGCTGGTTCCGAGTTGGGCCGTCGCTCAAAACGATGCCACGCCTCCTCCCGACCCCATGAGTAACCGCGAATTCCTGCAGAACGGTCAGCAGGCGGCGCCGGGGGCCGGCAAGAAAAACCCGATGGCGATCCCGAACCCGACCGAAGAAGACCGTCGAATCGGCGACCTCATCGCGAAACGGCAGGCCGAAAAAGAAGGCGAATTCATCGCGCAGGTGCTCGTCGAGGGGAATACCACGATCCCCACGCCGGCCATCATGCAGAAGGTCAGAGTCTCCCCAGGCCGCAAGGCATCGGTTAAATCGATTCAAGAAGATGTCCGAGCCCTCTGGAAAACGGGTTGGTTTTATACCGTCGAGACGACGTTCCGACACCCGGTCGACGGACAGGGACAAATCCTGGTTTTCAAGGTCTTCGAGCGGCCCATCGTCCGCAGCGTGCAGTATCTCGGTAACCTGGAAATCAAGACGAAGAAGCTGCAGGAGGCGACCGGCCTCAAAGTGGGCAGCCCGTTCGACGCCAGCGCCAATCGCGAAGCGGCCAAGAAAATTGAGACCCTCTATCGCGAGACGGAAGGCTATTCGGAAGCGACCGTCGACCTCGAAAAAGGTGGCAATCGCGACGATCGCGATGTCGTCTTCCGCATTCACGAAGGCGTCAAGAATCGGATTATCTGGCGCGACTTCGAGGGGAACCACGCTTTCTCGAGCGAGCTACTGACGCTACAGCTCGTGTCGACGCCGGCTTACGGCGGCTTCGTAGGCGGCAAGTTCGACGCGGCCAAACTCCCGGAAGACTGTGCCAAAGTCCGCCAGTACTACCAGAACGGCGGCTACTTCGACGCCAAGGTCGCCCCCGAGGTCCAGTACTCAGACAACCGCAAGTGGATCAAGCTGATCTTTCACGTGCAGGAAGGCCTACACTTCAAGATTCGCAACATCAGCATGATGGGCAACACCCGGTTCCCCACCCCCGAACTGCTCAAAGACATCAAGACCCACGAGGGCGAGTTCTACAACGGCTGGGTCATCAACAAAGACGTTTTGAAGATCAAGAAAAAATACGGCGAGTTGGGATACACGTACTGCCGGGTCGAAATCCAGCCCCGCTACCTGCCCGAGCCGGGGAATGTCGACTTGCTCGTTAAGATCGACGAGGATCGGCCGTACGTCATCCGCCAAATCCGCGCGCACATTGAAGGCGACCACCCCCGCACGCGCAGAACGGTCGCTTATGACTACATCGGCCTGGCACCCGGCGATCCTGCCGACCCCGCCAAGATTCAAAAGAGCAAAGGTAAGTTGACCGGCGCCAAAGTGTTCGACGTCGCCACGGACGGCACTGGCGAAGGCGTCAAGATCACGATGAGCCGCGTCACCGGCGACATGGATCACATGACTGCCAGCCTGCGCGGTCAAAGCGGCGACGACAACGACGATTCGTGGATCCGCAATTCGGCGCCGATCGGCGACAAACTCATCGGCGGAAATCTGCCGCTGGTGCCTCACATTCCGCCTCGGGTGCCGGCCTACGGCGGCGGTGGCGGCGACGATGAGAAAGAAGATCACTTCTTCGACAATGACCCGTACCTCTGCCAACCGCCGGAGGACACGTGGATGCCCGAATCGACGGTCATCCGCGGTCAGACGGGTTCCGATCCGTTCGGATCTCCGGCCAACCCACTCTTCGCGCCGACCACGCAAGGCGATCCCTACAACACCGTGTTGCCCAACGCACCCGGTCAGCTCGACCTGGATTATTACTTGAAGGAGGCCCGCACGGGCCGACTGATGTTTGGCGTCGGGGTGAACAGCAGCTCAGGACTCGTCGGCTCGATCGTCTTCGAGGAGCAAAACTTCGACCTGTTCCGGCCGCCGCAGAGCTGGGAAGACTTGGTCGATGGGACGGCTTGGCGTGGAGCCGGGCAGCGGTTCCGAATCGAGGCGATGCCCGGCACGGAAGTCAGTCGCTACACGGTGAGTTGGTCCGATCCGTACATCTTCCACACGAATTGGAATCTGGGTGTCAGCGGCTATTACTTCCAGCGCTACTACCTGAACTGGACCGAAGATCGCGTCGGCGGTCGGATCAATCTCGGCCGGCAGCTGACTCCCGAATGGTCGGTCACCTCGGCCTTGCGGCTCGAAGGCGTGCGAATCGCTGACGTGACTGTCCCCACGCCTGACATCCTGCAACAGGTCGTGGGAGACAACTTCCTGAGCACGGTGCGTGGTTCGATCATCAACGACACGCGCGACATGCCCTTCCTCCCCGGCGAGGGGCACAAGGTCGAAGTCACGTACGAACAGGGCTTCGGCCAGTTCAACTATCCCCGCGTCGAAGCTGATGCTCGTCAGTATTTCACCCTCTACCAACGGCCGGATGGCGGCGGACGGCAAATCCTGACCGTTGGCGGCATGCTGGGTTGGACCGGCGACAACACCCCCATCTTCGAGCGGTTCTTCGCCGGCGGTTTTCAGAGCTTCCGCGGCTTTGCCTTTCGCGGCGTGAGCCCCGTGAGCGATCAGAATCCGAACGTCTACATCGGCGGTCAATTCATGGCCGTCGGTACCCTCGAATACCAAGTGCCTCTGCTCGCCAACAACATGGTGTCGCTCGTCACGTTCAGCGATTTCGGCACGGTCGAAGACGGCGTGACTCTGGGCGGCTTTCGCTGCAGCGTCGGTGCCGGCTTCCGTGTCGCACTGCCCATGCTGGGTCCTGTGCCCCTGGCGTTTGACTTCGGCGTCCCCGTCGTCCGTCAGCAGACCGACATCACGCAGGTCTTCAGCTTCTACGTCGGCCTGAACCGCTAGTCGCGGCGAGGATCACGCAGTCCCTTTTGGGGCACTCGGGCGCGTTCTACACTGCTGGGATGATCCTCGAGGGCATCGTCACCACACGCGACAACGCCGGAGCCGTTCACGTGGCGCCGATGGGGCCGATTGTCGACGAGCCAGTGACGAAGCTCCGTTTGCGGCCGTTCAAGACGTCGCAGACGTATCAGCACCTCAAACGCACGTCGGTCGGCGTCTTCCACGTCATCGACGACGTGCTGTTGCTGGCCCGCTCGGCAGTTGGCCGGCTCACGGAAACGCCGCCCACGTTTCCGGCGGCAAAAATTTCCGGCGATGTCCTCGCCGACTGCTGTCGCTGGTACGAATTCGAGGTCCGCGAATTCGACGACGCGCGAGAGCGCGCCGAGTTGCGGGCTCACGTCGTGCATTCTGGCCGGGTGCGTGATTTTTTCGGATTCAATCGAGCCAAACACGCCGTGCTCGAGGCAGCCATCCTGGCGACGCGCGTGCATTTGATTGCCCACTCCGAGATCCTTTCTGAATTCGAACGGCTGAGGCCGGCTGTCTCGAAGACCGGCGGCGCCACGGAGTTCGAGGCATTTGCGCTGCTCGAGCGTTATGTGAACGAGGCGGCCGACGCGCGTAAGCACGATTGACCGGCGTAAGGTAACCGCAATGTCCGCTACGATCCTGATCTCGACCGGAGCGCGACTGCATTTCGGATTCTTCGCGCACCGATCTTTCGATCACTCGGGATGGCATGCGGTCCAGCCGATCTACGGCGGCGTGGGCGTAATGATCGATGCGCCGGGTTTTGTGCTCGCCGCGTCCGGTCACGAGCCCGAGCCGCGTGATGCTGGCCGCGGCAACCTCGGCGTGCCGGTCTTCGAAAGCGGTTTGGATGAGTTTCGCTGCAACTTGAAAAGCACGGCACGTGCCTCCGAGTCGGACTCGTTCGCGGGCCCCCCCGTCGCAGAGTGGCCCGATGTGGCGTCGCGCGCGCTCAAGTTGATTGCCATGTACCGACGGCTCTGCACGCAGCGCTATCCGCCCGCCCACTGCGAGATGGAGTTGTGGGCGGCGATCCCGTCGCACCAGGGCTTGGGGGCCGGCACACAATTGGGAATGGCCATCGCCACGGCGCTCGCGCGCCTCGCCGATGACGACATCGACCCGTTGACGCTCGCTCGTCGCGTCGGACGAGGCGCGCGGTCGGCGATTGGCATTCACGGATTTGAGTGCGGAGGTTTCTTGGTCGACGCCGGGAAAGATCGCGAGCAAGCCATCGGGCGACTCGAAACCCGGATCGACGTGCCGTCCGGCTGGCGATTCCTGTTGATCAACCCGCCCGGTGCCGCGACCGGCCTCTCGGGGTCTACCGAATCCGCAGCGCTCAGCCGCTTGTCGGGGACGTCGCCCGCAATGACCGAGCGGCTTCGCCACCTGGCCCAGAACGAAATGTTGCCCGCTTTGACAAGTGGCGCGTGCGACCGTTTTGGTGAAGCCCTGTTTGAATTCGGCCAGTTGGTCGGCGACTACTTCCGTCCCATCCAAGGAGGCACCTACTCCACCGACCGAGCGAGTGAACTCGTCGATTGGATTCGTCGACAGGGATTTCGTGGCGTGGCACAAACGTCCTGGGGTCCGACGTTGGCCGTCTGCTGTGACGACCAGGAAAGTGCCGAGTTACTCCGCGAGAAACTGCAGGCCGAGCCCGCCTGGAGCGAGTGCACCACGCGAATCACGCGTCCGCTGAACGTGGGTGCAAAGGTTCAGCAGATCTCGAGCAGCGAAGCCTGCTGAAGAGCCCGCGCTGCGTGGCGATGACTGGCAAGTAGGCCGTTCGCTTCGGTGTCGCCGACGGCGCGCCCCGACAACGCCGCGAGTGCCTTGTAGGGCCACCAACGCGTATACTTCTCGATGAACATCCTGGGCCGAAACCGCATCGAGGAGCTGCAGTGTGCCCCTGAGTGAAGAAGCCGCGTTTCCCAAGCTGACGCCCGCAGAGCTCGCGATTCTCAAGCCGTTGGCCGCGCCGCGCGATTATGCGGATGGGGAAACGGTCTTTCGCGCCGGTCAGGCCGACATCGACTTTTTCGTGGTCGAATCGGGAAAGATCGACATCCTCAACCCGGCCGATGATCACCAGGTGATTGTCACTCACGACGTGGGTCAGTTTTCGGGTGACATCGATCTCCTTACGAGTCGTCCCGTGCTCGTGACGGGCGTCGCTCGAGGCCAGTCGCGTATCTGGAGCATGCCCGGAAGCCAACTGCGGGCGCTCCTCAATCGCGTTCCCAGTTTGGGCGAAAAGTTAATTGTCGCGTTCATGCATCGGCGCGAGTTGCTGTCGCAGACGGCGATGATCGGACTGCGGGTCGTCGGACCAGCCAAGTGCCGCGACACAAATACCGTCCGCGAATTTCTCTACAAGAACTTTGTGCCTTTTACCTGGTTCGACCCCGAAACCGAAGAGGGTCAGAAAGTCTTCAAAGAGCTGGGCTCCCCCAAAAAGACTCCGGCTATCCGCTGCAACAACGGCCAGATTCTGCTGAACCCCACGCTGATCGACTTGGCGCGCGGCGCAGGAATCTGGCAATACTGCCCGGCTCAACAGGTCGATTTCGCCATTGTCGGAGCGGGACCGGCGGGCCTCGCCGCGGCGGTCTACGCCTCGTCGGAAGGACTCTCGACCTTGATGCTCGACCGTCTGGGGCCCGGCGGCCAGGCGGGCGGCTCGTCGCGAATCGAAAACTTCATCGGCTTTCCCGCCGGCTTGAGCGGCACCGAACTCTCCACGCGCGGCGTGTTGCAGATGCTGAAGTTCGGCGCGCGGATCGTCGCACCCGTCCTCGTCCAGAAACTGACCCCGTCGGACAGTCCCGACGGATTCCACGTGCTGCACTTGGATTGCGGCGCCGAGATCCGCTGTCGGGCCGTGCTGCTCGCGCTGGGCGTTCGTTGGCGTCGGCTCGAGGCCGAAGGAGCCGACCGCTTCGCGGGCGCGGGAATTTACTACGCGTGCACCACGGTCGAAGCCGACTTGTATGACGGCACGGACGTCGCCGTCGTCGGCGCGGGAAACTCGGCGGGGCAAGCCATCGTGTTTCTGGCCGAGTGCTGCCCGACGCGCAAAGTCCACGCGATCATCCGTCACAAGCTGGGCCCCAGTATGTCGGAATACCTCGCCAATCGAATTCGGGCCGCCGGCAACGTCGTCGTCCACGAAGAGACCGAGATCGACGCCGTCTTCGGGAATCGTCGAATGGAAGAGATCTCGCTCAAAAACGGCGACGGCTCCGCGCAGAGTCGACTCCCCTGCTCGGCCGTGTTCGTCTTCATCGGAGCCGAACCAGCGGCCGACTGGTTGCCCCCCGAGATTGCTCGGGACGACAAAGGCTATCTCCTCACGGGCACGGACGTGGTTCGATCCGGCTTGTGGCCCCGCAAGGATCGCGACCCCTGCCCTCTGGAGACGACGGTGCCTGGAGTGCTGGCTGCGGGCGACATTCGCGCGGGCTCGACGAAGCGCGTTGGCTTCGCGGTGGGCGATGGCTCGCTGGCGGTGACGTGCGTCCATCGGTTGCTCTCGATCCAACCGTGACCAAATAAGGATGGCTCGATGGAAGGACACTCTGCGACGACCCTCGCAGGTGGCCCACGGGAAGTCCGCCTCACGGGACGGAGTATTGCGCCAGGCTTGGGCATGGGCCAGGCCTGGGTCGTCGGAGATGTCCTGCGCTTCGACGGCGCTCAGCAGACCATCGGCGCAGACCAGGTCGAACGCGAGTGTCTGCGCCTCCGGCATTGCTTTGAGGAGACCTTCGCGGAACTCGAACAGTCGGCCCGGCGGATCGAGTCGGAATTCGATTCGGCATTGGCGGGCATCTTTCGCGCCCATGGCACGATGTTGAGGGGACTGGTCGAGTCGGGCGAATTCGAGCGAGAACTCAGAACCTCGTGCCTGGCCGCCGAGTCGGCAGTCCGCCGCGTGCTCAATCGTTGGTATCAAAAGTTTGAGTCCCTGGAGAGTCAGACCCTTCGCGAGCGGGCGGACGACGTCCTCGACCTGGGCCGCAACATTATTCGCCGACTGCGCGGTGAAGTGGACGGCGGGCTGCAATCGATCCCCGAGCACAGCGTGTTGGTGGTCGAACGGCTCATGCCGTCGGACGTTGTGCGCTTGCCGAAGTCCCGTGTGGCCGCCGTCGTCGTCGAATCGTTGGGGCAAGGCTCGCACGCGGCGTTGCTCGCGCGGGAAAAAAACATTCCGACGATCACCGAGATCCCCGGCGTGCTTTCGCTCGTGACCAATGGCGCCGAGGTCTTGGTCGATGGCCATCGCGGCACACTCGTGATCGCTCCGCAATCGGCCACGCGGGATGAGTTCCAAGAACGGCTGACGGCGTGGCGGGCCACCCTCGTGCGTTGCAAGGATGCTTGCCGAAAGCCCGCCAAAACGATCGATGGCCAATGGATCCGGGTGGAAGCGAATATCGGCATTCAGGAAGACGTCGAACTCTCGCTGGACAACGGGGCTGACGGCGTCGGACTGTTGCGAATCGAGCAACTCTATTTCGCCCGGCAAGTCCCGCCGACCGAGGACGAATTGTTCGGCGACCTGCAAAGACTGGTCACGCCGTTCGGCAATCGGCCAGTCACCATCCGCATGCTCGACATCGGCGGGGACAAGCCGTTGCCGTTCCTGCGGCTCGCTCCGACTTCAAACCCGGCGTTGGGGCGTCGGGGTGTGCGCGTGCTGCTGGAGTATTCGCAACTGGTTCGCACTCAAATGGGAGCCATTCTGCGTCTCTCGCAGGAGCATCCCGTGAGCGTGCTCGTCCCGATGATCACGCTCGAAGAAGACGTGCAAAGGATCCGCGACGTCTTCGATAAGACGAGCGACGAGCGGAAAATTACGCGCCCTCCGCAGTTTGGCGCGATGATCGAAACGCCGGCCGCGGCCTTGGCCGTCCCCGCGATCTTAAGGCACGCCGATTTCCTTTGCGTGGGAACGAACGACCTCACGCAGTACACGCTCGCTGCGGGACGCGACGATGCGTCGGTCAACGCTTACTTTCAGGACAGCCACGAGTCGGTACTGCGGCTGTTGCAAATTGTTTTCGCCGACTCCGCTGGGCGACCCGTGACCCTCTGCGGAGAATTGGCCGGTCGACCAGCCCTGGTGCCTAAGCTCTTGCAAATGGGTTTTCGAACCCTCAGCATCGCACCCACAGCCATCCCCCTCACGAAGGAAGCTATCCGCAGGGTAGACATCGGCAACTTGGCGGCGGCCGCGAGTTCGTAGGCGTCAGATGCTTTAGCGCGCCAGCCAGCCGCCGTCGATCGCGATGATGCTGCCGTGCATGTAGTTCGAGGCATCGGACGCCAGAAACACGCACAGGCCGCCTAGTTCGTCGGGCTGTCCCCAGCGCCCGCAGGGAATGCGGTCGAGAATTTGTGGAGCCCGCACGGGATCGTTTCGCAGGGAGCGCGGAGCGTCCGTATCGAAGTAGCCGGGAGCGATGCAATTCACGTTGATTCCCCGGCCGCTCCAAGCAACGGCGAGCGACTTCGTCAGCCCAGCAAGGCCGTGCTTGGCGGCCGCGTAGGCGGGGATGTTGAGGCCCCCCTCGAAGCTCATCACCGAGCCGACGTTGATCATCTTGCCGCGGCCGCGAGCGAACATCCCGGGAGCCGCTTGCTGGCTCAGATCGAAGCTGGCATTGAGATGGATTTCCAACAGCTCGCGCCAGTCGGCCTCGGGATAGTTCTCCGGCGCGTGCCGTGTCGAGTTCCCCGCGTTGTTGACGAGGATATCGACCCCACCCAGCTCGGCCGTGACGCGATCGATCAGTCCGCGACGCTGAGACGGTTGAGCCAGATCGACTTGCAAATCGAGAAAACGCCGGCCGGTCCGCTCCACCATCTGCCGCGTGGCGTCAGCCTGGCCGGTCTTTGAGACGCAGGCCACGTCCGCGCCCGCCTGGGCGAGTGCTGCAGCCATCGCTTGCCCCAGCCCGCGTCGGCCCCCCGTAACAACAGCCACGCGTCCGTCGAGCTTGAACAAATCGAGAATCATGCGGACCGTCAGGGCGATTGAGCCGTCGTGCTGCCGCTGGCACTACCCGCAGGGGGAGCGAGTGCCGGTCCATCGAGGCTCGGCCCGTTCTGGGTTCCGGTTTGCGGCTCGGGCTCCTCGGGTGCCGGCAACGGAGGCACAGGCAGCGCAGGCACGGCCGGCGTCGCGGGTTTGGGCGCGACCTTGGGCGGGGCCACTTGCTGAGGCGGGACCTGTGGCGGCTGCTCCTGCTGTGGCGGCCCTTGCTGAGGCTCAGCTCGCTGAGGAATCACTTGCGACGGAGCAGTGCGCGGTCGTGAGTTCTGAGGAGCCGTTTGTCTCGGACGCTGCGGGAGCGGCTGATACAGGCCGCGCGGCGGTGCTTGCTGCGGTGAGAACAAGCCTTGAGGTCGACCGCCCGGCCCGAAGTCGGGAGGCGCGACCATTTGCGGCGGGCCTTCCTGCGGTTCTTGCGGAAGCGGAGCGGCAGTTCCTCCGTTCGCTTGTCCATTGAAAACGGGCGCGTTGCCGCCAGGTCCGTTGAAGACGGGAGCACCGGGAGTTGGACCGTTCCAGTTTCCGCCGCCCAAATCGGGACCGGGAGACACAGGACCACCTGGACCGCCCGCCGGATGCAAAAAGGCGAGCAAGTGATCGCCCTGGCCGCTGAGTCGGTAGGCCGCCTCGAAAAATTCGCTCGCGCGCGTGTCGCCGTCAAAGTGCAGAATCACGCCCATCAGGAAGAGGCGATCAGGATCGCGGATGTCTTCGCGGACCCAACCGCCGACGCGCGAGATCATGCTGAGTACGGAAAGACGGTTGTCCTCTCCGAACAACGTGTCGAGCCGATCGCCATGGGCCGGCCATTGCGGATCGAGATCGAGCCCTTGCTTGAAATACTTGATGGCCGAGTCGTAATTGCCGACGGCAGTGAGCGAAAAGCCGAGTCGAAAATAAGGTTCCGGTCGATCGCTGGCAGCCGACTGAGCGACTTTATAGCGCTCGTAGCCGTTGAGGAACCTGAGCTGCTTCATCCAGACATCGCCCTGGGTTTGGGCGTGCACGCTCTTGGCCTGCTGTTCGGGAGTGGAGCGATGCACTCGGCGGCGGGTCCGCGCCTCGGGGTAGTGCGGCGGCAGCGCCGTGCCCCAACGAAGCTGGTTTTCGATCATCGTCGCTTGCAGCAGCGGATTGGAATAAGGATCCCAATCCCCGGCCGGCGGACCATAGGTGCCATAGGCGTCCGAGTAGCCCATCGGATAGGCGTAACCGCTGGCAACGCGCGAGCCGTACGGAACATAGGTCGCGGGATAGCCAAAGATCCGATTGACGGCCATCCCGTAATAAGGTGACCCGTACCGGCCCGGAGGCGGACCCCCGTAGTACCGGTAATACGCGGGCCGCGCCGGAGCGACTACGACGACCGGGCCATAGCCCCGCCGCGGCCGGTCAGCGCGTGCCGTGTCGGTTGAGAAAACGAGCGCAGCGGCTGTCAGGCTGGCTGCCAAAAAAAACGCCAGAAACGAGCGTTGCATTCCGTGCCCCCTCGGATGCCAGATGCTCCCCTTGTCCTTTCATTATCTGCGGCTGGTGCGATGGGGTCAACAATCGCCGTGCGGGAGGTAACGCGTTTCTCACCTGTGGGCAGCGGCAAACGAGGCCAATCTCGCGCCAGCAGAGCGTGTTTTGTACGCAATTTTTTCCGCATTGCGGGCTGCCGGATTGCATCGACTTGGGCCTCACGATGTTGCCGAAAATCAACGCGAAAAAGCCTCCGAATTCTCCGAAACGAGTTTGACTCGCGCGGTGAGCGACCTAAGTTTTTGATGTCAGCATGATCAACGTGCGACAGGCAATCACTTCGGGCGAGTTCAAAAACATCTCCATAGAATGAAAGGGTTATCGATGAGCCAGATCCTGCACAGCGTGAAGCGCTTCGTGGCTTCGGAAGACGGTCCCACCGCGGTCGAGTATGCCGTCATGCTCGCCTTGATCGTCGTGGTCTGCTTGACGGCTATTCAGGCCGTCGGCACGAACGCGAACAACAAGTTCAACGCGGTGAAGAACGCCTTGACTTAATCACGGCGCAGCTTCAATCCTCTGTGCGGCCACTGGCCGCGCAGCGAACGGCGGGGACGATTTTTCGTCCCCGTTTCGTTTTCGAAGCTTGCGGGGGCCGCCGACGCGGGATTAGATAGAGGCTGGAACTTTTCCGCGCCCGGTCTCGATCTCTTCACGCGTCTGTTCGCATGAGTTCGGCCCAACGGGGTGAACCGCTCGCGGGTTCGCTCGATCCAACCAGCCAGCCGCTTGTTGGCGATCCGCCGTCGTCCCAGGTCGAACGCAGACCGCCGTCCCGCTCTGGTGACTTGGCGGCTTGGCTCACGTTGGGCCTGGCCGCCGTCGCCACGCTGGCCACCATTCCGGTGATCTGGACGCCGATCTGGTTACAGACCTATCGCGCGGTGTTCCATGCCGAGTGGCACTTGTACCTGCTGGGAGCCCAGCTCCTGGCACTGCCTGTGTTCCTCCTGATCGGAGGACTGCCGCGCACGCGTCGCGGTTGGTTCGTCTTCGCGATTGCCAATCTGGAAGTGGCGGCGCTTGCCGGCTTGTCGGCGGGGAATCTTCTTGAGGTGGCGGCAATCCACGCGCTGGTGCTCGGCTTGCGATTGGCCATCTTGTCGCTCTGGTTGTTCGTGCTGATTGGTATCCCGGTCGTGATCTGGCGTCTGGCCACCCGCCGGAGCAGCTTGGCGGCCGGCGTTTCGACAGTGGGAAAGTTGTGGTTCTCGGCCCTCGTGCTGTTGTTGGTCGCCGAGCCGAGCGCCGCCCTGCTGGGGCGCATGCTCGACAACGCCAACCGGCTCGCACTCCCCGCGACCTTACCAGAGGCTCCTGCGGGAGAGGTGCACGTGGCCTTTGTCGGCGAATCGACGATGGCCGGCTTCCCCTATTTGAAGTTCGGCATTCCGAAGGTCGTCGGCTGGCAGCTCGAACAGATGTATCCGAATCGCAAGATCGTGCTCGACGACGTCTCCGCCGTCGGGCTCAATCTTCGCACCGCTCTCGCGCGGCTCTCCAAGCTCCCCGTGCGGCCGCAATTGCTCCTGCTCTACAGCGGCCACAACGAGTTCTTTTACGACGTCGAAGAATTGGCCACCCATCTCGACACACCGTGGGAGCGTTTCGATGGCCTGTTCGAACGGTCGCCACTGTTCCGAGTGCTCGATCGGCAAATTTCGCGGCAGATCGCCGTCCATGATGTCGACGAGGGTCGGCGCTTCCTCGTCGATCGTCCGGTCGCCTCGCCCGAATCTTCCCAAAAAAGGCTCGCACGCTTCGGCGGTCAGTTGGATCAACTCGCGCTCTGGTGCGAGCGGCTGAAAATCGACGGTCTCTGGTTCGTGCCCGCCGGCACCGAGGCCGACTATCCTCCGAATCGCTCGACCGTCGGGGGAGTGCCGACCGAGCGGCAACGTGACGAGATCGAGTCGATCGCAAACGAAGCCCGCTCACTGAGGGAGGCCGGCCGCTGGAAAGAAGCGGGCGACAAATATCAAGCGGCACTCGAGCGCTATTCCGGCTTCGCCGAATTCGAGTTTCAACGGGCCGAGTGTTTGATGCACGAGGGTCAGACGACGCAAGCCGCGCGGTACTACGCCCAAGCTCTTGAATCCGACGGCCTCCCCGTGCGAATGACCGCGCCCTGGCGACAAAAGGTCGCTGAGGTGGCCCGGCAGCACGCGATCCCTGTGCTCGAGGCCGACGCCATCCTCCGACCGCACACTCCGTCGGGCATTCTCAACCGCTCCGTCTTTCTCGACTATGTGCATCCAAATCTCCGCGCCTATTACGACCTGGGAATGGCCGCGAGCGAGCGGATCGCCTCTGACTCACGCTGGCGGAAACAGGTCGGCAAACCGCAACCTGCAGCGCACATCGACTTCGCGTCGGCCATCGCCTGGGCCCATCTCACGCCCAAAGACCTGGCGCTTGCCTATCGCCGCACGGCAGAAGCCAACCGCTGGATGATGCGGCTCCGCTTCGAGTATTCCCGACTGACGCACGACAGCCAGCAATACGATGACTGGAATCGCCGCCTCGACAGCGGCCAAATCGTCCCGGGCCAATCGGGCACCGAAGCGTTGAAATAACAGGCCCTCAATCGGGGCGGCTCGGATCCCGTGGCGCCTCCGCCAGGTTATCGCGGAAGTGAGCGAGGCTCAGACCGCCCACCACCAGCGACGCCACGTGCGGATTGTCGAGCACAAAGCGGATCGCCTCCCCCGCCGGAAGTGCGCCCGAGGCGAGTCCCTTTTTCACTACGATCCCCACGCCGCGGGCGGCCGCCTCGGCGATCAGCGATTCGTGCGAGCGGTCGTGCAGGTGGTACTCGACCATCAACACGTCGGCCCAGTCGAGCGCTTGCCGAGCGCCGTCCACCGTTTTCCCGGACAGGCCAATCGCGCGGACGAGTCCTTGGGCCTTGAGCTGTTGCAACGTCGGCACCGCGTCGATCTCGGTTTGGATCCAGGCGTCGCGGCCGTCGGAGTGCAAGAGCAACACGTCGATTGCCGACGTCTTCAATCGCTCGAGACTGCGACTCACGCTGCTGCGGATGGCGTTCCCCGAATAGTCATAGCTCGATACACCCGCTTCGAAGGTCTCGCCGACTTTGGTCGCCAGCACGAATTCCGAGCGGCGTTGGGCGATCGCCCGGCCTATCCGCACTTCGCTCGTGCCGTAGGCGGGAGCCGTATCGATGTAGTTAATGCCCAGATCGAGCAGGCCGTTCAGCAATTCGGACACTTGCTCGTCACTCGGCAAGTCATAAGCGGCCGCATACTTCGTCTTCTGATTGCGGCCGATCTTGAAGGCGCCGAACCCGATCGGCGAGAGAGAGAATCCCGTGCGGCCGAGAGGACGAAGACCGGTCGTGGGAGATTTCGGCGGCACGGACATCTCCGTCAGGCCGCCTCGCGACGGCGAACGTCGCCCAGTTCGCGAGTCGCCAGCCACGTACGCGGCGTCTCCCAGGGAAGCAGAGCAATTCGCGGCCGCGGCCACGCGTCACAGATCGCAAGTTCTGCCGCGCTCGCCTCGTGCAAATCGGTCGCGATCGAGCCGAGTCGTTCGAGAATCCGTTCCGCGAGATAGGGAACGAGAGCCAGTTTGGTCGGCCAGGCGGTGATGAGATTGCCCTCGCACAACACGCCAACCGATTCGGGTCGCGCGCCGCCCGCGGTGGACTGCTCGGCCCGGTCGACGCGGTAACTGGCCCACTCGGCCCGGCTCAGATCGATGCCAGGAATCACCGCACCCAGTTCGTCCGCAGCCCGCGCGAGGAGCGACTGTTCGTCCAGCTGCACGCCCACTTCCGCGATTTGACCGCCCACCTGCCACACCGTCCGACCGGCGGCATCTTTGTCAGAAGTAATGGTGACCCGCGTTGTGCGACCATCGACGCAATGGCCGTTCAAGAGGGGCAATGCTCCGCGGACCATCACCATGTGCAGCGGTCGGCTTTGCATCGCTGCTTGCACTAGGCCACAGCGACGGCGCAGCTCGGCGTTTCCGCGTCCGGCGGCGAGCACCACGTGCCGCGGCTCGAGTTGCAACGAGGCGCCGGATCGTGGATCGGCAATCCGCACGTCCCGAACAGTTCCAGGCGCGGCGCAGGTGATTTCAACGTGCGAAGCGTCGACCGAGAGGACGCGTTTGGCATTGGCTGCGAACAGAGTTTCCAACAGCGACTCGGGGGCCAGCACGGTTTCGTCGAGCCGCGCCACGACCCCCGGACAGCGAGACAACGCGAGCGGCCGCTCGTCATCGGCAACGACTTGCGGCGCGACGCGCAAGCCCACGCGGGCCCCGATCATTCCCAGCCGCGAACCCAACGAATCGGTCCGCCACAGATGACAGGAAGTGGTTCGCAGTCGAACGCGACTGAGGTCGGGGCGACGGTCACCCGCGAGACAGTCGCGCCACACTCGGGGCATTTCCCGAATCTGCACGGCCGACGGGGTCAGCGCGCCTTGCAGCGTGTATTTGAGACCGCCGTGAATGATTCCTTGCGAGGCAATCGTTTGACCGGACCCGAGCCGATCGGCCTCAAGCAACAGAACTCGCGCTCCGCGCCGCGCGAGTTCATCCAACAGCCACAATCCGGCAGCCCCTCCGCCGAAAATCAGCGCATCGACCTGCATCTGCCCCAAGTCTCCTCGACCGGTCCACAATGACTCAGGCGAATTCTCGCAGGTTCCGCAAGCCGTGAGAACGCGACTTTTCCGGTTGCAACGTGGCGAAAACGGATGTTCGGCCCTTGGTTTGTGTGCCACTGCTGAGACGCTTCGGCTCAGCAGCGCTCCATCGCCGGAAGCACTTGTCGCGCTCAATCGAGAACCGGCGAGTTGGCGACGTTTGAAGACACTGCTGATCGGAATCAGCAGTGGCACACAGAAGCGCGATGGGCCGGCCTAGCGATCAGACCGCTTTGCGTTCTTTCGACTCGGCCGTTCGGCGCGATTTCGGTCGGCCGGCGAGTTGGTTGCCTTCGGTGAGTGCTTCGGCGGAGACCAGGTGCACGACGTTCTGGGAAAGCAGGTCGAGGTCGACCGTCAGCGAATCGACGCGGCCCGATAAGAATTGGTACATCGATAACGACGGGATGGCGACGGCCAGTCCCGCGGCCGTCGCGAGGAGTGCGATGCCGATGCCGCCGGCGAGTTGATCGGCCTTGCCCATGCCTTGTGAGGCGGCGATGTCATTGAAGCATTGGATCATGCCGATCACGGTCCCCAAGAGGCCGATCAGCGGTGTGATCGTGGCGACGGCGTTCAGCAAGCGCAGATGAGCTCGCAGTTGGCTCACCTGTCGTTCGCCGCCGTCGATGATCGCTTGCTCGACCTCGACGCTCGATTTCCCCCACTTGCGCACGCCGTGGCCGAAGATCTGGGCGATCGGACTGCCGTTCTCTTCGCAGAGTCGCAGCGCTTCTTCGGGTTCGAGATTTCCCTGCTCGAGATTCTGCAAGAACCGTTCGACGAACGGACGGGGAATCACGCGCCCGCGACGCAACACGACCAACCGCTCGATCGAAAACCAGACGGTGATCACCGAACAGACGCCGAAGGCGAGCAAAAACGGCACGCCGAGCGCTTCGATGATTTCGAGCGGGCGCGTCGGAATGGTGCGGTGCGGCTTCTTAGCCGGCGCCGAGTCCCCTTTTGCCGAGGGCGCAGGTGACCCAGGCGTAGACGACGCAGGTGGCCCGTCGGAGGTCTGCACGGCAACGTTCGACTCAGCCGGCGGAGGAGGCGTTGTCGGCGCGGCGGATTTCGTGGGCGAGGTCGACGTCGGTGCAGGCGCTGGGCCCGACTTTGGCGACCGCTCTTGGGCCGGTCCCCACTTGCTCAGGCACACCACGATCGCGAACACGACGACGGTCAGCCGCGTGGTGAGCGCCACCAGTTTCCATCCTCGGAAGCGACCGCCTGCCGGGCGGGAGGCACTTCGGCGAGATCGATTGAAATAGGCCATGGAATCCTCAGCCTGCTGGCCGTTTGCGAAGCTCGTCCAACCGCTTCTTGGCGTCCTTGGCAAAATCGCTGCTGCGAAAGTGGTCAATCAGATCAGTATAGGACTTTTCGGCGTCGCGAGTCTTCTGCAGTTTTTCTTCGCATTGTCCGGCCTGGAAAAGAGCCGGCGCAGCCCATTCGGGAAGGCTCGGATAATCAATCCGCACCTTCAGATACTCCTCTTCGGCCTGCCGAAAGTCCTGCTGCAAGAAGCGAATTTCCGCGATCATCAACTGGCTCTTGGCAGCCGTTTCGCTTTGCTCGCCGCGCGAACCCTTGATGGCCTTCTGAAACGCGGCAACGGCCTTGTCCCATTGCGTGCGATTTTTGAAGGCACGGCCCAAAACTTCGTCCGCCTGCGGCATCAACGGCGTGTCGGCCATGCGGCTGCGCAGATCCTGCACGGTTGCTTCGACCTCGTCGTACTTCTTCTGCTGATATTGCGATTCGGCCAAGAGGATCCAAACATTGGGCCACCAAGCGGCTGCCTGGCCTCCGTCCGCCTTCAGCTCTTTCATCAGATCGCCGAGCGCCCTCTCAGCAGCCGGAGCATCGTTGAGATGCAGGTCGGCCGAGGCGCCTTGCAGTCGCACGACCCGCGCGTCGACACCTTTGGGGAACTCGGTCAGATACTTTTGCGCCAGCTCGCGGACGTTCTTCCATTCCTGCTTGTCGGCAGAGAGAGTGACGAGCCGAGCCAGTGCGTCCTGCCGCGTCTTCGCATCGACAGAGGCATCGGCCACGAGCCCGCGGAGCGTTTTGTCGGCCGGGTTGGCTTGCCCTTCCTGGGCGTCCAGCTCAGCCAAAAACAGACGGGCCTTGGGCTCGACGGCGCTGCCGGGGAACTCTCGGCCGATGCGGGTCAAGATGTCGCGAATCTTCTGCTTCTGGGCCGTGTCTTTCTTGGCGACATACAACAGGTTGGCCCAGTCGAAGAGCACATCTCCAAGCTTGCCCGCTTTCGGGTAGTGATCTGCCAAGCGTCGATAGGTCGTGGCCGCCTCGTCGTAGCGCTTGAGTTGCGCCAAAAGGTTGGCGGCCTGGATGCCGGAGAGGAAGCCATACTGGCTGGGACCACGCAGCTCTTCGCCAGGACTGGCGGCGGGCGCGGGAGCCAGTTTGTCGAAGACCTGACCATACGCCTGGGCTGCTTCGGAAAGTTTGCCCGCCTGCTGCAACGCGCGGCCTCGCATGTACCCTGCCTCGGCCACTTGCAGCGTGTCCGTCGGAAACTTCTCGAAGACTTCAGCGAACGCGGCCGTCGATTGATCGAAGGCTTTCAATTCGAACTGCGACCAGCCGACGCCCGACAGACCCATCCGACGAACTTCCGACTTCGGCTCGCCTAGCTCTGCCAACTTCGCGAAGCGATCGCGGGCCGTCTTGAAGTCTTGCGTGTCGTACGACAGTTCGGCCAGCCGGCGAACGGTCTCGGCCGTCGCCGGGCTGTGCGGGAAGCTGCCGATCAGTTGATTCAAGTCGGCCGACGCATCGTCGGGCCGATTGAGTCGTGCGTGCGCGACGGCCCGATTGGCCAGCGCCCGTTCCGTCTGCGAACCTTTGGGCCGCAACGTAATGTATTTCGTCAGTGGCGAAAGAGCTTGCTCGAACTTTCCGATGGCGACGAGCCCGTGCCCGGAGAGCGCAAGCGCATCGATCGCCTCCGCGGACGCCTTGGGCTCGTCAGCCTGCGCGACCAGCGGAGCCAGCGTGTCGACGGCCCGCGAAAAATCGCCCGTGTCTTCGAGTGTGCGACCCAGATAAAAGCGAGCCACCATCTGCGTCCGTGGCAAATGGCTCTCCGCAATCACATTTTTGAGCGTGGCGATCGCTTCGCTACGCTCTTTTTCTGCCTTGGCAGTGTTCGTCGGACGATCGGGCCGGCTCGCCTCTTTGAGGAGTGCCGCCGCATCGGCACTCAACACGCGAGCCCGCAGAATTTGTTCGTGCAGCTTAAGTGGGCTATTCGGATGTGTTTTCTCGAATCGCTCGACCAGTTGTTTCGCTTCATCGATCGAGCCCAACAGTAAGGCCGCCTCGCCCGCAAAATGGAGCCCATCGTCGGACAGATCGCCTTTGGGCCAGGTCTCGATCCCCTCGAGGAACAGCTTTTTGGCGACGTCGAGATGCCCCGCACGCAGTTCGCACTCGGCCCAGTAATAATGGGCCCCCTCGGCTAGCGGGCCCTTGGGATCGGCTTCGTAGGTCGCCTTGAGTTGCTTGAGCGCGGGCTCGTAATTCCCCAGCGCCTTCTCGCTCAGGCCTTTCCAGTAACCGGCCGCGGCCGCCTGCCGTTTATCGGAACTGGCGAGGTCGAACTCTTCCATCGCGCGTTGATATCGGCCTAGCTCGTAGAAGCTGAAACCCGCGTTCAAATGGGCCGCGCCCACGAGCGAAGATTTCGGGAACTCCGCCACCAACCGAAGGAACGCTTTGGAAGCCGCCTCGTACTGGGCTAACCTAAAGCGCAGGGTGGCGAGGTTCATCTGCGCCTGCGGTGCCCGCGGGCTGGTCTTGTCAGCGGCCAGTTCGGTGTAGAGTTCTCCCGCCGCACTATTCTGATGCAGATCGTCATAAGCCCGCGCGAGGCCGAACTTCGAGTCGTCCGCCAGCCGGCTCTTCGGAAAACGCTCGAGCGCCGTTTTGAACAAGTCGCGAGCCGCGTCGGGCTCTTTCAATCGCAGCTTGCTGTCAGCCAAATACGGGAGCGCCCATTCGACCAGCTCGTGACGCGGGAAATCCTTGACGAACTGTCCCAGCTCGCGTTCGGCCGCTTTCAAATCGTCGAGCAGGTAGCTGCACTCCCCCGCGCGATACAGCGCGTCGGGCAGACTGCGGCTCTGCGGATAGTCGCGCACGTACGCCCGCAACACGTCGCGCGCGTCGGCGTACTTATCGGTGTTGACGAGCGTGAGCCCCAGGTATAGCCGCGCGTAAGGCACGCGTTCGTGGTCGGGATGATTCTTGATGAATTTGCGAAAGGCGTTGGCCGCGAGATCCCAACGCTGATCGCGATAGAGACCGGTGGCGAAGCGATAATCTTCTGGAAAGGATTGCGAATCGGGTGGGCGCGCGGATTGAGATTCGCCCGGTCGCTGTGTATCTGAGCGCGGCTGTGTCTCCGAACCGCCTGGGGGGTCGGTCGGAGGTTGTGCTCGAAGGGCGGCTGGGGCAAACGTGAGGGCGAGCGCGGCACACGTCAAAAAAAGAATGCGTCGCGGCCACTGTGGCCGAGCACCCACGCCCAGACCTGCCGACATATTGCGACCACCTGCGAAGACGAAAGGAGGGCCTCCGCCCGAGACTAAGCCCGCGGAAACGGCCAAGCGGACACGCGGCGCGCGATTTGGCAATGGTACCTGCCAACCGCAAAGAGCAGCAAGATCAGCCGCCGCAAGGCTTTGGCAGCAACGAGAAACCAGGGACGCCCACGGCGCGCAAAAAATTTCCGGCAGCACTTGCCCGGACCCTCGAACCGGGCACACCACCGGAAATTTTTTGCGAATCTTCTTGAGCGGAGGCCGAAGCCTCAGGACGGCACTGGTACGGCCTAATCAGGATTGGTGCGGCAGGCCTAGCCTGCCCTACGCAATTCTCCGAGCGGACTACTGCTGAGTGTCCGGGCCCGCACAGCGAATCAGGTGGTCATGGTCGACGTAGACCACTTCCTGCGTCGGATGCGTGTTCGAGAACGGAATCGGCCAGTCGGAGCGGATCGTCTTGTCGAAGTAGACCGTGCACTTGTAGTGGCACTTCTTCAAACGGGCCGGGCCGGCGAGCGGATACATCCGGCATTCGCCGATGCTGTCGACGATGTTCTCGACGACAATCCGCACGTTGTTGCGATGGGTTTCGGTCAGGAAGTAAATGCCGCCGGCCGTGTCGTCGGGCATCGAGCGGATGACTTCGTCAGGCGACGGAGGATCGAGGCAGAAGAGCGGAGCGTGCTCTCCTTCTACCGGGTCGAGGACGGGAACTTTGGCGTAGCGCTGTTCCCAGTGATAGCGATCTTCGATCAACTGGCTCCAGTAGGGCGTCACCGGCAGGATGGGGCTCGTTTCCCAGAACACCATCCAGCCCCAGGTCACGCTCAGGAACCCGGTCAGCAGCGTGCAGCCGCTGCTGGGCACCGTCATCGCCACCAGGACGACAATCACGGCGATCCGCTTCGCATGTTTTCTGACGTATGGCATTCCTAAATCCCTTTCGGGTGACGCGGAGCCGGCGAGGGTTGCTTGCCTGCTGTTTCTGTCTTGATCGATTCTTGGAGAACGGAATCTGGGAGACTTGATCTGCGACCGACGAAACTTGGCAATCGGAGGGACGCCTTCGGCTCTGAAGGCTGCCTCCTATTTATCGAGTGAGAAGCGACGTCGACTTTGGCGAATTTTCCGGATTTGAGGAAAAATCCGGGGGTGACGCCGACTTCGAGCCGCGAAAATCACCGGTAATTCCACCAAGTCCGCACCGCGACTGGGCCAAGGCGATGAAACGAGGCGAGCGCCCTCGAAGCTCCTGGCTTCGAGGGCGCCCTTGTGCGATTTGCCGTCAGCGGCTTACCAGTTGGCCGGATTCAGGAACCACCACCAGCGATCGGTTCGCGAATCGAACTTCAGATCCCAGTGTCCGTCCGACCACTCCAGCTGGACCTTACGCCAGTTGAGCGGCACCTGCGGATACGGATAGAAGGGTCCGATGTAAGGCCAAGCCGATGCACTGTATTGGCTCGGATAGGTTACAGCGGCGTAGTTCGGATATTGAGCGTAGGTTGGCCACGCGTATTCGGGAATGTTCGGGTTGTCGTAGACCGGTCCGGCTGGCACGGGGCCGGTGGCCGGGATCGGAGCACCCATTGCTCCACCGGGGCCGGCTGAAGGAGCCGGTCCACCGGCACCCGGCACAACACCGGGCGTCATCGGAGCGCCACCCGCTTGCGCGGCCATGTAGTAGGGCGGTCGGCCACCCTGGGGCGGCATCTGACCACCTTGCTGATAACCAGCCATCGCATAGCGCGGATCACCACCAGCCGGCGGCCCCTGCTGAGGCATCTGTCCGACGCGAAGCTGATTCGCGACTGACTGTACTCCCGGCACCGATTGAGCCAGACGACCGGCACCAGCCGCTTGCTGCGGGGTCCCAACCGTGCCGCGAAGCACGGCTTGGCCGTTCTGGAACAGGATTTCGATGTCATAACCACTCAGACCGCCGGACTCGAGAGCGCGGCCGATCTGGATGGCTTTTTCTTGGTTGCTCGGGCCGGCAGCGGCCGAGCCAACCGCCTGACTGGCTGGGCCGGCAGCCTCGGTGTCGGCGGTCACCTGGCGGATGGCTCCGCGAGATGAGGCAACAACCGCAAGGCGGTTATCAAGGCGTCGGACGCCCGGAACGGCACCGACCACCTGATTGGCCTTCACCTTCTGGCGGGGATCAGAGACCTTTCCGGTCAGCGTCGCCACGCCGTCTTTGTATTCGATTTCGATTTCGTAGCCGTGAAATTGGGCCCTCTTCAAGGCCACAGCAATATCCTCGGCCACCTTTTGATTGCGGCCCGCCTTCGGCGCCGCCGCAGTGGAGGAACTCCCGTCGGCATCGCTCCCGAACGGGAAGGCGGCCACCGACAAACCAGGAGTTACCGCCACGATTCCCAGGGTTAACACCCACTTCGGGTACCTACGCATCGAGTGCTCTCCTTAACATGCGTGAACCTAGGGAGTCGGTCTTGGGAAGACTCCCGCGGTTATATTGATCGGTTCGCCTCGTCTGATTGGATAAACTATTCTGCCTTTTTCGGACGAATCGATCGTTCCACTCAAGGGAAATGAGCTGCAAACGGGGACTAATTGGTGGGCCATCGGCCTCGCTGAGAACACAACACACCGCCGCCGCCCCTTGGAGAGCGCAGGATGCGACTTGATCGGCGGTTGTTGCCGATTGATGGCTGCTGAAGCCCGCATTTGCTATCTTTTGTCGAAGGACGGGTGAGGTCGGAACGGATTGAAATCCACCGGCTCGACCAGCACCCTTCTTTCACGGCTGTCGGAAATCCCGAGAGGAAATTGAGAAATGGCGCGGAAGACCCCGAGTCGGTTGGAGTTGCGGCGACAGGTTGAGGCCGCCGGAGAGGCAGGCGCCGCCGCCGAAAAGACCGCGAAGAAGCGGGTCAAAACCAAGGACGGCGCCAAGAAACCGTCGGCCCGCCGCACGAAGACGAAGGTTGCCGAGCGCAAACGGCTGATGTGGGCGGTCTATAACGGCAGCATGAAGGAAGAAGGGCGCTTCGCCTACGATCAGCGCGAATCGGCTGAGGAGAAGGTGCAGCAGCTCAAGCTGAAATCGCCGAAGAAGATCTTCTTCATCCAAGCGCTCAAAGAGACGATCATCCCGCCGGCGAAACCTGCCGAAGCCGCCGCGAAGTGATGACAGGGGCCGCAGCCGATTCGGCCGAAAGCCGTTATTACGCTCGCTGCCAATGAACAAACCCCCGGCCTTTTTGGACCGGGGGTTCGCATTTTGTGGGCTTCTGTCTTGCGGTTAATCAGCGGCCAATCGGCGGGTTAAGACGTGGCGGGGAGCCGCAGCAGGCGAGCGCGGCGCTCAGCTCGGCGGCGTGCGCGGCGACGCTGATCGCTCGGCTTTTCGTAATACTCGCGGCGGCGCATCTCTTTTTTGATACCCGCGTGTTCGACCAGCTTTCGGAACCGCTTCACGGCGTCGGAAATTGATTCATGCTCGCGCAGACGCAACTTAACCACAAAACCCTCCTCGCGACTCTGAATGTCGGTAACGGTGGCGTTGCACTTGAATCACCGTGATGGTGAGTCACCCGTGCTGGGCCTCCCGCGCAGGAGCCCGGCCGAGTCACTCTGGGCCGCAGCAACCGTCGATTGGCAAAAGCAGGCCAGTCGCACGGAAATCCGGGTGTGGACCGGATGGCTGTCGGCGCACAGAAACAGCGCAGACCACCCCAACTAGTCCCGCAGAATAACAAATCCGGCCGACGATGCAAACTGTGCCGGCCGCACCCCTCAGGAAGGCTCGTTGGCCAATAATCCCAGCCGGCGCAGCTTGGCTTCGCACTCGTCTCGCTCGCGGCTGCGATTCAGGGATTTCCAGGATTCGTCCTGAACTGCGAGGAACGCCTCGTGATCGAACGGGGGGGGCGTTCCCTTGAGTTTGGCGGATTCCATCAGGCGGCTGATCACCCCCCGATCCAGCCGCGTCAGCTCCATCGATTCCCGGCGATAGTCGACAAACGCCTCCCAGACGATGGGAAACAGCGGCGCGACGATCTGCTCGCCGATCGTGGTGGCGTAGTCGCGAATTTCCCGCTGGGCATGAGCGTCCATCCGCAAGACCAGGAAATTGAGCAGGTTGTGCAGGTCGACCTTCCAATATGCCTCGGTGTAAGTGGCCAGCGGTAAATCTTTGCGGGCCTGCTCGCGGGCCACCCCGCGATCGAGACGCTCTTGATACACGCGGCGACATTCATCCTGCAGCTGCCGCTCGGCGTCGCTGAGTTGTTGGCCCAGCTCTGCGGGCAAAAAATCGCCGCTGCCCTGCCGATTGCTTTCGGCCTGACTGCGCCACTGATCCGGTGACGTGGCTTGGGCCGAGTCGATCGCGATCGAATACCGCGTGCTGTACTCGTTCACCGATGCCGTGCGATGACGGATCCATTGCCGCCAACAATCCATCGGCACGCGAACCAACAGCTTGATCTCGGCCATCTCGAAGGGCGTGCTGTGCCGATGTCGCATCAGGTAGCGAATCAGCGTGCGGTCGTCGGAAACGCGTTTGGTTCCCTCGCCGTAACTGACACGGGCCGCCTGCACGACCGAGCCATCGTCACCCATCATGTCGACGAGGCAGACAAAGCCGTCGTCGAGCACCGGAAATTTCTTCCAGCGAAGGTCGGCGAGGAGATCATCGCGCGCGGTCACTTGTGGTCCTTGTCGAAATCCCGTGGCTGCACTGCGTCAATGCTCGACGCGATCGGAAGCTTAATGGAGATCGATTGCGTTTGCAAAATGGCACAGCTATGTTCGAGCCCGCGATGCTCGATCCCGTGCACCGCCGTGCTTTTCGTCACGCTAGCAGGAAGTCTCGATCATGCCCGACGTTTCGATTCGCACCCGCGAGAACGGCCCCTTCTTGGTTACCGGTCCGATCACGCTGGTTGACGCGGACGGGAACCAATTCAATATCGCGGGAAAAGAGACGATCGCGCTGTGCCGTTGCGGCCAATCCAAGAACCGGCCGTTCTGCGATGGCCAGCATAAAGCCTGCGGATTTGTGGCGGGCGAACGAGCGGTGCCCCCGCCGGAAGCGGCCCCGGCTTCGTAGAGCGACCACTCCAAGCGCTGTCTACGGCAATTTTGTCGGGTGCCATGCCCACGGCTCGGCGTGGGCATGCATTGCAGGACATGCCCACCCAAAGCCGTGGGCATGGCACCCAATCCTGAGTATTTATCGCAGTCGACCCACTGCTCAGCTACCAATCCAAGCCCAGCATGAGTGCGTTGAGTCCGCTGCCGATGCCGAGCAAGGCCACCCGATCTCCTGCGCTCACTCGCGATTGTTCGATGCCCAAGGACCAGGCCGTCGGCAGCGCGGCTGCGCCTGTGTTTCCCAAATACTCGACGGTGGGGAAGTCGATGGCCGGATCGAGTTGCAGACGTTCGTACAGCAGCTTGCGGTGCGCGCGGCCGACCTGATGCGTGAAGGCTTTGTCGACGTCGGCATTCGACCAGCCCAGCGCACGTTTCGCGTCCTGCCAGGTGCTCTCCGCCAGCGCGATTCCTGCGTGAAGCAGGGCCTCTGAATCGGTCTGCATCCGTAAGGTATCTCCGGGCTGCTGTTCGCTGTTGCCGCCTGTGCATAGTTCGTGGCTGGCGGTTTCTGCGCGGAAGGCGCCGCCGAGCAGGCGATGGCCTTGCTGACACAGCTTACGATCGCAAAGCACGATCGCCGCCGATCCCGAGCCGATTGTCAGTGAAGCGAAGTCTTGTTTGATGTCTTGTCGCGTCAGAGCCTCGTTGGCGAGCAGCGATTCGATCGTGCCTTCGACGAGCGCGCGGCCGTCTTCGGTCCCCACGACGAGTCCGGCGCGAATCTGGCCCAGCTCTATCATGTCCGCCAGTAATATCATGCCGTTGAGTAAACCCAGACACGCGTTGCTGAGGTCGAGCACGAAGGCACTTGGCGGCAGCCCGGTGGCGTGATGCACGAAACTGGCAGTAGCCGGCTCGAGTTGATCGCGGCAAACCGAACCGTGCACCAGGCCGCCAAAGTGCGATCGATCGATCTGCGACAGCTCGATCGCCCGCGCCGCCAGGTGGGCGCTCACCTGCCCCGGACGCGCGCCGCGCGGGAAGAACCGCCGTTCGCGAATTCCCGTCATCAGCTCGAGGCGACCCTCGGGCAATGCGAGCCGCTCGTAGACGGGACGCAGTCGGGCCTCAATCTCGGCCGACGTGACGATTTCGGGGGGCAGCACGTGGCAGACGGCTGCAATCGAGACGTGGCGATAACGCATCAGAACATCGTCGAGCGGCAGGTATCAGCCCGCCGGTTCTTAGGGTCCGTTCGACGATGCGACCACACTCTCGAACGCTCTAAACGCGAGCGGCCGTTCCGGCCGGCCGGACGCCTTCAAGGTACTCGGCCAGCTGCCGGATCTCTCGCAGCTTCGTCGAGCGTTCGGCATCGAGTTCCGGGGTCGAATCGTGGACGTCGAGAGCCACAGAACTGCGGACGAAGCGCAGGCCTCGCAAAAGAATCTCGCGTTGCTGCTCGGTCAGTCCGACGCTCATAGTTTCGCTCATCGGAACGAAACCTCCTGATAATTTCACTCGAACGCCCCCGCGCGGGAGAAATTTCCCGCGCTTTCATCGTAACGCTGGCCGACCGACTTCTCAACTGGCTGATGCGGCCGACTCCCCCAAAACGCCTGACTTCCGCCGTCGCATTTGGTAGGCCGGGTGCAACCGGCAAACTCGACAGTTTGACGCCCAGCACGAGCCAGGCTCAGCAAATGTAAAGCCCAGCAAAGCAAAGAGATAAAAGCAGAGCGTCGACCGCAATTCGTGGTTTGGAGTGTAAGGAGCATCGGCTGCGAACCATCAAACCTTTGGTCGCGGCGCAGCCTCCTTCAACACCGGAACAGCCCTCACCGCTCCACGGTCGGAGCCGGCAAAGCCAGCGGTCCCACGTCGTGCGGTTTACCGTTATGGTCGCTACTGGCTCGCAAAGTCCCCATGCGGTAAGCGTCGGACAAGGCCTTGGGGATCTCAGCCTCCGACATCACGACGGCCGCCTGGTTCTCTTTGGTGAGAGCCTGCATCTCCTGCTCTTTGGCGAC
>DASRXU010000415.1:0-14388 GCA_035687365.1 Planctomycetaceae bacterium | reverse complement strand
GCGCAAATCTATTCGATCGAGAACACCGACCTGAGCTTGGTCGCCACTGCCGAAATCACCCTCGGCGGCTCACGCAAGGACCAGATTCTGGAAGCCGGCACGCTGCCCCTCAAGTACGCTGGTCTTTCACACTGCTTCCGCACGGAAGCCGGCGCTCACGGCAAGGCCACCCGGGGCATTTATCGCGTGCATCAATTCACCAAGGTCGAGATGTTCGGCTTCACGAAGCCTGATGTGGCACTGTCCGATGCCTTCTTGGAGCAGGTCGTCGCGATCGAAGAAAACTTGTTCCAGACGCTCGGCATTCCCTATCGCGTCATCGACACCTCGACCGGCGATCTGGGCGGCCCCGCCTACCGCAAGTTCGATCTCGAAGCTTGGATGCCCGGCCGCGACGAATACGGCGAAGTCACGTCCGCCTCCAACTGCACCGACTACCAGGCCCGCCGCCTGGGCATCCGCTGCAAGACCGGCGACAAAAAGGGAACGCAATTCGTTCACACGCTGAACGGCACGGCCGTCGCCGCCACCCGCGCGATCATCGCCATTCTGGAGAACTACCAGCAGGCCGACGGCTCGGTGATCATCCCGGAAGCGCTATGCAAATGGGTGGGCCAAGATCGCATCACCCCGCGCACGTAGATCCTCAAGTCTGGCGTCGCGCTCCCACAATGAACGGTTGAATCGGGAACATATGTACCGTTAATCTAGTCGTCGCTAGCTCTCACCCATCTCGAGCGAGCAGTTTGCTGCTGTTTAACGTCTGACGGAACTGCCTTGAACCACGCAATTCGAGAAGGGGACAGCTATGCACGTCGCTCATTTGCCGCCCGGAACGCTGCCGAGGGTCCAGTCATCGCGTTTTAGCAAACCCCGTCGCGCCTTCGGCGACCCGGTCGCAGCCGTTAAATCGCGGCCGCGCTTTCTGCCGCCGCCGTTCACCAATTTTCAGAATCTGAACCTTCCACTCAACGTCGTCCTCCGAGACGCCACCGAACAGAGAAGGATCGCCGATGCGGAGCAAATCGTCTTTCATGCCGTCGGCGATACGGGAGGTATTAAGGGAGAGGAGGCCCAAGAAGCGGTCGCTCACGCCATGGAGACCCAGATCCAGGAGGCCAAGTCCGCGAACCGTCCGACTTTCTTCTACCACCTGGGCGACGTGGTCTATTTCAATGGTCTGCGTCACCTTTACAACGCCCAGTTCTATGATCCTTACAAATACTATCCGGCGCCAATCTTTGCGATTCCCGGCAATCACGACGGCGACACCAGCACGCGCCAAGGAGACGAACCTGACACGGACCCGACTCTTGCAGGATTCATGGAAAACTTCTGTGCGACGCAGGCGTCCCACATCGACGCGTACCGCGAGACCATGACTCAACCGTACGTTTACTGGACCTTGGAGACTCCGTTCGTCGACATCATTGGCCTCTATTCCAACGTTGATGGAAGCCTCGATGGGCGCGGCACCAATGAGCAACAACGTTGGCTTGAGAACCAAATGAAGACAGCAAAAGCGAAAGTCGACGGAGGACAGGACAAGGCACTCATTGTCGCGGTCCACCATCCTCCGTATTCGCTTGACTCCGCCCACGGCGGTTCGCCCGACATTCTTGCCGCGCTCGATCGTGCGATCGAAGTCAGCGGCCACTATCCGGATGCCGTCTTCTCGGGGCACGTGCATAACTACCAACGGTTCACACGAGAGGAGGCGGGACGGCAAATCCCGTTCGTGATTGCTGGAAACGGCGGCTACGCCGACAGTCCGAAGGCAGTTCACCAATTGCAACTCGATGAAAACAAGAAGCCGATACCTCACAAGCGCTTCGAGACGACAGTGAAGGGAGTTTTTCTCGACTCGTACGACGAAGTAAACCCGGGCTATCTGCGCATCACGGTCGACAAGCAGAATCTCAAGGGTGAGTATTTCGTCGTTCCATTCGAAGGTAGCCTCCCGGAAGAGCCTGTGGATGTGTTCGCCGTAAACTTGAAAACGCACAAGTTAGTGCAATCAGGAGTCGCGAGCGACGCTCCATCATCGGCCGAAGAGCCGCAGCAATCTCATCAGCGTGGAACTAGGGGGGCTGCCAAGAAACGGCGTCCGAAGCACTAATCTGGAGAGGGGAGCGACTCGGGACGCCTCTGAGTGCATTTTGCACGCGGTGTCCCGCGTCGTCGGCTCGCGCTTGATTCCATTCCTTACTTCAGCCGGCGGTCGAAGTCGGCCCCGTGCGCGGCGCCCTTGGGTACGCAAATGGGTCGGCCAAGACCGCATCACGCCGCGCACCTGACTCGAGCCGGCGAGCGGTCCGCCGTAGCGGATCCCGCTCCCTTTCTCCTCGTCTGCGGGTCAGAGGAGCACTGACATGCACAAATCCAAGCGGAAGACGGTCTTGTTGAAATCGCTCGGTGGCCTGTTAGTCGCCACCTTGCTCGTCGCAGGAGTTTTCTGGTGGACGCACCGCTGTCCCTCCGATGTTGGCGCCTTGGTCGACTTGGAGTGCTCGCACGAACGTGGCAACAACCCGAGCGACCATTCCTGGACACTCAAGGTGGACGCCGCGGGAAAGGGAACGCTGGTTCAGGAAAGAATCACGCGGCAGATTTCAGCGCCGCGCGAGATCCTCGCATTCGAACGCGCACTTCCCGATTCTCGCTTGTGCGACCTTCCTTCCGAGATCGGAGGCCAAGTGCTTGACGGAGCGCGGAACACTATGAGAATCAAAACCACCGCGCTCGACAAGACCATCGCCTTGGGATACGTGCCGCCCGACGACCCGTGGGATAGCGCCGTACTCCGCGCAGAGAAACTCTGGCAGCTGGCCGAGAATCTGACGAAAGGGCCGAACTCGACGGCGGGGAAAAAGTAGAGAGCGCGCGTCGTGAATTCGGGGGCGGGCGTGCTAGGTCAAGAATTGATCCGGCTGCAGCCCTACTTATCCCGCAAGTCCCAAGCGCTGTCCCAAGTTATCGACTCGCGCTTGAGCTTCAGCTCTTCCGTCAGCCGGCGGTCGAAGTCGGGCATGTGGGCGGCGCCGTAGAAAATGGCGATCTTCCGCGTTCCATTGTCGATTTCTTTCTTCAGGACTTTCATCGCGGCTGCGTTGCGGTCCTGAACCAGGATCGTATCGAGCGTGGAACCGAGGCCCGTCCCCAAGCCGCCGATCAGGTCCATCTGCTCGGCAAACATCTTCTTGAAGGCGAGCGGACGGTTGGGATCGAACATCGCCGACAGCAACTGCAGTTCGCTGAAGTCAGCCCCTTTCTTCGCCCGGGCTTCCGACTGCCGATTGGCCTGATTCAAGATGTCGAAGAAAATCTTGATGCCGATCGAGGCGCCGTTATCGCCCCGCTTGCGGATCGCCTCGGCCATCTGGTCGGGGCTCAAGTCGGCGTGCTCGAAGTTCTTGGCCGTGTAGTCGATCGCCTTGAGCTGATAGTCGAGATCCAGGATGCCGGGCAGCGACTGCTGCAGCATGCCGACCGGGTGGTTGCTCTTGTGGTCGCCCAAGCCCTTCAGCGATTGCCCCTCGGGCATCACGAGTTCGAATAGCACCTTGTCGTACGTGCGGAACCGCTGGTTGAGCCGGCGATAGTAATCCGAGTCGCCGATGTGGATCGCGCCGATCAAGTCGACGGTGACCGGTTTGCCATCCGTCGATACGTAGTGCCCCGTCGCCGTTTCGAGAGCGATCGGATGCTCGTGCGCATCGCGGCGGACGCGCATGTATGTCAATTTGTCCGCGGGCTTTTTGTCGGTCGACTTGCTATCGCCAGATTTCGCCGCCGGCGGAGTCGATTTAGCCTTCGAGGCGGCCGCAGGAGCCGCGGGACCGTCTGCCAATGCCGAAGTGGCGGCCAATGCCGGGCCGACCCACGCCAAAACCGTTGCGAACGCGATCCAACGAAAATCTTTGATCACAGCGCGCCTCTTTCTCGGGGTGTTCTTAAACACTACCATTCTCCGGTCGCGTTGGCTGAACGTCCAGCCACGCGTCTGCCTTTTCATGGATGGAATCGCCCGTGATCCAACGTTCTTCGGGCTTGTTGCTGCACGTCAGTTCGCTCCCAACTCCTTGGGGGATCGGCGATTTCGGTCCCTCGGCCGTCGCCTGGGTCGATCGCCTGGCCGACGCCGGGCAGACTTGGTGGCAATTTCTTCCCCTCAGTCCGCCGGGCCGCGGCAATTCGCCCTACGAGCCCTTCTCGACATTCGCTCTCAACGAGCTGTTTCTTAGCCCCGAATGGCTGGCCGAAGACGGATTGCTGCCGCCCGACGCCTGGCCCGCCGCGCTGGCCGCAACGGATCGGGTCGACTATCCGGCGGTGAACCAACTCAAGGACGCGCTGCTCGCCGAGGCCCAGGCGAATTTTCACCGTGCTGCGGCGAGCGAATTGCGGCAGGACTTCGCGGACTTCTGCCACGCGCAGGCCGGCTGGCTCGACGATTATGCGCTGTTCCGCGCGCTGCGACTCGAACAGTCCGACCGCGAGCTGCACGACTGGCCTCCCGAGTTGATGCGTCACGAACCGAACGCGCTGGCTGGCGCAAGTCAACGGCTGTCCGATACGATTGAACGGTTTCGACTCGGACAATTCCTAATACACCGCCAACTGCGGCGGTTGGGCGATCACGCCCGTTCGCGCGGCGTGGGACTGATCGGCGACGTTCCGTTCGTCGTCTCGCCCGACTCGTCCGATGTCTGGGCCCATCCCGAGCTGTTTTTGCTAGACGCTGACCGGCGGCCTCAATTCGTCGCGGGAGTGCCGCCCGATTATTTCAGCGCGGAGGGGCAACTCTGGGGCGATCCGCTCTACGACTGGGATGCGCTCCGCCGCACCGGCTACGACTGGTGGATCACGCGGATCGCCACAGTGCTCTCGCTCGTCGCCCTCGTCCGCCTCGATCACTTTCGAGCCTTCGCGGCGGCCTGGCACATTCCGGCCGGCGCGAAGACGGCGATCCAAGGCGAGTGGCGCCCCGGCCCGGGGGCCGATTTTCTGTCGACCGCCAAAACGCGGCTCGGGTCGCTGCCGTTGATCGCCGAAGACCTCGGCCTGATCACGCCCGACGTCGTGGCCCTGCGCGATCAGTTTCATCTGCCCGGCATGCGCGTGTTGCAGTTTGCTCTCGATGGCGATCCCGACAATCTGTTCCTGCCAGAGCACTATCCCCCCGAAGTCGTCGCCTATACCGCGACTCATGACAATCAAACAAGCCGTGGTTTCTACGAAACGCTTTCGGACGACGCACGGCACACCGTTTGGAAGTGCATCGGACGCCAAATCGAACCGACCGAAGCTGCCTTCGAGATGATCCGCCTGATTTGGGAATCGCGGGCCATGCTCGCGATTGCTCCGTTGCAGGACCTGCTCAATCTCGGCTCCGAGGCGCGAATGAATTGGCCCGGCCGTCCGCTCGATAACTGGCAATGGCGCGCGACAGCCGAACAAATCGCGTCGCCCGCCTTTGACCGGCTGCACGAACTGACTCTCGAAACGGGCCGACATTCTGTCTGAACTCTCTGCGCGTACTGCCCCGTGACTTTCCACGGTTGGTGATCGCACGAACACGAAGCCGCAACGCGTGCCGCCAAAACTGTCAAACGCTGTCGCCGGCTGTTAAAATTCGCTGTCCGCCGCTGCTACTGCCTCGCGCGGGCCGAGCGCCGGGCGTCTCGACTGGCCCATTAGATTGCTATCTGTCGGGATGCGCTCGACCTGCCTTGCACGCCAACCGTACCCGGAATTCTGAAACAACGCATGTCGTTCAGCGCTCTGCCCCTGTCTTATTGCACCAACGTGCATCCTGGTCGCACGCTGGGCGAAATTATCGACGGGTTGGATCGGTTCACGGTTCCGGTCGCCGCTCGGCTGGGATCACCGCTGGCAGCCGGGCTGTGGCTCGCCGCACCCGTGATCAAAGAGTTGCAGGCCGCACCCGACGGCGGAGCGCGCTTCGCGGAGGCCCTCCGTGAACGAGGGCTGTCGTGTCACACGCTCAACGCGTTTCCCTTTGGCGACTTTCATAGTCCGCGGGTGAAAGAAAACGTCTACGTCCCGAGCTGGGCGGAACAGTCTCGCCTTGATTACACGCTGGGGGCGGCCCGCACACTGGCCGAGTTGCTTCCCGCAGACGAAGAAGGCAGCATCTCGACATTGCCGCTCGGCTATCCGGGGATTCATTCCGCGCCCGACTTCCTGGAACGTTGCGTCGACAACTTGCTCGCAACCGCCCGCGAGCTGGATCGCATTCAATCCAAGAACGGTCGCACGATTCGATTGGGTCTCGAACCGGAACCGTGCTGCTGGCTCGACACGACGCCGAGCGCGATCGCGTTTTTCACCGATCGCCTTTGGCCGGCTGCCCGCAAACAGAATTGCCTCGACGCCGTGCGGACGCACATCGGTCTCTGCTTCGACGTGTGTCATCAGGCGGTCGCATTTGAGGATGTCGGCCGCTCGATCGTCGCGCTCGATGAGGCAGGCATTCGCCTGAATAAGATTCACATCACGTGCGCGATCGAACTTCGCGATCCGGCGACCAACCAAGCGGCCCGCGCGGCGCTGGCTCAGTACGCCGAGCCACGCTATCTGCATCAGACCAAGGCCCGCACGCTCGATGGCCGCGTGCTCACCCAATTCGATCTGGAGCCGACCTTCGCCCTGGAACCCCCGGCCGAGTTTCTGATGGCTCCTATTTGGCGGACTCATTTCCACGTCCCGGTCGACGCCGAGCGCCTCGGTCCGCTGGCGACCACGCGAGCCGAGCTGCGGGCCGCTCTCGCCGCCGTGCGAGGACTCCCGTACGCACCCCATCTCGAGGTGGAGACCTACACCTGGGACGTGATGCCCGGCAGCGCTCCGCGCGACCTCGTGGACGGGCTCACGGGTGAACTCAGCGCGACGCGAACCTTGCTCGCCGAGTTGTCAAAGTAGCACGCGATGTTCGCACGAGGGTTTGCTCGTCGGTGCCTGGCGCGAAAACCCCTCGCTTACGCTTCGGGTTGGTGCTCCCTGCATTGCTAACCCGAAGCGTAAGTGAGGGATTGCAGCGCCAATGCGATAACGGCTTGGCTGGGCTTCGAGTTCCGAGGTTGTTTCTACGACGGTAGAAACTCGGGCTCGGGCAGCGCTGTCCTGGATGTTACGCTGGTGGTAGCGCCTGGTAGCGCCCCTGGTGATAGTCAGGCGCCGCCGTCGTCGATTGTGAGGCTCGACTCCGCTGGAGTTGGTCCCGCAATGGCGGGAGATTTTGGCCCGGCGAGCCAAAAGTCTTGGTCCGGCGCGCCGGGACACAATCGTTTGAAAAGGGTGGGCGGGCCCGAGGCCTTAGCATGGTACGGGCAGCCACGATTCGCAGAAAATCCACCACCAACTGAGTGCGTCATCGGCCATTTCGTTTCGATCGCAAAGCCAAAGAAGTGGACGATAAACCGCATGGAACCGATCGAAGCCTCCGCCGTAGTGATACCCAGCGGCCCAATAAGCGGGGCCGGAAGAAAACACGTAGAGTGCGATCAGCGCGACGACAGCGATCGGCCACCGCGTCCACAACCTCCGCTCCGCTGTCTTCGGATCGGCGCTCATGCCGTCGCTCGACCACTTCGACCGACTATGCGGCGTCTAAAAACCACGCGGTGGCCGAACCAGCAGCACACAATGCCAAAGATAGTTCCGCCTGGGAAAATGATTGTGGAAGTCGGCCAGCCCCCAGCCCACGAGATCAACCACGCAACGTCAATAAGGATTCCACAGGCTCCGAGCGCAATGAACGGGATGCCGACGATCAGGTCGAGCGTCCGGTGGATGAAATGTCTCATGCCGCGATTGTACCGGGGCTGTACAGTTTCTGGACAACACTGGGACGGGACACTCTCGCCAGTGGGACTTGGTCCCGGCACATGAGGTCCGGACACCAGGTCCGGACACTCGGTCGACGGGCAAGGCGGGACCGGGACCCATTGGGACGGGACTCCAACACCGCAACGGGACGCGATCAAATTCGCTCCGAGCACCAAAGTCAGGTCCACCTTAACAATTGCGAAGTGGTCCGGCCGTAGTTCTTTGAGAACAATGACTTAGGTCGGAGTAAGTCGGGTCCGGTCCACTTCGTTGATTGGGACCGGAGGCGGGACGGGACACGTCAGTTGAGCTAACCCCCCACCCTGACGTGGACGCGGTTCGGGTTAAGGCCGTCTTCTCAGAATTGGCCGATTCTGATATTTCACGGCCCCCTTCTGGCAGCGCCACACGTCAAGACCGGATTCCGCCGGCGCGGGACCGTCCCCGTCGAGCGATTTCCGGACAAGTCCAGTTCCGGATCAATGCTGTGAAACCACGCATCCCGTCCGCGGCCAACAACGCTCCCGAAAATACTTCCGCCCGAGATTCTGATCGCACCGCGCGTGAGAATGCCGGCGACGACTCGCCTGAAACGGAGGACACCAAGAATCTTCTCCGTCGCGGCGTCCATCATGTGCGGCGCGGGTTGAACCGCGCCGGTGTCCCGCAGATCGCCGGACATGCGACGCGCATCAGTCGCCACGGTTGGCGAAGGATCTCGACGGCCGTCGCGTCGGCCAATTCGGGCGGCCGACTGTCGCGACCGGTGAGCGCCATGTGGGGACGCGTGGCCCGTCGAACGGCAGACGGAAACGCACCGGCGGGCGACAATCCGCATGGCCATCGCAATCGCCGCCTCGCCTTTGATTTTGCAGTCGGGACGGCGGTCATCGCGATCTTCTTTGTGGTGCATCATCAGTTCTATCTCAGGTCACACCGCCCCCGGGTGGTCGACCTGCTGGCGTCAAACACTGAGGTCGCCGCCGATCCGGCCGCTGGGGAACCTCGCCCCGAGACGCCGCCGCACCACCGGCGACGCACGCACCGGAGCGAGCAACCGCCTAACACGACTGACGTTCGACCGAATGATGCTCATCGCGATGCGGTCGCCGTGGCAGACCACCCCACGAATTCCGACGGCGGCGCCGAATTCGGCGGACATGCTGACATCAGCCATCGCGCCGACCATCCGGTCCAGCCACCTCCGACTGTCCAGGTGCAATCGCCACCGTTGGAGTCTCAGCCTCATGACGCAAAGCAAGCGGCCGATGCCTCGCTCGACAGCCTCTTGGCCGCTCCAGTTAATTCGGGTTCGGCGCGCCCTGGCGATGCAGCCGCACCGATTGCTCAGACCGAGCCGGCGCCTTCGCATGACCTCGACAAGCCGGCCCGTCCGCATGGCACGGACGATCCGTTGCTGGTCGATTCGCGAGATGCCGGAAGCTCGCTGCCGCCGAAGCACGAGCCGCTGAAACCCTCGGCGAGCGCCGCGCCGTTGGGCGATGACTTCGCCGCTCCGGAAGCCGCGAAGCCGCACGAGCATCACGAACATAAAGACCACGGTCCGAAGGATCCCCCGAAGGACGATTTCTCGATGCCGGCGCCGGCCGCCTCGGATCCGGTTGGGCCTCCCAAAGACGAAGAGCACCATCACAAACATCATCGCGACGACCATGGTGCGGCCGATCAAACTCCGGGCGCAAATTTGCCTGCCGATCTGCTCGCCCCGAAGCTCGACGCGAAACTCCCCGATGCGGGTCCTTCGATTGGCCTGGACAATTCAAACCCGCTGAATTCCAACTCGGAGCCGAAGCCGACCTCGCCTTCTGCTCCGATTGCGAATGATCCGTTGCTCGATAACGGACCGAAACTCGACGGCGGTCCAAAGCTTGACACGGCTCCAAAACTAGACGCTGCTCCCAAGGATCCTCCGGCCGCCGCGCCGTCCAAGCCGAGCGGTGACAAGCTGGAGCCGAGCAAACCCGATCACGCGGACGACGGTCTGCCCGTATTGAGTGTTCCGTCACCACATCACGCGGACGCCAAGTCGACCGACGACCTCCCGGCGCGGACTGCCAACGCCAACGACGCGACAATCGGCGGCAGCGCCGCGGATTCGGGCAAGAGTGTCCCGAAGCCTGCCGAGACGAAAGCTCCGCCCGCCGGCGATTCGAGTCTCGATGAATTGCTTAACAGCAAAGCGCCGAGTAGCGCGGGTAGCACGACTCCCGCGACGTCCGCTCCTCCGGCTGGGGCTACGACTCCTGAATCGAAACCGTCGATCCCGGCGGCATCGCCCGCTCCGGCGAACGATCCCAAGGCCGACCCGTTTCACACGGACGCTGCTCCGAAGCTCGATGCGGCTCCCAAAACCGACGCGCCGCTCAAAGCCGACCTTCCTCCCAAAACCGACACGCCGCCGAAACAGGCGGAACCCTCACTCCCCGATAACGGCTTGCCCGCTCCCAAGCCGAGCGCGGAGCCGTTGCATTCGGCGGCCGACGACGAATCGATGCCCAGCGTGGCGGTCGCTCATCATCAGATCGAGAAAAATGAACTCGGCGGCTCGGTTCGCTACAGGATTGTCGTCCGCAACAACGGCAAGAAAGCCGTCAAGGCGTTCGACGTCGACGAGGCCGTCCCCGCCGAGCACACCGTGCAGGTGACCGATCCGCCGGCCGAAACGCGGGATCGGGACTTGCACTGGACGCTGCGCGACGTGGCGCCCGGCGAGGAAAGAACTATCGTCGTCACGCTTGCCCCGCCGGTCCGGCCGGCCGAACGTCAGCCCGTTGCCGAGCCGACGATCGCCGCTCAACCAAGCCCAACCGCGGCCACCGTGCCGATTGAGGCGAGAGCCGAATCGTCCCAAGTGAAGTTGGAACTGATCCTGCCGACCGACGTGCACGCGGGCGAAAGTTGTCGCATTGGCTTTCGCGCCACGAATCTGGGCGGACAGACAACGGATCTCAAACTGAATCTCGATCTACCCGAGCAGTTACATTACGCCCGCGGTCAGCAGCTCCAATACAAGATTGGTGCGCTCGGCGACCACGAGTCGCGCGAGGATTACCTGACGGCGACGGCCTCGGGCACCGGTCAAGCAGAACTGCGTGCTCAGCTCCTCCAAGCGGGACATTCTCTCGCGACGGCCAAGGGGACGTGTCACGTCGCCCCTGCTGGTGCACCCCATCGGGGAGTCCAGCAGACGGGGGCCTGGACGGCCCATCCCGGCGGTCAAACTCGAACGGCCGACGCCTCCGATTGCCTGTGCTGGCCGTAGATTTGGGCGGAGGCTGCGAGTCGAAGTCAGCTAGCTTCCAGGATCCCAAATCGTCGCGTCGATCGTGCGCTCGACGCGCCGGCGATCGTGGAAGTAGTAGATCGTGACGAGTTTTCGATCCGGCCGCTGGACCATGCGGGGATAACCGAGGTCGCGGCTCGCACCGTCGGTTCGCAGGACGAACGGTTGGCCCCAAGAACGACCGCCGTCACTGCTGAGGCGGGCTTCCATCCGGTAGGGCGGCTTGCGGACGCCGTAAGCCAAGCAGATCCGACCATCGCGTAGCCGCACGAGCGCGGGCGGATTTCCTTCTCCCAGATCGGGAGCCGCCCGATTCAGAAACTGCCAGTGTTGCCCGTTGTCGGGTGAGAGCCAGGCATCGATCCACGCGTCGCTTTCTTCCGGCCGTTCTTCACGTCGGCGAATGGTCGTCAACAGTTCCGTCGGCGACAGTCGCACCGTGGCCGGCATGATGGCATACCCAGTCGGCTCCGGCCCGATCGTTGAGACGAACTGCCACGACCGGGCCCCATCGTTAGTCCGAATACAGATGGGGCGGCCCTCTTTGCCGTTTTGTTTGGACGCCGTCACGAACATCAGGCAGTCGTGAGGGCCGTTGACGACATAGTCAGTGCGAGCGGCAATTCCCTTTTGACCACAGAGCGGCAGTCGGAAGGGCCCCTTCCAGGTATGAGCGCGGTCGAGCGAGTAGTAGAAGCGCGACTGGCCACCGTGGATGTCCGCCATGCGGACTGTCAGGGCGAAGTCCAGATGAGTGAATTCGACGTTGCCGGGACAATCGATCGGCTCGGCTTCATGCACGTCGTTGGGAACGGTGCCATGTCGCATCCCCTTGGTGCCGATAAGAACCCCCTGTCGGTTGGGATCCTCGAGCGACCAGGTGTGACCGCCATCCAGGCTACGAGCGAGAACGTGTCGCTCGGGTTTGTCGTGATCGATCGCGTGGAAGCCGACGCCCCGATCTTGGTAGTAACCCGTACTAAATCCGACGACGATCTCGTTGCCCCAGATCCAGATGCCGTGATTGGCCGGCCAGCCACCGAATCGGCCGGGCTGGAAATAGACCGTCGCCTGTTCGGTGATCGCCGGCTGATCGGCATAGGCCGATTCGGACGAGCAAAAGTTATCCGCTAAAATTTCAACGGAAATAAGTACGATTAGGGCCGACCCTAATCGGATCATTAAGGTGTTCATTTATGAGGTTTGGCTCTAGTTTGGGTTGGCGCCCGCAAAGTTCCTACAACTAGCGTAACCATAAGAAATTTAACGCTATCGAGCGGCAAAACGTTTCTGAAATCCGCTTAAAACCCCTAATTTGAGACTTCCCATCGCCTGTACGATCAGCCATGCTGGATCCATCGCGCGCCTTCCATGGGCTATCAAAAGGTCGCGCTTTTCCCCCCTGGTCTGACTCACACAATCTGGAATTCCGTTTGACCCAAGGTGCCGCAGGCGCCCGCCTGCGTTCGTTTCGTCGCCGTGTCGAAGCGAAGACTTTGTAACGGGCAAACGTCAAGACTGCGCCGGAGTGATTGAAGATGCGCTTGACCTCGTGGTTGGACTCGTTTGCTCGTAAGACCGGAAAACCCAGCTCGCGACGAGCCCGTTCGTCGGTGAGCGCGCGACGCGCCCGTCCAGCCGTCTGCCGCATGGCGACTCCCGAGAGGCTCGAAGATCGAACACTCCTCTCGGCGTCGCTCAATAATCCGAATATCACGGTGGGCGGAACCGGCAACGGGGGAACGGGCACCGGCAGCACGGGCACCGGCGGAACCGGCACCGGTGGTACGGGAACAGGGGGCACAGGCACGGGCGGCACCGGCACTGGTGGTACTGGCACCGGCACCGGTGGCTCGACAACTCCGACACTCGTCCTCAATGCTGGGCTCAACGCCGCGACGACCATCGACGCGACGGCAGACCTCGCTGGAACGATGACCTACAGCGATCCGACCGCCCCGCAGCCACTGGCCACCACTTGGAGCGTTGTCAGTGGGCCGGGCACGGTGACCTTCCAGACGCCAAACTCGCTGACAACCAGCGCCCTCTTCAGCGCGACCGGCACCTACGTGCTGCAACTCGCCGGCACCGACGGCTCGCTGTCTTCTTCGAGCCAGGTGACCATTCTCGTTACGCCTCCGCTGCCTGACGAGCCGCCAACCGTCAGCGCGGGAGCCAATCAAGCGACGACCGTCGGAGCGACGTTGAACCTGGCCGGCACCGTCAGCGATAACAACCCGCAGACTCCGCTCACCATGCAGTGGAGCCAAATCAGCGGACCAGGAATCGCGCAAGCTACCTTCGGCACTCCGACCGCAGCCAACACCACGGCCGTATTCAGCCAAGCGGGAACTTACGTCCTGAACTTCTCGGCCACAGACGGCACGCTGGCCGCCAGCTCCCAAGTGATAGTCACGGTCAACCCGTCCACGGTCAATCCGGCTCCCGTCGTTTCGGCCGGGCCGAATCAAACCGTGCTGCAAAATTCGACCGTCACCCTCAATGGGTCGGCATCGACGTCGACCGGCACTCTCTCGACAGTCTGGCAGGTCGCTAACGCTCCGGGCGGCACATTTTTCACCAACCCCAACTCACCGCAAACGACCGCCGTCTTCAGCACGCCGGGTATTTATCAGATCCGCCTGGTCGCCTCGAACGGAACCTACACGACGACCAGCTATTCGACGATCACCGTCAATCCCACGACCCAGGCCACCAGCTCGTTTCAGCTGGGAGTCAACGGCTACACGGGATCTTCGGACTCCTACATCAGCTCCTCACTGTTGAACGCGAATTTCGGGACGGCCGCCTCGCTGCTGGTGAAAAACAGCAGTCCCACGGAGGACGCGCTCATCCAGTGGAACGTCTCGTCGCTGAGCACCTCGGCCTCGGTTTCGGGCGCCACGATCACGCTCGACGTGGTCACCGCCGCCAGCGGAATTACCTACAACCTCTACGCGCTCAACCATGCCTGGAATGCCAGCCAGGTCACCTTCACCAGCTCGGGCACTGGGGTCAAATGGGGTTCGCTGGGTGCCGGAAGCCCGTCAGACTCGGGCAGCACCATTATCGGCAGCTTCACCGCCTCCTCGGCGGGGCCGGTCAACGTCGCGCTCAACTCGGCCGGTCTGGCCCTGGTTCAATCGTGGGTGAACAACCCGGCGACGAATTTTGGCGTCATCATTCGCGCGGCATCAGGCACCACCCAATTGGCGCTGGCCTCGAACGAGAAC
>DASRXU010000414.1:0-23922 GCA_035687365.1 Planctomycetaceae bacterium | reverse complement strand
CGAGAACATTTCGGTCGAGCCGATCGTGGCCGTGGGAAATCCGGCACGATTCAAAGTCGTCAATCATTGGCTCGACCGAAACAAGCAAACCGTCCTGATCGAGACGACGACGATCACCATTTACGCCAACCGTTTGATCGCTTACGACGCCACGCTGACGGCCGCCAAAGAGCCGGTGACCTTCGACGACACGAAAGAAGGGCTGTTTGGCTTCCGGATGGTCAACTCGATGCGCGGGTCGGCCGGCACTATCGTGAGCTCTGACGGCCATCAAGGCGAGAAAGAATGCTGGGGCAAGACCTTCCCTTGGGTCGACTATGACGGGCCGGTCAACGGGAAGTTGGTCGGCGTCGCGATCTTCGACAACCCGCACAACTTCCGCCCCTCTCGCTATCACGTGCGAAGTTATGGACTTTTCTCGATCAGCCCCTTCGGCGAACACGACTACACGAACGGTCAAAAGCAGGCGCAGCCGGTGAACTTGGCCCCTGGCGCGAACCTGCGCCTGCGGTATGCGATCTACATCCATGACGGCGACACAAAAGCGGGCGACGTGGCGGGTGCGTACCAGAAGTACGTGGCAGAGTCCGGCGGCTGAGCAGCCCTATCGGGAGATTCAACCTTGAATCGCGAATTGATCGAACGTTACGCGGCAGGCGCCGACGTCCTGGGCAAATCGATCCAAGGCCTGGACCGCGCTGATTTGCTGGCCTTCCCCGTGCCGGGCACTTGGAACATTCAGCAGATCGTGCTCCACATGATGGACAGTGATCTGATCGCGTCCGATCGCATGAAGCGAGTCGCGGCCGAAGATCATCCGACACTGATCGGCTACAACGAAACGGCCTTTGCGAAAACGCTCGCCTACGATCACGTTCCCGCGCAGGAGGCGTGCGAAGTCTTCCGCCTCAATCGACGCATCACGGCCGAGCTGATGCGACGTCTGCCAGACACGGCCTTCGCGAGGAGCGGCTTTCACAACGAGCGGGGAGAGGTGACGCTCGAGCAACTACTCGACACCTACACCGGCCACCTCGACCACCATCTCAAGTTTCTCAAAGAGAAGCGCAAGCTGCTGGGCAAACCGCTTTGAACGCAACTCTTGGATCTGTGTGCCACTGCTGAGCTCGCTCAGCAGTGTGTTCGAGCGCGCTGTGTCGCCCGCTCAGATCGGCGAGCTGGAGTCGAGTGCAAGCGAGCTCCGAAAGCAGTTCACGGCTGGCCGCGGTCGTCCGAGAAGTATTTCCGCATCGCCGAGGCTTCTGAGGAGCCACCGCGAACGGGTCGGACGCGGCTGCCGCGAAAGATGAATAGATCATCGTGTGAGATCTGCGCTCCGACTTTGTTCCTCGTGCGGTATTTCATTCGGCTGGCGCGACTCGGTCCGTCGTGCTCGAGCTGCTCGACAAAGTCGCTGAAGTCCGGATCGTCCTCGGCGACCTCTTTCGCGGCGGCGAGCTGCCGGCGATAAAACTCGTCGAGCGTTCGGGCTGGCCACCAGCGCACCTCGCGAGGATGCGGGTCGGCGTAGTTCGTGCGGATCCAGCCGCGAACCACGTCCCGGTCGGAATCGGCCCCGAGATCGCCCGTGGTCTCAACGGGCAAGCCCTCGGCTGGCAAATCGCGCTTCAGATAGGGAAGACCGACCGCCACGAAGATGATCACGCCCAGCACGGTCGCCGTGATGACGACCCGGTCGCGCAGCGAATGGCCGTCGCTACGAGCCCGTCGGCGTTGCGACGAGATGGGCCGCTCGACGTCGTCTCGCGTTTCGAACGTCCTCACCCGGCAGCTCCCAAGACGACCATCCAACCCACGAATCGGGCGAATTCTGCCGCGAACGTCGATTCGCGCCAAGATGTCTCTCCTTGCTGGAGGATGCGTGCGACCTTTCCCCGTCGTCCCACTCTCGCTCTCTAACGCGGATTGTGGGCCTTTTGGGCCGGTCCTATAATCCCCGCACTCAGAGAGTGTGGGCCGTGGGTGGCACTGGCGGCTTGCCCGCCAGTGTCCGGAATTCAGGGGGTTTGTCTCGGCAAGCCTCGCTTAGGCTTCGGGTTAGTGAAGAGATCGTACTAACCCGAAGTGTTAGCGAGCGGCATATCGCCAGCGGTTAGAAACCACTGGCGGACAAGCCGCCAGTGCCACCCTGAAGAAAGAGTCCGGGTCGATTAAGGATTGTCCAGTGCTTCGTACAAAGACGTGCGGTGAGCTGCGTGTGTCAAACGTGGGCGAAACGGCCACATTGTGTGGCTGGGTCGAAGGTTACAGGGACCACGGCAAGCTCGTGTTCATCGACCTGCGCGACCGCTACGGCAAGACCCAGATCGTCTTCAATCCGGACGAATCGGCCGAAATGCACGCCACGGCCCGCGGACTTCGTAGCGAAGACGTGATCCGCGTTACGGGCAAGGTCGAGGCGCGGCCCAAGGACATGATCAATCCGAAGCTCGCCACCGGCGAGATCGACCTGCGGGCCAAGAGCCTCGAAATCCTCAACAAGAGCAAGACGCCTCCGTTCGAGCCCAGTTCCACCGAGTTGCCCGCCGAAGAGCTGCGGCTGCGCTACCGGTTCATCGATCTCCGCCGCCCCAGCCTGCAAGAGGCGCTGATCTTGCGGCACAAGATCACCACGCTCACTCGGCAGTATTTCGACCGGAATGGATTTCTCGAGATCGAAACGCCGATGCTCGGCAAGAGCACGCCCGAGGGGGCCCGCGACTATCTTGTCCCCAGCCGCGTGCATCAGGGCAGCTTCTACGCGCTGCCCCAGTCGCCGCAGATCTACAAGCAGATCCTGATGGTCGCGGGTTACGACCGCTACATGCAGATCGCCCGCTGCTTTCGCGACGAGGACCTGCGGGCCGACCGCCAGCCGGAGTTCACGCAGATCGACGTCGAGATGGCCTTCGTCGAGCGCGAGGACATTCTCGCCATGATCGACGGGCTGATCGCCTTCGTCGTCGAAAATGTGACTGGGCAAAAGGTCGCGCTCCCGCTGCCACGCTATGGCTATCACGACGTGATGGAACGGTTCGGCAGCGACAAGCCCGATCTGCGATTCGGCATGGAGCTGGTCGACGTCAGCGATCTGGCGGCGAAGTGCGGCTTCAACGCCTTCAAGGCGGCCGTGTCGACACCGGCCGGACGTGTGCGTGGCCTTAACGCCAAGGGAGCAGCCGAAAAATACAGCCGTAAGACGATCGACGAGCTGACGGTTTTCGTCGGACAGTACGGGGCCAAGGGTTTGGGTTTCTTCCGCGTCAAAGGGGGCGCGCTCGATTCGCCGATCGCGAAGTTCTTCTCGGAGGAAGAACAGCGGGAGATCATTCGCCGCTTTGGCGGCGAGCCGGGGGACCTGTTGTTCCTTGTCGCCGACGCCAAAAAATCGGTCACCTCGGCCGCGCTCGCCGCGCTCCGCAGCCGCTTGGGCAAAGAACTCGAGCTGTTTGACCCCAAACAGCTGCAGGCCGCCTGGGTCCTGGATTTTCCCCTCGTGACCTACAACGAAGAGGAAAAACGCTGGGACGCCGAGCATCATCCGTTCTGCTACCCGGTGAAGGAAGATCTGCCCTATCTCGACTCGGAGCCCGGCCGCGTGCGAGCCCAGTCGTATGACCTCGTGGTCAATGGCAACGAAGCGGCCAGCGGCAGTGTTCGTATCCACGACGCCGTGACTCAGCAGAAGGTCTTCGACTTGCTGGGGATCTCGGCTGAAGAAGCCGAAATCCGCTTCGGGTTCCTGCTCGAGGCCCTGCGCTACGGAGCCCCGCCCCACGCGGGCATCGCGCTCGGGCTCGATCGCTGGGTGATGATGCTCAGCGGGAATGAAAACATCCGGGAAGTCATCGCCTTCCCCAAGACCCAGAAGGCGGCGGACCTATTGAGCGGGGCGCCCTCGCCGGTCGACGCGAAACAGCTGCGCGATCTGCGGATTAAGGTCGATTTGCCCACGTAGTGCGACCCGGCGAGCGTTTCACTAACCCGAAGCGTAAGCGAGGGACATTGCGTTTCTTTGTACATCGCGGTTTTGATAGCCCGGCGGCGGTCACGTTGCATGCCCCTCGCTTACGCTTCGGGTTAGTAAGACCTGTCGCGCTGCGCTTTGTTTCGACCTAGGATCGATTGCGATCCTGCCCGTCGCGCACATACCGGATGGCTGCCTCCAGATCGTCATCGCTATTGAGATAGCGTATGCTGCCTCGCTCTGCCCACCAGTTCTCGCGACGACTGTCGAACGACTTCCTCAGAGCCCGAGTGGCCCGCGCCTTCAAGGCCACTCGAATCCTCTCAGGATCGCTAACGTCTGCTGAGACTACGACGTGCAGATGGTTCGAGCGACAATTCACTGCGTGCAGCGTCCAGCCGTGATGCGCGGCCGTCTCGGCGACCTGAGCCTCCACGAGCACACGCTGCTTGCGGGTCAGAATACAGGCATCTTCGGTCATAAGAATCTTTGCTTCGTATTCGCGGATGGGATCGGGAGGCTGCCAACCTTCCCCGTATTTGACCCAACCTCGATCATCTCCCGGAAGCCATGACCTGTAGGTGGTCCAAGTCAGGAAGTAAGCGATTGGATCGCCGTGCATAGACTCTTCGCGACTGAGCCGGCTCTCGTGCGAGCTCAAAAACTTCCTGCGACCTTCAGATCACGCCCACATCGTGCAGCGTCGCCAGCGTCCCGACGAGCAGGAAGAACAATCCAAACGCGACGAGCGCCGTGCGCATCATCCAGCCCGGCCGCAATTCCTTTGGCAAGAGCAGCGTGTTTACGAACACTGTGTGAAAGCAGCTGAAAGCCAGGGCGAAGTTGTAGATCATGCCGGCCAAGAGCAAGAGCCGCGTCGGTTCGTTCATTGAAAGCATCACCAGGCCGAACGCCGTGAGCACCGCCAGCGTGCCGAAGTAAACGTAGCGGATGTTGTGCGGCTCCATCGCGCGCAGCGTTTTGCTCGCCGTCCAGAAAACGTCGACCCAACGTCGAACGACGCCATCCGCCGAGGCGGCCATCGTCGGCGCCAGCACCATAAACCCACAGAATAGCGTCAGATACCAAACCGTGTGTCCCCAGGCCGCGCTGCCCATCGACGTGCTGACTCGGTCGCGTACGGCCCCCGCTGTAAAGCCCGCCGCCACCCAGCCGCTGGACATGGCCTGGCCGCGCTTGAGGAATTCGACCGAGAGCATGCTCGGCAGCGCCAGGCCGAAGAAGCAAGCCGGCATCCACACGGCCGTCTGATCGCGAACCACGTGCCGATACCAGCGCTTCCAGCGCGGCAGCACTTCTTGGGTGACTAGAAACACCGTCCCAACATGCGACAACTGAATGTTCTGCCCGCCGAAGACGCTGGGGATGGCCCCCACGTGGCTGCCCATGCCCCAACCTTGGTCGCGCGTGTAGTTACTGATCGGCGTGTTGGAGAGTCCGCCGTTGCCCGAGATGGCGACGAGTGCCGACAGAAAGGCAATCATCCCCCAATCGATGTGGGGCGCTTTCCCGGTCTTCCAGAGCGACACGAACACGTTCTCGACGTTGTCGCCGTCGCGAATTCCGTCGCCGTCGATGTCGATAAACGCGTCGAGCTTGCCGTCGTGATTGGCATCGACGGGAAACAGTCCGTCAGGCTTGCCATCGCCGTCAGTATCGACGGGGACGAATTCGTCGGGCTTGCCGTCGCGATTGAGGTCGGGCCACCAGATCGGATTCTCGGCCGTGCCGATGTTGACCATCGGATCCGGCTTGCCCGTGTTGTTGATGTCGGTGGCGTCGGGTTTGCCGTCGCCGTCCGTGTCGAAGACCAGCGCCAGCGAGGGCTCGATCACGTCGAGCTTGCCGTCGCCGTCCCAATCTTCGCCCGGGTCGAGAATGCCGTTGTGGTTGCGATCTTCGATCGTGCGAACGGGCACGTTGCCGAACTTCACAAAGCCGCTCGCGATCTCGGCCCAGGTCTTCCAATGTGACTGAAAGAGGGCCAGCACGATCAAGAAGCCCATCACGGTGATGATCTTAAACGACATGATGGCTTTGAGCGCGTTGTAAATCTTGCCCCCAAAGATCAGCGGCAAGAGCGCGCCAAGGAAGATGGCGTAAGACAGCCCGCGGATCAGTTGTTGGTGCGTGAAGGCCGCCGTGAATCCCAAAAAGTGCAGCGTACCGTGACCGGTTTCCGCATTGGGCATCGCCCCCAGCAACACGGCCGCCAGCGGAGTCGCCGCGTTGGCCGCTAGGTAAGGGAAGACCGAGCCGAAGTCGAGCAGCAGGTAGACGATCAGCCAGAACTGCGGACCGGGCAACGTGCGGAACTTCCCGGTAAAGATCGGCTCACCGGTGTAGAGCGTGTACCGGGAGATCTCGATGTTGTAAATCACCTGTCCGACGATGCTGAGCGTGGCCAGCCAAAGCAGGTTGCCGCCGAACCGCGCGGTGACCGCCGGCCCCATCAGCCATTCGCCGCCGCCGATCGCCGCTCCTCCCGCGAGCAGTCCCGGACCGAGCATGGCGGCCCAATTTCTCCAGCGAAAGCGCGGAGCGTCGTGCAACGCCCCGACATTCCAGCGGGGCATCGCCTTCGAGCCAGGGTACGGAGCCTCGACCGTCGCCGGCGAAGCCGATTGGGGGGAGTCCATTACTTCTTATCCGCGCGGTAGGAGGGTGAAACGGCCCGCGGGTGGGGAATCGATCGCGCTGTGGGTTCTTCCGTTTTGACAGGGTTGTCTCTCCAGGTCAAACGCACCGTTCGGAGAGTCTTGGATTTGGGTCTGCTTCCGGCCGCATTCTCACGACCCACAGCACCGTCTACAATTGCCGCTTTGGTCAACGGTCACAAAGGATCTCAAGCTCGGAATGAACTGGCTCAATCTCCTCATCTTGATGTTGTTGACGGCCGGGCATGCCGAGCTGATGGTCACCTTGATCAACCGCATCGAGTCGTTGCCCATCCCCCGACGCGTCCTGCGATCTCTCCGCCTGCTCGAGGACATCGTGGTCATTTCTTTTCCGATCGTCGCCATTTACTGTGTCGGCCTGGGCGGCGCGGGCCTACTGCGCGGCGGCGCGTGGAGTGACCTCTCGACGCCGTGGATTTTCTACTTCTCACTCTGTGCAGCGGGCTGTGTCGGATTGGTGATCTCGACGCTTCGCTGGTGGGCTCTGCGTCCACCGGTTTTGCAGCTCGCTAATCACTCTCGAACGGTCGACGTGGCTCAGACGCTCGGCTATCAGCCGCTGGGCCCTGGCCTCGTGCGATACTTTGCCAAGTTGCCGCGGAATGAAATCTTCCAGGTGCAAATATCGGACAAGCGCTATGCGCTGCCCCGCGTTCCGCCCGCCTGGGGCGAGCTGTCGATTCTGCATCTCACCGATATGCACTTCACCGGCAAAATCGATCGCCCGTATTTCGAGGAAGTCGCCAAGCTGGCCGCCCAAACGCCAGCCGACGTGATTGTGTTCACCGGCGACTTGATCGACGACATGGCCCTGTTGCCGTGGCTGAGCGCGACGATCGGCACGCTGAAAGCGCCGTTGGGCTGCTACTACGTGCTCGGCAACCACGATTGGTTCTATGACGCCGACGCCATTCGCGCCGAGTTCGATCGCTGCGGCTGGCACAACGTGGCCGGGCGGACGATTCGCGTCGAGCATCGTGGCAGTCCATTCGAAATCGGCGGTACGGAACGTCCCTGGATGGGCCGGCATCCGCAGTTTGCCGAGCCGAACGACGCCTTCCGCCTGCTGTTGAGCCACACGCCGGATCATTTCGCCTGGGCCCGTCGACAGGGAGTTGACCTGATGCTGGCGGGGCACAATCACGGCGGACAGATCGTGCTGCCGGTGTTTGGTCCGATCTTTGGTCCGAGCCGACATGGCGTGCGCTATGCAGGCGGAGCCTACTGGTCCGATCCGACGCTGCTGTACGTCTCGCGCGGCCTGTCGGGCCGCCGTCCGATGCGATTCAATTGCCCCCCCGAGCTAACGCGCCTGATTCTCACGCCCCCCGCGCCCGGAAGCTCCTCGCCGGATGGGAAACACCCGTGGGCCGGCGTCTGACACTGGTTGTTCCGTCGCTCGCGCTCGGAGGAGCGGAACGAGTTGTCGCCAACATGGCCAACCATTGGGCCGCGTGCGGCGATACCGTGACGGTGATCACGCTGTCGGCAGCGACAACCGATACTTATTCGCTTGACCCAGCCGTCACGCGCATCGCACTCGACCTGATGCGAGAATCGGACGGCGCTCTGCGAGCGATCTTTAATAATATGATCCGCGTCCGCCGCCTCCGAGCCGCAATTCGTCGGTCAAAGCCCGACACCGTGATCAGCTTCATCGATCGCATGAACGTGGTGACGCTCCTGGCATGTCGGCCACTCGACGTCGACACTGTGATTTCCGAACGAATCGATCCATCGCGGCAACCGCTCGACCGCACTTGGTCGTGGCTGCGGCGCGCGGTCTACCCTCGGGCTCGAGCCCTGGTCGTGCAGACTGAAGCCGTCCGCCAGCACATGGAACCCCTAATGGGCGGCCAAATGATTTATGTGATAGCGAATGCCGTCGACGCGCCGGCCGTCGACGAACTCGCTCGGCAGCCGCGCAAAAGCGATGACGGCTCGAAGCAAATCGCGGCGATGGGGCGGCTCGCCGCGCAGAAGGGTTTCGACTTGCTGATCGACGCCTTCGCGCGGGTTGCAGAGAAAAAGCCGGGTTGGTCGCTCACGATCTTGGGCGAAGGACCGGAGCGATCACGACTCGAGGAACAGATTCGAGCCCGTGGCCTGGAAGGGCGCGTCCGTCTAGTGGGATGGGTAGCGGATCCAACAACCGTTCTTCGGAACTGTGACGCGTTTGTGTTATCGTCTCGATTCGAAGGTTTTCCGAATGCCCTGCTCGAGGCGATGGCCCTCGGGCTGCCGGCGATCAGCTTCGACTGTCCCTCAGGCCCATCCGAAATTATCCGACACGAGGTCGACGGGCTGCTCATTCCGCCGGAAGATGTCACAGCTCTGGCCGCAGCCATCCACCGGCTGCTCGCCGACGATCCGTGGCGCACGAAGTTGGGCAGAGAGGCGGGCCGCGTTGTCGACCGCTTCAGCAGTGAGCAGTACTTCGCCCGTTGGGACGAGGTGTTGCGGAAAGGCCGCTAATGCGGCTTCTGCTCGACGTGGCGGTTCAAGTCGACCCACTGCGGGTGTTCAGCTAACAAATCGAGCACGTCTTCCCACGTAAAATCGTCGTCCCGAAAGTGTTCGTAGATCCGCCGCAGCAGTTCATAATCTTCCGGCGTGTCGACGGACCAGCGGTGACTCGCGGCCTCGGGTCTGTCCGATTCGACGAGCGCGATGCGAAACCGCTCCGGATTCCGATAGAGAAACGGCGTGACGTGCTCGCGCCCTGTCGGCTCACGATCTTCGCGCCAGGCAGTAGAGAGTGCGGCGAAGGTGAACACTTCCACGTCGAGCCCGCGCGGGTAGGTTCGCTTAGGATTGATATTGCTCGCGTAATCGATGGCGCCGACGTTCGCCGACTCGGTCAGCCGCGCTGCCTCCAACTGAGCGACAACCTGGTCGATAACACCCGGATCGATCAGGGGGCAATCCGACGTGATTCGCACGATCGAATCGGCCCCGTCGGAGAGAGCCGCTTGATAGTAGCGGTCGAGCACGTCGTCGCGACTGCCGCGGGAAACAGCCCAACCGCGGCTGTGACACAGTCCGACGATCGGCTCGTCTTCCGGCTCGACCGTCGTCGCCACGATCACTCGATCAATCGTGCGAGCCTGCTGCGCGCGTTCGACGACGCGCGCCAGCATCGGCTGACCCGCCAAATCGAGCAACACCTTGCCCGGCAGGCGGGTACTCGACATGCGGGCTTGGATGATGGCGGTCGTCATAACATGGGCGAGCGGCGGGTGTCAGCCCGCCGGTTCTTCTGCAGCGCGATTCTGGAACCTCACTACGTCGGCGCGGGCGCGGCGATGATTTTTCGCAGCGCTCGGCAGACGTCGTCGACGTCACGGTTGGTCATCGTCGCGAATAACGGGAGCGTCAGAATTTCCGCAAACGCGGCTTCGGCATTCGGGCACAGCCCCGGGCGCGTGCCGAATCGCTGTTGATAGAACGGATGCAGATAGACGGGAATGTAGTGGACGTTGACGCCGATCCCTTCGGCCCGCAATGCGGCAAAGACGGCATCCCGCGTCCAACCCAGCTCACCCGTTCGGCAGCTGACGACAAACAAATGATAGGCGTGCGTGCGCTCGGGCAGCACGTCTAAGGGGACAAACTGCGGAAGTTCACTCATCGATCTGCGGTAGTGGTTGGCCAACTCGTTCCGCCGTCGCACCCAGCCTTCGAGCTTGCCCAGTTGATTCAAGCCCAGGGCACAGGCGAAATCGCTGAGCCGATAGTTGAAGCCGAGCGTCTGCATCTCATACGCCCACTCGCCATGCGTCTGCCGATAGTGATGATCGGTGGTGATGCCGTGCGTACGAAAGATTCGCATCTGCCGCGCGAAGTCGGCGTTATCGGTCGTGATCATGCCCCCTTCGCCGGTCGTGATCGGCTTGACCGGATGGAAGCTGAACGTGTTCAGATCAGCGAGCGCGCCCACCTTGCGGCCGCGATACGACCCGCCCAACGCATGGCACGCGTCGGAAACGAGCGCCAAGCCATGCTTGGCGGCGAGCGTTCGCAGCTCGTCGTACTCGGCGGCCTGCCCCGCGTAATCGACGGCGGCGATCGCCTTTGTCTTGGAGGTGATGCACCGCGCGGCCGACTCGGTCGTGATCAATAGGGTGTCCGGATCGACGTCCGCAAAGACGGGCGTTCCTCCCAGATAGACCACAGCGTTCGCCGTCGCGGCAAACGTAATGCTGGGGACGACGACCTCATCGCCGGGACCGATTCCCAGCGCATGCATGGCGGCGTGCAACGCGGCCGTCCCGCTGTTAACCGCCACCGCTTCGCGGGCGCCCACGGCACTTGCGAAGGCTTCTTCGAATTGCGCGACCTTCGGGCCGGTCGTGATCCAGTCGGAAGCCAAAACCGCCGCGACGGCCGCACGATCGGCATCGTCGATCGCCTGGTGTCCGTACGCGAGATGGGCTTCGCGAACGGGGTGGCCTCCGCGGATCGCAAGCTCGTCCTCGGTCATGATTGAACCGACTCGTCCTTGAGCAGTGTCTGCAGATCGTCGAGGCCCAGCCATTCCGGGTTGTTGTGACTGCTGTAGGTGTAGCCGTCGGGCAACGCGCGACCTTTGTGGCCGACTTTGTCGCTCCACCAAGGATGATGCGGTTGAATGACGAACATGCGATCGCACTCGAGCGTCTGCCGCGCTTCGTCCTCGGAGATCAACACCTCGTGAAGCTTCTCACCCGGACGAATGCCGATCTCCTCGACGCGGCAATCGCCGGCGACAGCCTTAGCCAGATCGGCAATGTTCATGCTGGGAATCTTGGGGACGAAGATCTCGCCCCCGTGCATTTGCGGCAGCACCGAAACCACGAATTGAACGGCTTGGTCGAGCGTGAGCCAAAACCGCGTCATCCGCGGATCGGTAATCGTGATCTTGCCGGACGTTCGCTGCTCGAGAAAGACGGGGATCACGCTGCCCCGACTGCCGACGACGTTGCCATAGCGGACGCAGGCAAATCGCGTCCCTTCGGCCCCGGCGTAGGCGTTCCCCTGTACAAAGAGCTTCTCTGCACACAGCTTGGTCGCACCGTAGAGGTTCACCGGGTTGACCGCCTTGTCGGTGCTCAGGGCCAGCACGCGTTTGACGCCCCGATCGATGGCTGCCTCGATGATATTGCGGGCCCCCATCACGTTGGTGAGCACCGCCTCGAAAGGGTTGTATTCGCAAGCCGGCACCTGTTTGAGGGCTGCGGCATGCACGACGATGTCGACCCCCTGCATGGCTCGTCGCAAGCGATCGACGTCACGGACGTCGCCCAAGAAAAAGCGAACCGCCGGATGGTCGAATCCGCCTCCCGGGCCAGGCTGACGCATCTCGTGCTGCTTCAACTCATCGCGGCTGAAGATGATCAAGCGGCGGGGCTTGTGGTCGCGGAGCAAAGTTGCCGCAAAACGACGACCGAACGAGCCGGTGCCGCCGGTGATGAGAATCGATCGATCGTTGAAGTCGAGCCGCGAATCAGCCACGTGATAAGCCTGCCATTTTCTGAATCTTGAGAGATTCTCTTTGAGCCCCAAAGGGGCGAGATTCTATAGCCCAGGTCGAAGCGAAGCGGAGGCCTGGGTTTGGAGCGACCGTATGAACGAGCAATCGGGAGTTCCACAGGGGCGAGACAAGCGCTCGCGTCGTAAAGGAGGTGAAGGTTTGTCTCGCCCCTTCAGGGCTCTTGAATCGATGTGAAGGATCTCTTGGATCCCAGGCCTGCGCATGCGCTCCGGCCTGGGCTATAGAATCTCGCCCTTTCAGGGCTTTTAGACGATTGCTGTTCAATCGGGGCCTGTCGGATCTTGGAGCTTCGTTCAAATCACATCCGCAAACGAATCTTCAACATGCCGGAAATAATACAGTCCGAGCAAGCAGAGCGCTCCGTTCACCAGGAACGAGATTACCACGCCGCCGGCTCCGATCGGTGTTCCCACGGTCGCGGCTCGAAAAAACTCGATCGGCACCGTCATCGGGTTCAGCGAGGCTAACCACCCTGCCCTCGCCGAAAGCGGCCCGGTTCGCGCGGAATCTAAAGGACCACGCACGTCACTAGGCCCTCTTTCGCTTTTCGCGTCGCGGTCATTAGTCGCACGAATAGGCGCAGCCGTTTCACCGTTCGCCGGCGTCTCCCGGTTCAAATAAATCGCCGGCGTGGCCAGCATCCAAACCGGCAGCAGGAACATGACCGCGTGCCGAAAATCCCGATATGAGACGGTCAGCGCGGCAATCAAAGTCCCCACACCGACGGCCGCCAACGTCAACAGAACCACCGCCAGAGGCAACGCGGCGATGCTCGCTCCCGGGAGGATGCCGTACCAAATCATCAGTGCCAACAGCACCAGGAACGAAATCCCCAAATCGACCAGCGCGGCGGCGACTGCCGCGAGCGGAATCGCCAAGCGCGGAAAGTAGACCTTCGTCACGAGGCCTTCCGAACTGATCACACTGTTCGCAGCCGTGCTGACCGCAGTCTGAAAGAAAAACCACGGCACCAGCCCCGACAGCACGAAGACGGAACTGGGAAACGCCCCGGGCGTCCGCGGAACGTAAAACACGAACACGGCCATCGTCACCACGGGCTGAATGATGGCCCACAGCACGCCCAGCACGGTCTGCTTATAGCGGACACGAATGTTCCGCAAAGTGAGCTGCCCGATCAGATCACGGCACTTCCAAAGCTCGGCTAAATCGAGCGTCGGCCAGCCGTTCTTCGGTTTGATGTGCGTTTCCGGCAACCAGGAGACGTCGGGTGATAAAGCTCCTGCCGCGGGCGAACTCTCGAATCCCGTCAAAGCGTCAGGCGCATAGACAGTGACTGTCGAGTCTTCGGATTCGTCCACCGGACGCGTCTGTTCTGGCACGCAAGACCCTCACACAGCCAAGCCGGCAGGCCGGAGTAATGCCCAATATGGACATTGTTCGATTCTAGCAGCCCCAGGAAACCTCAAACAACGCGGGGTCTCGGGTACTCTTATTGAATGTCCCCTGACTCACGGCCAGAATCGGCCGTGGAAAATGTCCGTACCGGCGGACATCCAAGAGACCTTCCCATGCGCTTCGCCCTGCCCACGCTTGGCTAGACTCGAAGGTCGCCGAATTGATGGAAAAGAAAAGGTAGCTCGCCAGAGGAGACGCGATGAGACGTTGTATCGTTCCGGCAGTCTTCCTGATGGCCCTCTGCCTCGGGCGAGCTGTCTTTGGCGACACTGCGCCTGCACAGCCGGTCTCACCTGAATTGGCGGCAGCCCGACGTCAGGGCTGGACGATCACCACGCTCCTGGTCACGGCCCTTCGAGCCGGCGACAACAGCGCCTTTCCCGGCATCAATGCGTGGGTCAAAGACTTCGAGAGAGTCGCGACCCACATTGATGCGAAGCGGCCGACGGAGGAATGGCCCTCCATCGACGTCGACAGGTTGGTGACCCACAATCCCAACTTCTGGCAGGCCTACTATGAAGTCGCGCCCGCCGACCCAGGGTTGCTGATGCTGCACGCAGCCTTGTTGCTCAGCGACGGCGAGGGGACGCGAGCTTCCTATCTGATCGTCATCGCCAAGCAGCGAGCCGACATTCCGAAGGAAGTCCAGGCGGCACTCGGGCGTCTCTTATTGCACACTCAAAAGGCGGGTGAGCAATCGAATCGAGTCGTCTCCGAGGGGACGAAGCTGCACGACAACAAAGACTATAAAGGGGCTATTGCCAAGTACCGCGAGGCATTGACTGCGTGGCCGCAGAACGGTTTGGCGCACTACGAACTCGGTTACTCGACCTACTTTCAACAACTAATCGCGGAGGGGGCCCCGCTCCCGCCGCCGGATTCCATGCAGATCAACGCGGGGAAAACTCCGTCGCCGGCCGTGGCGGACGAGTACGCGAGAGCCAGGCGGCACGACCCGTTTCAGCTCAAGGCTTATCAGGGGGACGATCAACAGGTCATTCGGGGATTTCTGGCTCTGGGCGAAAAAGGACTGCCCGCGTGGCATCAAATCACCGCGCACATCAACCGCCCAGTGGACGACGCCGTCTTGGAACAGCTCGCCGACGCTTGCCAGCAGTCCAACAATCACGACTTGGCGCTCACGATCCGCCAGGTGCTAGTCGCGCGTCGGGGGCAAGGTTTTGCAAAATCCGACTTTCCGTTTATCACCGTCAGTCTGCGCAGCTTGGCGCCGGGAAATCAAACGGAACGAGTGCTGAAAAGACTGGCGGGCGCAGCGATCGAGGTGCGGCAACTGATTGCTCCTGAGCCGGACGCTAAATGATCAGATCGAGCCGTAACTTGCTAAGTTAGTGATCCGTTCTACCCGGTCATCCGTTTGGCGGTACGTGTCGGGATCCCGCATGTCAAATCTGCTCGATTTTTACTGCGGCCGAGGGACCGACGCCGAAGGGCGGACGCTCGCGGAATTGTGGGAGTGGAACGACGATGAGCTGGAAGAGGTCCACGACTTCATTCAATGGATGTTCCCGCTCTCCGAGCCGAGCCGCTTCAATCCTGACGCGCCCCTGTTAACCGGCGACGACATTGCCGCTTTCCGAGGTGACGCGTTGCTCCAGTCCCGGCTCCGCCAGTCGTTCGAGAGAATTCTGCGGTTTCTGGGATTCTGGCGGGCCGAGGACGGCAGCGTCGTCGAGGGGCCCAACTTCGCCGATCGCATCCCCGAGGTCTGGCAGTATCCAAATCACAACTGGCTGCGGATCACGCGCATTCTGCGCTGCCTTGGTCAGCTGGGACTCAAAAGCGAGGCTCAAGCCTTCTTCGTGCGACTCGACGCCCTCTACAGCCAGCGCAAGTTTCCGATCACGGCAGACACGTTCGGGTATTGGAGCGACGCCGTTCACAGTGTTGACTGATTCACGCCGTCGACTGATCACGCCGCTGACTGATTCATGCCGCAGACTTGATCATCGGGAGACGAACGCGTGTCCTCCATGTTGGACGAAATCGACGACACGATCGAAACGGCTGGCAGCTGGCCCGACGGGCTGCAATTCCGTTTTCCGCGGCGTGATTTCGGCTCCGCACGCTGGCTGCTCCTCGGTGTCCTGTTGGTGCTACTCGCTCTGCTCGGCACGATGATCGGGCGGCCGATCGTCGGAATGATTCAGAATGGCGTAGCCTTCGGCGACGTCATGTCGCTCGTGATCTGGGCGTTCATCGCGATTCCGCTTTGCCGCTTCCCCATCTGGTACTTGCTCGTGCTGCTCTTCGGACACACGGAAATCGACGTGCGACCCGACTTGCTGTCGGCGGGTGAGTGCGTGGGTGGCTGGCGGCGGAACAAGCGATGGTCGCTGCATCGTCTGATGCGCGTGCAAGTTTTCGATTTGCTGCCGAACTCGAGTGGTTCGGCCGAGTTTCGTTCCGCCATTGCGTCGGCGAAAGGTGAATCGGTGTCGGCCGCTGACAGCTCGCCGGAGGAGCGAGCGCCGTTCGTCCGACATCTGCATGCGCTCACGGCCTTGTTGGACGACAGCAAGCGAGTCGTTCTCGCGCTGGCGTATCCCAAACCGCTGCTCGAACGTTTTGCCCAAGAACTTGCCGATCAGATCGCCCGTGCGCGGCAGCAACTCGTCGAGGATGGCGGCGCCTATGAAACCCGCCTTGGCTGTGTAAACCCGGAGGTGGCGACCACGACACGCCGGACTTTCGGACCGGCTCAATCGTCGGTCGCGAAGGCGATCGAAACCGCTCCGGCAATCGGCATTTCCGAGCTGATCGGTGAAGCAAAAGAGGCGATTCGGAAACGGGCCGAGCCGGACGTCTTCGAGCAGCCGCCCGATAGCCGCGTCGAAGTCGATTGGCTCGACGACGGCGGCCTGACGTTTCGCGTTCCGCCCGCGGGTGTCTGGCACGGCAGCGCGGGGATGTTCCCGTTCGGGGTTCTGTTCGCCGTCGTGACCGCTGGCTTCACGGTGCTTTTTGCCGGCGCCGGCATCGCCCAAGGCCAGGGAGGCGGAGGCGTCGGGGGTGCGATCGGCATCATGAGCCTTTTCTGGCTGGTCAGTGGTGGGATGTTGTTGGGCGGCTGGGTCCTGGGAACTCGCCAAAGCGCGATCGCCGTCGCCGACGAGAAGGTGATGGTGATGCAGACCGGCTTGCGACGGGCCAAACGTCGCGAATGGCCGCGAAGCGAAGTCAAAACGGCCCGCGTCGGGCCCAGTGGCACGGAAGTGAACGACAAGCCCGTGCTGGAACTGCAACTCCTGGGAACCGACGACAAAAAACTCTTCGGCATGCTGATGGGCCGCGACGTGCAAGAGCTGCACTGGATGTCGACGCTCTTGCGGCGCGCGCTCAAAGGGACCCAGCCCGCGACGGCCGAACAATCGACCGTCGAGGAAATCGATCCGGCAACCGCTCAGACCAAAACGCCCGATCCGATCGCCGAGTTCAACTACGAAGGTCTGACGATCGAAGAACGACTGCGCGTCGCGAAACTCTCTGACGAGTTCGCCGCGGCGATCAAACGGGGCGACCGTGGTGCGATGCTGCAAATGCTCCAGCGTGTCCAACTCCCCGCGGCCGGCGCGGCTGCTTTTGCCGATACCGTTCTTGCCGAGCCGCGGCAGCACGAGGCTTGACGCAGGACGTGTCGGGCAAGCTGTTTCTGCCGACCGCAATGGCGTCTCAAGCGAGTCTCGGCAGGCACAGCCTGCCCTACTGGTCGAGCGCTTGCTGGAGGTCGGCGATCAAATCGTCCGGGTGCTCGATGCCGATCGACAGGCGGATCGTCTTCTCAGTGATGCCGGCGGCTTCGCGGGCTTCGGCGGACATTGACGCGTGACTCATCGTGACGGGAAAGGCTACCAGCGATTCAATCCCGCCGAGTGACTCGGCCAAGGCGAATAATTTCGTGCTATAGAGGAAGCGTTCGGCAGCCGCTCGGCCGCCGCGGATGTCGAAGCTGAGCATGCCGCCGAAACCATCTTGCTGGCGGCGGGCCAGTTCGTGCTGCGGATGGCTGGTGAGGCCGGGGTAATATACGCGTTCGACGGCCGGGTGTTCGGCGAGCATTTTCGCGACGGCCATCGCTCCGCGTTCGTGGGCCTGCATCCGCGGGGCGAGCGTTTTCACTCCGCGCAGCACGAGCCACGCATCAAACGGCGAACAGCCGACCCCCAGTGCGTTGACGATGTAAGCAATCCGTTCGGCGTGCTGCGGCTGACCGGTAACGACGCAACCGCCGACGACGTCGGAATGGCCGTTCAGATATTTCGTGGTCGAGTGGATCACCACATCGACACCCAGCTCCAGCGGCCGCTGCAAGTACGGGGAGAGAAACGTGTTGTCGGCGATCGTCACGATTCCCTCCTCGCGGGCCATCTCCGCGAGGGCGGCGATATCGACCACGTTCAAGAGCGGATTGCTCGGCGTCTCGATCCACATTCCCTTCGTCGCGCGCGTGATCGCCTTGCGGACGTTGTTCAGATCGCGCATGTCGACGAAGAAAAACTTGAAACCCCACTTGGCGTAGACGTCGGCGAACAGCCGATAGGTGCCGCCGTAGATATCGTGGCCGGCGATGATGTGATCGCCCGGCTGGAAGAGATGCACGGCCGCGGTGATGGCGGACATGCCAGTCGAAGTGGCTTTGCAGTCGATGCCCCCTTCGAGCGAGGCGATGTTTTCCTCGAGGGCCTTTCGCGTCGGGTTGCCGCTACGGGTGTATTCGTAGCCACGATTCGTGGTGAGGTCGTCCCAGGCAAAGGTCGACGTCGGATAAATGGGTGTGATCACGCCTTTGTAGGCGGAGTCCTTGTCGACGCCGACATGAACGCTGCGGGTTTCAAAATGCATAGATTGAGCCGATGAACAAAAAAGGCGAATAGAGACATTCCATTGAGAACGGAATTCTTCGTAAATGGAAGATCACCATCAAAGGCTAACAAAAAAACCGGCGGCAAGGCGCCGCCGGTGCATTCTCGTGGCTTTCGCGTCGCAACTAGCCGCGGGCGTATTCGAACAGCGGCGTCGACAGGTAGCGTTCGCCCGAGTCGGGAAGGATCACGACCAGCGTCTTGCCTTCTGATTCCGGACGAGCGGCGACCTTGAGGGCGGCCGCCATCGCGGCGCCGCAGCTGATCCCGGAGATGATCCCTTCCTCTTTCGCCAATCGGGGAGCCATCTCGAAGGCCTCTTCGTCGCTGACTTTCACCACTTCATCGACGAGCTTCATGTCGAGCACTTTAGGAATAAAGCCGGCGCCGATGCCCTGGATGCGGTGCTTGCCCGGAGCGCCGCCCGAAAGAACCGGGCTGTTGACCGGCTCGACGGCGATCGATTTGAGCGGGTGGTTTTTCTCCTGCTTGATGTAACGGCTGACGCCGGTGATCGTGCCGCCGGTGCCGACGCCGGAGATCAAGATGTCGACCTTGCCGTCCGTGTCGTTCCAGATCTCGGGGCCCGTCGTGCGGAAGTGAATTTCCGGGTTGGCCGGGTTGTTGAACTGTTGGGGAATGAAGAAGCTCGGATCCTTGGCCAGCTCCTCGGCCTTGGCGATCGCTCCCTTCATCCCTTCGGAACCGGGCGTCAGCACCAACGTCGCGCCGAACGCCTTGAGCATCATCCGCCGCTCCATCGACATTGTGTCGGGCATGGTGAGGGTTAGCGGATAGCCTTTCGCCGCGCAGACGTACGCCAGCGCGATGCCCGTGTTGCCGCTGGTCGGCTCGACGACCTGCATCCCCGCTTTCAGTTTGCCGGTCTTCTCGGCGTCCCAAATCATGGCCGCCCCGATGCGGCACTTGACGCTGTAGGCCGGATTGCGGCCTTCGATCTTGGCCAGAATGGTGGCTTTGAGCCCTTTGGAGAGGTGATTGATTTTTACGAGCGGCGTGTGGCCGATCGCGTCGGGATTATCCTTGAAAATAGGCATAGTCGGCGTTTCCTTCTGCGACAGGTGAAAGCGGCTATTCGGAACAGGCTATTCGGAGCGGGTTATTTCGGATCGGGAGCAGGCGAGCAACAACGTGTCGGTGCAGCGACAACGGCTGAACTCTCAACCGATCGACTGCTCAACCAGCGGCAGGCGACCTCGCGCGCCCGCATTATCGAAGATCGCCGGCGCGACTGCAACAGCGGCGACGCAGCGGATTCGTACGAATGCCGCAGTGCCGCGGTCGTGATTACCTGCGGCAGAATCTTCGCGCACGGGTTGGCTTCCGTTTGACGGTCGTTGATGGCGTTTCCACAACAGGTTTGGAATTATGGACTGCGCGCTCTCGTTCCTGGGACATGAAGGAGTCCGACGTGCTGAAGGTGCCCGTGTTGAAAGTGCCCGTGTTGAAAGTGCCGGTCTTGAAAACGCCCGTGCGGGTAAGGCCGCTTAGAGTCGCGTTCTTGCTCGCCGTGTTGGCGAGTGTCAATCTGCAGATGACCGCAACCGCTCAGCAGAAACCGCCTCGTCGGGCGCGACCGGCTCCGCCGGCCCGCGATCCGAAGACGCCGGGATATGTCGCGGCCCAAGAGTTACCGGACGGCACGATTCCGCGGCCCGATGTCGACGGCAATTTCATCATCGGTCCGACGCGCAAGCGCGCGGCCGAAATGATTGCGCAGGAGGGCGTGCCGAAGGGGACGGTGCATAACCTCACGATGAGTTCGGCTGACAGCAAGATTTATCCCGGCATCGCTCGGCAGCCGAACACGTCGGGGACGGTCGACCCCAACGACCCCACGAACCTGGTGGTCACGAGTCACCCGGCTCCTTACACGCGGCGAGTCGCCGTGTATGTCCCGCAGCAATACGTGCCCGGCACGCCTGCGCCCTTCATCGTCGGAGCGGACGGCCCCGATCGGTCGCTGTTCACTGCTCTGGATAATCTCATCGCTCAACACCGTGTGCCGGCCATGATCGCCATCTCGATCGGTAACGGCGGCGGCGACGCTCAAGGCAATCAACGCGGACTGGAATACGACACGATGTCGGGCCTGTATGCAGAATTTGTCGAGAAAGAAGTGCTGCCTCTCGTCGAGACAAAATGCAGCGTGAAGCTAACCAAGGACCCGGAAGGCCGGGCGACCACTGGCTGCAGTTCGGGCGGTTCGTGCGCCATCATCATGGCCTGGTATCACCCAGAACTCTACCACCGCGTGCTGACCTATTCGGGCACCTTCGTGAATCAGCAATGGCCGCACAGTTCCGAGACCCCGCACGGCGCGTGGGAACTCCACGAACACCTCATCCGCGACAGCGCGGTTAAACCGCTACGAATTTGGATGGAAGTCGGAGACAGCGACCTCCTCAACCCCAATGTCATGCGCGACAACATGCACGATTGGGTGCTCGCCAACGAGAAGATGGCCGAAGTGCTCGCCGGCAAGGGCTACCACTACCAATTCGTCTTCGCCCGAAATGCCAGGCATTGCGACGGCGGCGTGAAGCAACAAACGTTGCCGGAAGCTCTGGAGTATGTCTGGCGGGGGTATCCGATCGCGGGAGGAAAGAGCGCGCCGTCAGGTTCGGATAAATAAGCGACCGCAATCAGCCTCTTCAGTTCAACTCGGATCGTGCGGAGCGAACAGAGCCAGCACGCCGCCGAGCACCAGCGTCCCTGCCAATACAAACAGTCCGTAGAGATGACTGTGCGTCGCGTCGCGAATCAAGCCCATCGTCACCGGCCCCAAGAGTCCGCCGACGTTGCCCACCGAGTTGATCAGCGCGATTCCGCCGGCGGCCGCCGCGCCGCTTAAGAACGAAGTGGGCAGCGACCAGAACGGCGGCAACATGCTCATCATCCCAAGGAACGCCAGTGACAGACCGGCCAATCCCCACGCCGGCGTCTCTGCGAAAGCGGCCAGCAACCATCCCGCCGCTGCGAGGAAGGCGGGCAGTCCCACATGCAGCCGATATTTGCGAGTGTGGTCCGACCACCATCCGTTGATCAACATGCCCGTCACGCCGCACAGACTCGGGACTGCCGCCAGCCAGCCGATTTGCGACTTGCTCGAATTCGGAAAATGATTGTGGATCAGTTCGGGCAGGTACAAGCCTGCCGCGTTGAGGCAGAACGCTATCATGAAATAGAGCAGGATCAAGTACCAGACCCGCGGAGCAAGCAGAGCCCGCAGCAGGTCGGCACCGTGTCGTTGTTCCCGCTGCTCTTCTTCCTGACGCATTCGCCCCATCAGCCAATTGCGTTCGTCGTCGGCCAGCCAGTGGGCCTCGGTGGGACGATCGGTCAGCCAAAAATAGATGCAAACTCCGACAATCAGCGAGGGGACGCTCTCCAGCAGAAAGATCCACTGCCAGCCGCTCAGTCCCCAAGCCTGATCGAGGTGTTGCATGATCAGGCCCGAGAGCGGGTTGCTGAAGATTCCGGCGATGGCGTTGGCCGCCATGAAAGCGGCCACCGCGCGGGTTCGCTCCCGGGAGGGAAACCACAAGGTCAGATAGAAAATGACGCCGGGAAAGAATCCCGCCTCGGCAACGCCCAGGAGAATTCGAACGCATAAAAAACTGCGGATGCCGGTCACGAACATCGTGGCGCCGGAAACCAGTCCCCACGTGAGCATGATCCGCGCGATCCAGAGCCGCGCGCCCGCGCGTCGCAGGATCAGATTGCTCGGCACCTCAAAGACGAGGTAACCGAAGTAGAACATCCCCGTGCCGAAGGCGAAGGCCGCGTCACTCATCTGCAGATCGGCCTGCATCGTCAGTTTGGCAAAACCGACGTTGTTGCGGTCGAGGAGGTTGGCGATATACGCCAGCAACAGTAGGGGAAGGAGGCGCGCCGCCACTTTGCGCAGTGTGGCGGTCACCTGCGTAGCGTTCAGGTCTCGGTCTAGGAAGACCGATGCCCCGGTGTTGGCCATCTCTGAGCGCTCAGAGAAAGGAAGTGAGGCCGTCGAACGTGACTGATGGGCCCGAGATCAGAACGACGACGGAATGGAATTGCATGCGTTCTTCGCCGTCGCCAGCCCCATCGTCGAGGCGCGGGTGTCAGTCTAATCGGCGACTTCACCGATTTCCCCATCGAGCCGCAATTCGAGCAGAAAGGAACGCGATTTCGGCAAAAAAGCGAAATTCTCTGTCCGGATGACGATCGAAACCCGCTGCCTCTCGTGGCGAACCGGCCGTGTGATCGGTCGCCCGATCCGCACCCCCTCCCTGTGGGAAACCCAAGCCATGAAACGCCGAATGTCATTCGAGTTGCTGCTATTGCTGGGAGCAGCGTTGGCCTTCGTCGAAGGCGTTCATCAAGTTGCAGTCGCTGACGACCCGAACGCTCGGTTGCCACGGCTCTTCCTGATCGTGGCGCCAGAGAGGTTTCATGCGGCCCTGGTCCCCTACGTCAACTTCAAGAAGCAGATCCGCCCGACCACGTTGGTTTCGCTCGAGAAGGTGCTCGAATCGAGCAGCGGAGTCGATGATCCTGAACGGCTCAAGCGGTTCTTGTACGACGCCTGGAGGAACCGCCGGCTCGGTTATGTGCTTCTGGTCGGCGATGTCGACGTGATGCCCGTTCGGTACATCGTGCTCGACCGCATCGATCCGGCGGCTTTCGACTACGCGTTTTACCCATCCGACCTTTACTACGCCGACCTTGCCAAGGCCAATCAGGCCTTCGACGACTGGAACGGCTCAAAACAGGGAATTCACGCCCAGTATTTTGGCGAGATACACGGCGAGAAGAACAAACGCGGGCCAATCAACTTCGACCAGATCGATTACCGGCCCGAAATCGCCGTCGGCCGCTGGCCAGCGAGCACCGTCGAGCAGGTCAGCACGATCGCGAGCAAGTCGATGGAATATGAGCAGAGTGTCCGCGAAGGGACGCACCCCGGATTGCGGCGGGCCGAGATCTTTCATGTCGGCGGTTGGGTCGATCTTCGCGAGCCGTTGAGCGGACTCGTCCGACACCTGCCGTCGGGCTGGAGAGCGAACAAGTATCTGTTCGACGATCAGCAGCGCCAATATGGCACGTCCGCCCCCGACGAACCGCACGTGATTGACGCATTAAATCGTGGGGCCGGTCTGTTCGTGCACGTGGGGCACGGCTGCGATCACGCGTTGCGCGGATGTCTCGACAAGAAGAATCTACCGGAGATCAACAATGGCGACCGTCTGCCGGTGATGATTTCGGTCAGCTGTGGCTCGGGGATTTTCGCTCCCCTGCCGCCGTACGACCCTTACGTCGATATCTACGGCAATGAGCATGCGGGGACCGACCACAAACAAGAGTTGTTCCACGCCCCGCCCCCACCGCCGTCTCCGTATCAAACCGGGAAGTACAATCGCA
>DASRXU010000413.1:0-7035 GCA_035687365.1 Planctomycetaceae bacterium | reverse complement strand
ACGACTACCTGTCCAAGCCGGTTCGTGCGGCGGAGTTGTTAGCGCTCGTTCAAAAATTCGCGGGCCAGTCCGCCGCCAATGCCGTTTTCCAAACAAGGGCAGCGGTGGCGGGCGAACGGCCCGTCTTCGATCGGCAAATGGCCCTCGAAAGAATCAACGGCGAAGAACAACTGTTGGACGAAGTGATTCAGTTGTTTCTCAGCGATGCTCCGAGCCGCCTGGCGGAAGTTCGAGCCTCGCTGGAACAGGGCGATCCGAAACGCCTGCAGATTGCCGCCCACTCGCTGAAAGGTGCCGCCGGGTACGTCGGCGCAGACCGGACGGCGGCCCAGGCCCTGAAGCTGGAAGAATTAGGCCAGAAGGGCGACCTAACGCCGGCCCTCAACGAATTCCGGCAACTCGAGAGCGAAATCGAACAGCTCAGGCAGGCAATTGCCGCCTTCACCTCTGAGCCCCATCTCAACGAAACGTCGATCTCATGAAGATTTTGATTGCCGAAGATGATCTCGTGTCGCGAACTGTGCTGCTCCGCATGCTGACGAACTGGGGACACGAAGTTGTCACCACGGTCGACGGCCGTTCGGCCTACGAGATCTTAGAGCGCGAAGACGCTCCGAAGCTGGCGATCCTCGACTGGATGATGCCCGAGATGGACGGCCTCGACGTCTGTCGCCAGGTTCGCGCGCTTGAGCGTCCCCACCCGACCTATCTGATCCTGCTCACCGCCAAAGATCAGATCGGAGACATCGTCGAGGGGCTCGACAGCGGCGCCAACGATTATCTCATTAAGCCCTACGACTGGCGCGAACTGAAGTCGCGGCTGCGGGTCGGCGAGCGGATGGTCGCCTTGCAGCACGACCTGGCGGAGCGAATTCGTGAGCTGCAGTTTGCGATGTCGAAGATTCACGAACTGCAAGAGCTGATCCCGATCTGCAGCTACTGCAAAAAGGTGCGCGACGACGGCAACTACTGGCGGCAGGTCGAAAGCTACATGTCGGCCCGCACCGGCGTGCAATTCAGCCACGGCATCTGTCCTCAGTGTTATCCCAAGGTGATCGCCGAGCTGGAAAACGCCGGCGCCGCAGGGTAAGGGACTCGCGAGCTAGATCTCGTTCCGTTTAAGCCAGCGCCGGACAACAGGCATCTCGTGCGTCGCCAGTCGATCGAGGAGCCGGGCCGGCTCACTCTCGACGACGATCAGCTCACGGTGCGCAGGGAGAATGAATTCTTCTCGGATCGCGTGTTCGATCAACTGCACGAGCGGATCGAAATATCCCGCGACGTTCAGCAAGCCGATGTTTTTGCGGTGAAACCCGAGTTGCGCCCAGGTCACGATCTCGAATAGTTCGTCAAACGTGCCGAAACCGCCTGGCAGCGCGATAAACGCGTCGGCCAGCTCGGCCATCAGGGCCTTCCTTTGGTGCATGTCGGCGACGCACCGCATATCAGGGACGCCTGGGTGCAGCAATTCTTTGGTGGCGAGTGCTTCGGGAATCACGCCGATGATCTCGCCACCCGACTGGAGGATGGAATCGGCGAGCACGCCCATCAGCCCGACGCTGCCGCCTCCATAAACGGCTCCTAACCATCGACGGACCATCTCGGTTGCCAGCGCGGCGGTCGCTTCCCGATACGCATCCGCCGCGCCTGTCTTCGAGCCACAGAACACGCAAATTCGTCTCGGACCGGTTGCTTCCAACTCCCTCTCTCCTGGTGCCGCGATCGATTGGTCGACCGTCGGGCCGTGTTATCATGTCACAACCACGGCCGACAGGTCGAGCAGGAGCGCGAGAGCGTGGCGCAGCGGTTATTGAACAAAGTCGCAGTTGTCACTGGGGCCAGCGGTCGGCTGGGACGCGCCGTCGTGCAAAAATTTGTGGCGGAAGGCGCGAAGGTCGTGGTCTTCGCCAGAAATTCCGGCCGACTGGACGAATTGGCGGCGTTCGCCCCCGCACGGATCGCAGTCGTTCCCGGCGACGTGACTCGGCCGGGCGACTTGGAACTGCTTCGCGAGACAATGTTGCGCCGCATGGGCGGGATCGACATTCTCGTTCCGGCAGCCGAACAATTCCGAGCGGCTGGTTTGGACGAGTGCACGCCCGAGTCGGTCGATGGCCTGTTTGCGGTCAACTTTCAGGGCGTTCTGCAGACGATCCGCACGTTGGGGCGCCACCTCAATTCACCCGCTTCGATCGTGCTCGTGACGACGTCGCTGTCCGACCAATCGCGGGCGGGTTCGGCCGCGTTCGCCGCGAGCAAGTCGGCTCTCTTCTCTTTGGCTCAAACTCTGGCCGTCGAACTTTCGCCGCGGCGCGTGCGAGTGAATTGCGTCGCGCCGATGAGAGACGAGCCACACGGCCCAGCGATAACGTCAAAAGGATCCGCGGTGCTCCCCGTCGTCGATGCGGCCCAGGCCGTGCTGTTCTTGGCGAGCGACGAGTCGGCGGGGATTACCGGACAGCAGATCGTAGTCGATCCGCCCGCTTAAGCGCGAGCCCCCGATTTCCCGGCTTATTTCTTCGCCGGGTTATTCTTCCCCGTGTCAGTTTTTCCCGAGTCATCTTTCCCGGTGTCATTTTTTCCGGCGTCATTTCTCCCGGGGCGATCCGCCAAGATTTGCTCGAGCTGCTCGATTGCCGTCGGCGTCGCGGGATAAGCCAGCGCGGCCGCGTTCGTCAGGCGGGCATCCGTGACGCGATAGCCCGTGCTAGCGGGCGAGAGGGGCAGCAGATAGGTCTCGCCGCGGCGGACGTGCGCGTCGTCCAGGTTTTCGACGTGAATGGTTCCGGTCAGGCCGTTCCTGGTCCATTCCCGCGAGACCGAAACCTCACCGCTCGCCGGCTCTGATTCGATCCTTCCCGTGATGATCAAGTCGGCGCGGAGGATCTGATCGCGATTGAGCGTGACGGGATTCGCCGTCAAACAAGCCATGACGATCAGAATCGCGCCCCAGGCGACTGCGACGAACGCGATCAAGAACAGTCGTCCGCGCGACGGACTCGAGGGTGGGTCAGCGGGACTCAGCGGCGGTGCGGCCGGCGGGCCTGTCACCTGCTGAAAACCTTCTTCGCATCGACGTGATAATTTCGGTCGAACGCCTCTTCGAAGTCGTAGACGTCGAAGAAATCGCTGAGCTGATCGCGATCGGTCTTACTCATCTTGCCCTTGCTGATCAGCTCGAAGACGATGCGGCCGAAGTCTCCCGTGCCCCGGATGCCCCAGTGGCGAAAGACTGTTCGCGTCAGCAGGCCGAACTGAGACAGAGCAAACTCTCGGATGCCTCCGAGCAGTTCGACACCCGAGATGTGGGCGTCTTCGGACTCTTCGCCGTCGGCCGAGCCTCTATTCAGGCTCTGTTGCGTAAACCGTAGCGCTTCATAGACGAAATGATAGGCGTTCTGATGATATCGAGCCTCCCGCTCGATGACCCGGCTCGTCGTCGTCATCTCAACATGCCTCGCTCTCTCGAGCGACTTGCAGTGCGGTACAGCAATCGCTCGCTGCAGAGATGAATCTTGTCAGCTCTGCACCCGGAAAAATACCTACCATCAACGCATGAGAAGCCGAGCGCACGTCTTTGGTCATGCGACTGGCAGAGTGATCCATCCTCGACCAGAACGCTTTTGAGATTATCATCTTGGCCGGTAACTGCACAATGCGGAAATCGACTAGTGGGAGATTTTTTCGCGCGTTCAGTTTCTCTCAGGACGCCGTGCGGGGTGTGAATCATCCGATTCGTCGTCCGCTTCCGTTGAGGTGCGAGCGTCGGCCTTGATCACAGTCAGCACGTCGCGCTCATCAGTGAGTACGTCACGAGGTCCCTCATAGCGGACAAGAATCTTCCGGGCCAGGATTTCTTGGGCGATCACTTTCCCTTGGCCGACGCGGGTCATCACCAGGTTGCCGACCTTGGGGAGGTCGCGGCGGTATTCCTCGTAAGTGTCGTACTCGTACCGCAGGCAGCATTTGAGCCGACCACAGCGGCCTGAAATCTTTGCCGGGTCGAGAGTTGCCTTCTGAATCTTGGCCATCTTCATCGAGACCGGAGGCATCTCGCGGAGATGGGTATTGCAGCAGACCGGCTTGCCGCAGTCGCCATAGTCGGCCAGCAGCTTGGCTTCGTCCCGTACGCCGATTTGCCGCATCTCGATCCGGGTCTTGTATCGCTTAGCCAGGGCTTTCACCAAATCGCGGAAGTCGACCCGCTGCTCGGCCAGGTAGTAGAAGATCAGACGTTCCCCACCGAGCAAGTGCTCCACGTCGACGAGCTGCATGCCCAGCTTCCGCTCGCCGATCATCTCGCGGCAACCGAGAAACTCGACTCGCTCCTGCTGATAGACCTCGTCCCGCTGGCGTGCGTCCTCGTCATTCACCGGCCGCAAAATCTTGCCGATGCTCTCGTGGCTTTCGAGGTAGGCGGCCGTTCGCTCGCTGGCCTGGCAGAGGATCTCCCCCCACTCGACGCCGCGGCTGCTGCGGACGATCACCGACATGTTGCGGTTGAACTTTTGGGGACCGCGGGCCGCAAACTCGGCAACTAATCGCATCAGCCCATACCGAACAACATAGCGCTCGGCCGGTCGTTCGGCCGGAAAATGGCCGCTGTCTTCGCTTTCGAGTTCCGGTTCTGACATGAATCAGCGGCTTCCCCCGTCGTCCGTGTTCGTAGCCGGACGATCGATCATTCCTCCACCCTAAGGTTTCCGCAGATTGATTATAAGCGTCCAAACAGTCCGGCCGCCAAGGCTTGGGCCTTATCAGTCACAGGAAATGCGTCCGTCGATTGCTTAGAATCAGCCGGTCGGAGAGTGCGACTAACTCGAACGAAATCGTGGAAACGTGTCTCTGATGGTTAACTTGCGTCGGATCGCGTCGGCGGCGGGGCTGGGAATCGGCGTCCTCTGCATTTTGACATTTCCGCCGGCAAAGGCGGAAGACTGGACACGGTTCCGCGGGCCGAACGGTCAAGGACGCTGCGCCAGCACCGACCTGCCCGTGACCTGGAGCGAGCACGAGGGCATCGTCTGGAAGAAACCAATCCCGGGCCGCGGTTGGTCGTCGCCGGTGACGCGGGACAACTCTGTTTGGCTGACCACGGCCGCGGAGAACGGGCACTCTCTGCGGGCCCTTTGCCTGGCGGCGGACACCGGCAAAGTCCGGTGGGACGTCGAAGTCTTTCGGCCGGAAAATCCCCAGCACGTCAACGCCAAGAACACGCACGCGTCTCCCAGTCCGATCGTCGAGCCGGGGCGGCTCTACGTCCATTTCGGCGCGATGGGGACGGCCTGCTTGGATTCGTTAACCGGGAAGGTCCTCTGGAAAAACCAGGACCTGATCATCGATCACGGTGAGGGGCCGGGCAGCTCGCCGATCTTGTTTGAAGACCTGCTGATCGTGAATTGCGATGGAACCGACAGGCAGTTCGTCGTGGCCCTGGCCAAACAGACCGGTGAGGCTGTTTGGAAGACCAAGCGATCAATCTCGGTGGACGAAAAGCGGTTCGATATGCGGAAGGCGTTCTCGACGCCGGCAATTATTGAGGTGGCCGGCCGGCCGCAGGTGGTCAGCACCGGGGCCGACCAGGTGGAAGCTTACGATCCGAAGACGGGAAAGGAGTTGTGGCGCGTCCGTTATTCGGGGTTCTCAAACGTGCCGATTCCGATCGTCGACCGCGATCGCGTCTATGTCGTGACCGACTTCTCGCGCCCGGCCCTGTGGGCCGTTCGCACAGATGGACAGGGGGACGTCACCGACTCCAACGTCCTTTGGAAGATGACCCGGCAAATAGGAGCCAGCTCGTCGCCCGTGCTGGCCGAGGAGCGTCTGTATGATGTGACCGACCAGGGCGTGCTGTCCTGCATTTCTCCCGAAACCGGCAAACCCGCTTGGCAGCACCGCGTCGGGGGCACATTCTCGGCCTCGGTGCTCTACTTGGGCCAATATGTCTACCTGATCAGCGAGCAGGGAAAGACGACGGTGATTCGCCCGGGTGCCAAGTATGAGGAAGTTGCCACCAATGTTTTGGATGGACGAACTCTGGCCACCCCAGCTGTCTGCCGCCGGGCACTCCTGATGAGAACAGACGGATACCTCTATCGAATCGAGGCGACCGCGGGGAAAACGCCGACGACCGCGTCGCGCGGCACCGAGAGCAAGAACAGCCTCGGCACGAACTGAACTGGCCCTCGGCCGGGCTTTTGAGTAGAAGGCCCGCTGCACGATCAGACCGGCGGGCCGCCAGCGTGAGCTGCCGGGTGCTTCATTTTCCGCTTGCCCTTGAGCGACGGCGCCGAGATGCGCATCCAAAGCCTGGACGCTTATCACGTCTGCATTCCCCTACGCGGCAGAGTGCAGCACGCGTCCCACGCCCGCACCGATACCCATTCGATCGTCGTCTGCTGCCGGCTTGATGACGGCACCGAAGGTTGGGGCGAAGGGCTACCCCGCTCGTACGTCACAGGCGAGACAATTGAAACAGCCTGGGAACAGTTCCGGTCGGCCGATTGGCCGCGGATGCTGGGCGAACGTTTCTCCGACTTAGGCGAAGCGATCGTCGTCTGTGACCGAATTCAATTGGACGCCGGCCCTGAACCCGGTCGCCGCGACTGCTTCGGCAACTCGCTGCGATGCGCGGTGGAGATCGCCATCTTGGATGCGGCGACCCGGAAATGTGGGCGCCCTCTGTCCGACGTTACGTCCCTGATTTCCGAAACGTCCAGCCTGCGTCAAAACGTGAGTCGCGTCCGCTACAGCGCCGTGCTGACCTCCCTATCGCCGATCAAAGCCGTACTGCGGGGCCTGGCCTTTCGCCTGTTTGGCTTCAATCAGTGCAAGATGAAGGTCGGCGTGGCTGGTGCCGACGACCGAGCCGCGGTGCTGCGAGTTCGACGAGCGCTGGGCAGCCGCTTCAACCTTCGTGTCGACGCCAACGAGGCTTGGAGTTGTCGCGAGTTGGAGTCCCATGTGTCGCCGCTGGTGCCCCTGGGCATCACGTCCCTCGAACAGCCGGTGCCGCACGGAGAGGTGGAAGGCCTG
>DASRXU010000412.1:0-18978 GCA_035687365.1 Planctomycetaceae bacterium | reverse complement strand
CCATGTTGTTGTGCCCGTGCGGCACGACGGAACGCCCCTCTTTGAGCCCGAAAATCTGCTTGCCGAACACGTACTGGGTCGGAAGGCCTTCAACCTTCGGGAATTTGAACGACAGGCTGACGGCTCCGCGCTCGACGAGTTTGACCCCTTTGGTGAGCCGATCAAAATCGATGAACTTGAGCAGGTCAGGCAAATTCACACGGCTGAACAGCTTCTCGACCTGCTGCTGCCATTCCACCTGCGGCAGTTTTTGGCCCTGAACGTCCTGCCCCAGCGCGTTGACCCCCGCCAACCATTCCGCCGTCTGCGGCCGCACGTCCGCGGCAAACGCATCGTGGGCAAACAGGGTCTCTAGCAGCGAATAAGTGAGCAGCGAACCGATCGCCTGCTGAGAAAACCCGCGCCGCGTGATGGATTCCATGGCAATGCCTCCGCAGTCATTGAATCGGATCTCGCGACGCCGAACAAGGCCAGCGACTCGGCGAGAATCGGCAGCGGCGAGTTAGACCAGTGCTGCCAGCCAGTGGGATAGCCGTGCCACACCACGATGCCGTCAAAGGTCGATCGGCCGCCCGTCTGACAGTCCATTTTCGTTTGACAGACCACAAGCGCTACTTTCTACCAAAAACCAATCGCGGGCGATTGAAACGCCTCATACGCGCACGTCATCCAGTCCTGCTGAATACGATCAATACCACCTGTTTAGGTTATTGAATACCGCTTAGGCGTTTACTAGGGTCGATTCGGTCGTGATGGATCCGAGGCATATCAGGGAGACAAATGACAATGACCAGACTAACGTCGACGCTCACGAAACAACTAGCGCTGAGTCTGCTCTATCTTTTACCAGCGGCCGCAATCTGCGCTCCGCCTGCAACCCCCAATGAGGCGCGGAAGGTCTTCAAGAACAGCGTAATCCCACTGGACGCCGGCCCAACATTGGCCGCCCACGCGCTCGTCGTCAACACGGCCAGCGATCGGCACAAAAACGACAAGCTTGAGGTGCTCTTCGCATTGGGGATCCCTAAAGAGGCTAGGGCCCAACTCGAACAGAAAGTGCTCAAGGGTGAGGTCGTGGATGCGGCGACACTAGCAAAGGACTATTCACCGAAGACAGAGGATGTCGAGCGATTGGTCAAATGGTGTAAGGACGAAGGTTTTGAGATCACTCATGTAACTCCAGACCAATCGAGCGTCTATGTGCGCGGCAGCGTCGCCCAACTTGAAAAGAGCCTCCAGATCAACATGGTTCGTGTGAGCGCCAAGGATGGCGTCACGTACAACGCGGCAAGGAATGCGCCAAGTCTACCGGTTGCGGTCGGAGACAGCGTGCAAGCGATTATTGGCCTCCAGCCGTTTCGGCGCGCGACCAAGCACAGCCGAACTTACCATCCAGCATCCGCCGGGGTTGGGCCCACTGCCAGCATCGCAAACGCTCCGCCCTATCTCATCAAGGAAGTCCTGAAGGCGTACGGTGCCGACAATCTACCGGTCAGTGGCTCCGGACAAAGGATCGCGATCCTCATCGATCGCTTGCCGCTCGACGCCGACACGGCTCATTTTTGGCAGAAAAACCAACTCCCCGCAGATCTCGATCGCATTGAAAAAGTTAATCTGAAGAACGTGACTCTCCCGCCCGAGGGCGAGGAGTCGATGGACGTTCAGTGGACGAGCGGAATTGCGCCAGGAGCGAAAGTGCGTGTTTACGCCAGTGGATCGCTCGCTTTTGTTGACTTGGACTTTGCCCTAGATCGCATATTGGCTGATGCCGCCAATGATCCTAGCCTCCGTCAACTTTCGATCAGCCTGGGTTTGGGAGAGCAAGTCTTGAGTCCAGACGGCACACTTGACGGCGAGGTCTCCGTCGAACTGCAAAAATTTCTCCGGCCGGCGGCGCTGGGAGTCAATGTCTTTGTATCGAGCGGTGACGGAGGCTCGAATCCCGATCAGTTTGGACAATCGGGCGGGCCACTAGCGCAGACGGAGTGGCAAGCATCTTGCCCATACGTCGTTGGCGTCGGCGGCACGAGCCTTCGTTTATCGGGAGACGGCACAGTAACTACCGAGACCGGTTGGGCGCTCAGCGGAGGCGGCAGAAGCCGCGTGTTTGATCGCCCGTCCTACCAAAATCGACCGGGGATACCTTCTGAGCAGAAGCGCACAGTCCCAGACGTGAGCCTTCTCGCTGATCCCGAAACGGGCGCCTACGTCCGGGTCGACGGTCATGACCAACAAATTGGTGGCACAAGTTTGGCCGCACCGGTTTGGGCTGGATTCTGTGCGTTGATCAATGAAGCGAGGACGAAGGCGGGAAAGCCGACTCTCCCGTTTCTCAATCCGCTTCTGTATAGCTTGAAAGACTCCGACCACTGCTTCCGAGATATCGTCGGCAACAACAACGGCGAATTCGAAGCGGTCCCAGGCTACGATATGGTAACAGGCCTCGGAGTTCCTAATGTCAAGACGCTGGCAGAGAAATTGACACAATAAGGATGCGACGTCATGTCGGCCCTAGCTTGCCCGCGTACTCCTCACTGAGTTCGCGGTAGGCTAGGGCCGGTTTCGATTGGTGCGGCGACACGACACGATGTCAGCGACACGATAGTGGTCCGATCCGCCTCGGAATCGAAGATTGGGCGAACGCGCGGCAAACGCATCGTGGGCAAACAGGGTCTCTAGCAGCGAATAAGTGAGCAGCGAACCGATCGCCTGCTGAGAAAACTCGCGCCGCGTGATGGGCTGCATGGCAAATTCCTCCGACACCATTGAATCGGATGGCGCCGCGCGGAGCAAGGGGAACGCCAATCGTAAGTCGGGGGTGACTCTCAGAAGCCTCGTCCTCGCTCCTTCTTTTTGAGAGTAGGGTCGCTGTTGCCTCCGACGATGAACACGAAGAATCCAACCCAGCAGGCGACGAAGAGCAAGGCGGGGTGCATGTTGACCCCCGCCGCGAACAAACCGCAAACTACTCCCCACACGCCAAAGGCGGTTGACAACAGGAGGTGAGCCAGCAGTGTTGTGGGCCTCATCCAAGTCGCGATGATTGACCAGGCGAACAAAGTCGCGCCGAGAAGGCCGCAAGCGCGATAGTGATGCGTGAGGGCCAGCACCAAAAATGTGGTCCAAAACCCAAGCAAGAACAGATTCGTCAGCGGGCCTCGTTGCGGCAGTGGGGCGCCCACGGTTAAACCCAACTAAGCGAGGATCGGCAACAGCGAACTCGATCCGTGCTGAATCTCGCGCGTCACGATCGACCCGATGAGCGTAGTCGCCGTGCAATCGTGAACGGAAATCCGGGCGAGCGTGCCGGCCAGGCGCGGATTGCCGTCGAAGACCACGATGCGGTCGCAGGTGGACCGGCCAACGAGTTGGATGGGACCGTTCGCCGGAGTTTCCGCGGTCGATTGTTTCAGGGCGAATTTGCTCGGGCCTTCGACCAGCACCTCGACTTCGCGGCCGATAAAAGTAGCGTTGTCCTCGTCGCTGATCTCGTTTTGGATCGCCAAGAGTTCGTTGTTACGCCGGCGCTTGACCTCTTCGGGAATATCATCCGGGTAGCGATCGAAAGCCTTCGTGCCCGGGCGCGGGCTGTACTTGAAGATAAAGCTGTTCTTGAAGCGGCAGCGGCGCACGAGGTCGATGCTCTTTTGGAACTCGACTTCCGTTTCGCCCGGGTGGCCGACGATAAAGTCGCTCGAGATCGCACAGTCGGGCATGACCGCGCGGATGCGGTCGTGCATTTCGAGATATTGCGCGACGGTATAGCCGCGCTTCATGACCTGCAACACGTCGTCTGAGCCCGATTGGGCCGGCACGTGCAAATAGCGACAAACCTTTGGCAGGTCCCGGACGGCGACCAACAAGTCGTCCGTCATATCGCGCGGGTAGTTGGTGACGAATTTGATCCGCAGGATGCCCGGCGTGTCGTGGATCAGCGCCAAGAGATCGCTCAGCCGATAGAGCCGGCCCGACTCGGTGTGTTTGTAGCTGTTCACTGTCTGGCCGAGCAGGGTCACTTCCTTCACACCTTGCGCGGCCAGCAGCCGAACTTCGGCGGCGATCTGACTGGGCGGACGGCTTTGCTCGGGCCCGCGCGTCATCGGCACCACGCAGTAGGTGCAGAACTTGTCGCAGCCAATCATGATCCGCACGTACGCCTGAAAGGGCGACGGCCGCATTTCCGGGTCGCGTAGGGGATCGTAGCTCTGGAAGCTCTCCGAGACCTCTACGCGGCTCCCCTCGGTGCGGTCCAAGCTGACAGCCACTGCGCGTTGCCGGCTTGCACGGCTCTCGGCGATCAGGCGGGGAATCTCAGACAATTGGCCCGTGCCGACTATCAAGTCGACGTGCGGGGCCCGCTGAAAGATCAGTTCCTGATCCTTCTGGGCCATACAGCCCATGACACCGATCACCTGCTTGGGACGCCGCTTCTTACTGTGGCGAATGCGGCCAAGCTGGCTGTAAATCTTGTGCTCGGCGTGCTCGCGAACACTGCACGTGTTGAAGAGGACCGTGTCGGCTTCGTGGACGTCGGCGGTGAGTTCGTAGCCCTCGCGGCGCAGCGCGGCCACCACCAGTTCGCTGTCCAGCTCGTTCATCTGGCAGCCGACCGTCTCGATGTACAGCTTGCGATTGTGGTCCATGTGTTGTGAATTCTTTTGCGAGCCAACCGCGTCGATACGGGTGAGCTTTCACGCAAACGACTCGCACGATCCGCCACCGGCGATCAGCCGGCTTTCTTTAACGGTCGCTCGGGTTTCGCGGGGGCCGGCGCTGCTTGAGCAGCGGCCTCGGCCGCCGCACGTTGGGCGACTGCCAATTCGCCGGCCAGTCGTTGTTTCACCGCGCGACCATGGTCGGCCATCAGCGAGACGAGCGATTTGATCGCCAGGTAGATGGCCGCGCCGTACAGGACAATTTCCAGTTTTTCCATTGCGACTCCTTCCGTGGAGGCGTCTTTCAATCCGCAGTCTGGAATCCCTTCGGCGGTCGACGCGGCTTCGAGCAAGCGTCAGTCGCGGACACGTTCGATGTAAGAACCCGTGCGTGCATCGACCTTGATCTTGTCCCCTTGGTTGATGAAAGCGGGCACATGCACCGTGGCCCCCGTTGAGACGGTTGCCGGTTTGTTGACGTTCGTCGCCGTATTGCCGCGGGCCGCCGGTTCGGTGTAAGTGATTTCGAGGACGACTTGTTGCGGGGGCGTCATCTCAATCAGCCGGCCGTTCCAATACATCAGTCCGACCGTGGCGTTCTCGAGCAGGAACTTCGCCCCGTCGCCGCACTGTTCTTCGCTCAGCGTGTATTGCTCGAAGGACTCGTTGTCCATAAACACGAAGTCGTTCGCGGCCCGATACAGAAACTGGCCCTCGCTCTTGTGAATGTCGGCTTCTTCGAGGCCGTCGCCGCTCTTGTAGGTGCGGTCGAGCAGGGTCCCTTTGAGCAGGTTTCGCAGCCGCGTCTTGTAAAGCGCTTGTCCCTTACCAGGCTTTACGAAGTTGACTTCGATCATGTCATAGGGTTCACCCTCGACGACGACTTTGATTCCCTTTTTGAAATCGCTGGAATTGATTTGTGGCATCGCCCCGTTCTCTTCAACTCGAATCGCCGGAAGAATATAAGTGCAAGACAGAACGGCAGAAGCCGCTCGTCGACAATGTCTGCTTGACGTCGCGAGGATAACATAACGATTCGGGTCGGGAAATGCCGACCCCGAGGCCGTCCCGCCCGAGCCTGGAGCCCGTCATCGATCTTCAAATTGAGATTCCCCCTCGTCCCGCGACGTGGCAGCAAGAGCTGGCCGACGCAATTCGCGACCCCGACGTCTTGATCGATCGGCTCCGCCTAGCCGACTCGTTGCGCGAGGGCGCCCGCCAGGCGGCAAAACTCTTCCCGTTGTTCGTGACAGACAGTTTTCTGCGGCGGATGCAGCCGGCCGATCCACGAGATCCGCTCTTGCTGCAGGTGCTTCCGCTGGGCATCGAGACGGAGTCGCCACCCGAATTCACTGCCGATCCCCTCGAGGAAGCCTCAGCTCATCGCGCTGCCGGATTGCTGCAAAAATACGCGGGTCGAGCCTTGATGGTTTCGACGGGGGCCTGTGCGATTCATTGCCGCTACTGCTTTCGGCGGTCTTTTCCCTATGGCGACGAGCCTCGCCGCCTGGCCGACTGGGAGCCCGCCTTCGAGCACCTGCGAGGCGACCCAACAATCCACGAGATTATCCTAAGCGGGGGCGACCCGCTGATGTTGTCCGACGCTCGGCTGGCGGAAATCGTCGCCCGTCTCGATCAAATTCCGCACCTCGACCGATTGCGAATTCACACGCGACTGCCGATCGTGCTGCCCTCACGGGTCACAGCTCGGCTGCTCGAACTGTTACGCTCGACCCGCATGACGCCGATCGTCGTGGTCCACGCCAATCATCCAGCCGAGATCGTCGGCGATTGCCGCGACGCGTTGCGCGAACTGGTGACCAGCGGTTTGACGGTCCTCAATCAGAGTGTGTTGCTGGCGGGAATCAACGACGACGTCGAATGCCTGGCCGAACTCAGCTTGCGGCTGATCAACGTCGGCGTGATTCCTTACTACCTACATCAGCTTGATCGCGTGATCGGCACGGCCCATTTCGAAGTCGCCGAGCCGCGTGGGCTCGACCTCATCGCAGCCCTGCGAGATCGCCTGCCGGGGTATGCCGTGCCGCAGTTCGTGAGAGAAGTGCCGGGAGAGGCGCACAAGTTGCCGCTGACCTGACCCCTGAGTCACCCACCCGTTCACGCGTGCGGTTCGGTTGGCCTGTTTGAAATAACGGGCTTGGGCAACGGAGGAACGACCGCGTCCGCGTTCGCTAGTGCAGGCACAGTCGGCTTCGCAACGATGAGAGGCGCTGTGACGGCCGGGTGCGCGCGGCGGCGAAGCACCACAACGACGCCGGCCCCGATGACGACGCAAAGCCCTGCGGCAATCAACGAGAACTTCAGCACGGCCGAATCTCGGCCAATCCCCGGCCACGGATCCTGAACCGGTCCGCGAAGTTGGATCCACAGGGCGATGTTTTCGACATAGTCACAGACGGCGGCCGGCCACTGCAGCCAGGCAATCCCCGTCGCCAGCCAGGCCGTCTTCCGAAAGCCGCGCTCGCGAAACACGGACGCCGCCCAAAAGGTGGCGATCGTCATCACGGTCGAGTAGCACAGGGGAAAGATGAAATCGAGCAGCAGACCGCTGCGCGCGTTGTCGAGGGCCGTCCCCTTCCACGAGTCAATGATCTCCTGGCTCCGCTCGACCGTGCCGGACAGCTCGAGGGAGACGATGCCCCACCGCGCCACCGGCGTTTCGAGCGGCACGTCCAATTGCTGCAGCGCGTACCAAAGCACGAACCCGATCACGAAGCACACGCCAAACAATACAGTCCGCTTGGCGCGAGATAGGACCTGGGTCGGATGTTGGAGCCGCTTCATCAATTCGGCGATCGTTCGGGGGGATTCATGTCGGTCATAAAACGGCCTCATCCAATCGTGTCGCACGCCCGTGGCTCGGTCAATCCTGGATTCGGCCCATCCCGCGTGAGTTCGGCCTAGTCAACGCGACGCACGACCACGGCGGTGAGATCGTCGGCCGGAGGAGTGGTGCCGCAAAACTGCCGCACCGACTCCTCGAGTGCTTTAAGGATTTCAGTCGCCGGACGCAGTCGATTTTCGAGGATGATCGACAACATGCGGTCGTTGCCGAATTGTTCGCCCCCGGCGGGGGCTCGGGCTTCGATGTATCCGTCGGTCAACACGACGAGGGTGTCACCGGGCAGCATCGTGACGACGGGCGAACAGCGGGGCGGGTGATCGGCAAAGACCCCCAGCGGGGTCGACGTGCTGCGCAGCACGACCACCGTTCCGTCCTGACGAACGAGGTGGGCCTGCTGGGCGGCCCCGGCATATTCCACCACAGAAGTCTGCGGATTCAGGGCCGCAAAAAACATCGTGACGAACCATTTGTCCTGCGTATCGACGACCAGGAATTCGTGCAGTCGGCCCAGCAGCGTCTCCAAGTCGCTATTACTTTTTGCGAGGGCCCGCAGATAGGCTCGGGTTTTGGCCATCAGGAGCGAAGCCCCGATTTCGTGGCCGCTGACGTCGGCCACGACGATCCCCATGCGACCGTCGGCCATTGGAATGTAATCGTAATAGTCCCCCCCCACGACGTCGGCCGAATCGTAGCAGCCGGCGATGTCGAAGCCGGCGAGCTGCGGAGGAAACTGCGGCAATAGCCCCTGTTGGACGCTGCGGGCCACTCGCAATTTCTCGTGCGTGACCTGTAGCGCGACGTCGGCATAGTACGCGCGGCGGTAATCGAGCAAGAGCCCCATCAACGGCACGGCATAAGCCACGATTTTTTCAAAGCTGGCAATATTGAACGCGTTGTCGAACAATTCGACCGATCCGAAGACGGCGTAAATCTGGGCCGTGACGTTGGGGATCACGCTGACGAAGAGTGCGTGCGAGAAGATGCTGGCCTGAGCCCGATAGAAGCGCGGAAAAACGACCGCCCCGGCGAACAGGTACAGAAACAGCGGAATCAGGTCCCACGGACGATGGACGAGGCGGGCCTGCGGATAGAGGGCCGTCGGCAGCTGGGGCGACCACGCGCACAGAAATACGATCACGTAGGCCATGAGCATGAACAACACGGCCGCCAACACAAAGAACCGCAGGTCGCGTTCTCTCGGCAGTGCCGACCAGCGGCGGTTGTACCACACGAACGGGACAGTGCCGGCGATCAGAAAGCAGACGTTGACCATCCGTGACGCAAACCAGGTAAACGGCAGGAAATTCTCGATGTCGACAACAAACGGCAACAGGTGCACGGCCGCCAAAGATTGAAAGCCGTCGATCATCCCCGAAAAGAAGAGCGCCGTGCTGATGATCGGCGTGGTGACGTCGTGGGCCACAAAGTAATGGTTGATGGCGAACACGGCCGTGGCCACGGCGATCATGAACGCCGTCCACTCGAGCAGCACGTGGACAATTTCGCCCTTGGTGAGCTGCTGGGCGAGCACGATCTGCTCCGCCAGCGGACGCACCGTCCCTTCATCTTGGCCGACGGGAATCGTCACGGTCGAGAAGCTGAAGCCCAGCGCGTTCAGCGCCAAGGGCAGAAAGGCCAGCGCAATCACCAAGCCCACCAGGCGATTGGGCAGCACGGTGCGGCTGAGGTCACGGACGGGTTCGTCCGCGATCGAATCCGGTTCGGATTGACTCATGTCAGATCAAGTCGGAAGGATCATATCCGCGCGCCAATACCGGGCGAGGTCCCGGATCAGCTTGAGGAATTTGTCGATATCGACCGGCTTGGTCATGTAGCTCTCCACCTCGAGCACTTGCGTCTGGGCGACATCTTCCTGGTCAGTGGAGCTGGTCAGCACGACGACCGGGATCGTACGAAGATCCTCGTCGGCCTTGATCTCCGCCAAAAAGTCGCGTCCGTCCTTCTTGGGAAGAGTGAGGTCCAGCAAGATCAGATCGGGCCGCGGAGCACGGGCGAACCGGCCCCGGCGATACACAAATTCGGACGCGTCCTGGCCGTCCGTCAACCAGGTCAGCCGATGCGGGACGGGGCCTTTCTTGAGCGCGCCGATCGCCATTCGGGCAGCCGTGAGGCTGTCCTCCACCAGCAGAATGTCCATCGGCCGCCCGACGGCTTCTCCGCTCATGGTTTCTCCTTCGCTGGCCCGGCTTTGTCTGATCCCTCTTTCGGCGGCTCCGCTTTGGTCGGCGCCTTGGGGAGTCCGAAAATTGTTCGCTCGATCTTGTCGCCTTTCAAGCGGGCTCGGGCGTAAGTCACTTGCTGTTCCAATTCGCGGTTAGCGCCGTACAGCGTCACGACCGAATTCCAGATGTTTTGCGCCTCGAGCAGCTCGCCCTTCGTGGCCAGGTCGTCGGCCCGCTTGAGATTATCGTTGACCAGCGAGATCAGGTCCTGCTTCGTGCCGCCCGACTCCTCAATCTCCCGGATTTTCTTTTTGGCCAAGTTGACGTACTTGCGATCTTGTTCGCGGTCCTTCAAGAGCACGACCAGGCTGCGATACTTCGCGAGTGCCGTGATCCGGTCTTTGAACTGCTCGAAACGCAGCGCGTCGATGTACAACCGCTCGGCCTCGGGCCCCGATTCACGATTGAGACGCATCGCCTTGAGCGCTTGCGTCTCCGTGATTTCCATGTCGATCTTGTCGACCTCTTCGCGCGCCTGATCGCCGAATTCTGGACTCTTGAACAGCTTGCTGTAGCGATCCTTGGCCCCCAGCAAGTCGTCAGCAGCCTGCAACTTTTGGGCCTGGGCAAAGAGCTGCTTTTCGCTTCGAGGCCAGGCACCCCACAAGATGGCGATAATCAGCAGTGCCAGGCACGTGCCCAAAAACCAGGTCCGCTCGTAGACCGGGACAACCTTTTTCTTTTTCTTTTTCTTCTTTTTGCTGCTGACCGTTTGGCCGGTGACGGCTCCCCCCTGAACGGTAGCTCCGCTGCCGTTGCCAGCAATGGTCTGCTGGGCCGCGGTCTGCTCCTCCGTCACTTTTTGCGTCACCTCATCGAGGGCGACCTGCAACGCTAAGGCGTCGTAGTAACGCTCTTCGGGATCTTTTTCGAGCAGTTTGCTCACGACCTTGTCCAAGCACACGGGACAATCGGGAACGGACGCGTTGATTTGCGGCGGCTCTTCCTCGAGATGGGCGAAGAGCATCTCGGCCGCCGTCGGAGCGTTGAACGGCGGCTTGCCGGTGAGCATCTCGAACATCACGCAACCCAAAGCGTACAAATCGGTCTTGCGCGAGACAGGCGGCTTCCCCGAAATTTGCTCGGGCGCCATGTACGCGTACGTGCCGACCGTACGGCCGGCGGCAGTCAGCGCCGTCGCTTGAGTGTCGCGGGCGATCCCAAAGTCGCCGAGTTTGACCAATCCGTCCTTCCCCATGAACAAGTTGGCCGGCTTGAGATCGCGGTGAATGATGCCGTGATTGTGCGCGTACTCGAGTGCGAGGACGACCTGCCGCGAGTAGGCGATCGTTTCGTCCCAAGCGAAGCGACCCTTCTTCTTGAGCATCTGCTCGACGCTGCCGCCGTCCATGTACTCCATCGCGTAAAAGTGTTGGGTCTTATCCTTGCCTCCGCCGTAATACCGCACGATGTGCGGGTGGCGCAGGCGGCTCAGGATGGCCATCTCGCGCAAGAATCGCTTGAGCAGACGACCGTCGGCCGACATCTCGGGGGCCAGCACTTTGACGGCCATTTTTCGGCCGTTCTTGAGATAGGTGGCCAGATACACCACCCCCATCCCGCCAACACCGAGTTTGCGCTCGAGCTCGAACGGTCCGACGCGCCGCTTCGGCTCGGACTTTTGTTCGGTTTTTTCGTTCCGCTTTTCGTCCAAGCGGCCCCCTCGCTGACCGTGCTGCCGGCGTGACCACGCCCAAGACCGTCTACCTTATCAATTCTGCTGATTCGGTGAGGCGAGTTCAACGTCGACTTTGCGACGGTCGCCACATCCCCTTCCGATTGCTGCAAGCATCCTTTACGATGAGTGGACTGAGAAAACGGCGAGTTGCGGCCGATTGGCGAAGACAAGGGTCTCTCACGCGTGGCGATCTACATTTTTTGCCCCTCTTGTAAGGGCTCATTCAAAGTCCGCGATGAATACGCCGGCAAGCAGGGAGTTTGCCCCAAGTGCGGCCACGTGATCCGCATTGCCAGCTCGACCTCAGAGACTCAGCGGGGCGTCCCTCGACCGGCGACCAAGGCCCAAAAGGAAGAAGCCCTGCGGTTGGGCATCGAGTTCGACGATCGGATGACGTACGTCGATCTCAAAAAGAAGATCGAAGCCGCAAAGGCGGCTAAGCACAGCGACGAAGGTCGATCACCGTAGCGCCGGATCAGGCTCCCTGGCCCCGGTCGTTCCCGTGCTGGAGCTTTTCGTTGCGCTCGCGCGCGTCCTTATAGGAATAGTCGACGCTCAGCACCTGGCCGTAATGAGCCTCGGCATCGTCGAGGTCTCCGGCCTCTTCGCACAGCCGGGCCAGGATGTAGTGCGCCTCGCAGTAAGTGTCCCGCTCATCGTGCGGGTTGAGTTTTTCGACCGCCCGATCGAGCTGCGCGCGGGCCAGCTTGTTCTGTTTCTCAGCCACGAAACACTTGGCCAATAAGACCAGTACAGCGGGAGCCCGCCGCTCGTCGACGGTGGCTTGCTGGAGCAGAGGGATCGCTTTTTTGTATTCCTTGATTTGCATGAAGCGCTTCCCCAGCTCGTGCTTGAAGCGTGCGTCATTGGGATAACGCTCAATCCGCGACGAATAGACTTCGATTTCTCGCAGGAGCAATTCTCGCTTGAGCGAGGCAATCCTCTTTTGCCCCGCTTCATCCTGCGCGGCCACTGACTTCGCTTGTTCGAGCTGATACCGGAGCCCGGCCAGATCGTTCTCTTCGAGGATTTCGCGGATGTTCACGTCGCCCCCCGTGGCGTCGAGCGCCTGCTTGAGCACGTCAGCCGCCTTGTCGAAGTCCTTTTGTTTGTGGAAGTGTTCGACCAGTTTGATGTAGTTGCCCTTTTCGGTCGGGCTCTTGCGGATTGCACGCTGCAGGTCTTGCTCCAGCGACACGCCGGGGCCCACCACGGTATCGGGCACGTGCTTGTCCGTCGCCGGACGGTAATCGTCGTAAGCGTTGCGGCGAACTTCCTGCGTCGACTTGGCCCCATCGTAGCCGCCGCGGTCCATCACCTGTTTCGCCTCGAGACCGGTTAGCTGGGCGCGAAGCTTGCCATTGTTCGGCTCGAGCTTCGTGAGCCGGCGTGCGCACTCGATCGCCTTCTTGAAGTTGCCTCGCTCCTCGCAAATATCCATCAGGCGCTGCAGATATTCCTTGCTCTCATCATTACTCTGGACCGCGCAGTCGTAAGAGAATTCCGCGACTTCCAAATAGCCCAAGTTGTAAGCGGCCTCACCAACGTCGGCATTGAGCTGTGCGTCCCAGGGATTGACGTTCATCCCCTCCTCGGCGGCCAAATCCATGGCCAACCATTCTTTCTTCGAGCGGGCCTTACGGATCGTATTGCGGGTCCCCATCAGTTTTGCTGAGGCCAATCGCGCCCCAGACTTGTTGTTCCCGTACAGCCGATATTGGGCTCCCCGTAACGTTTTTCGGAACAGCAGATTGTCGGGGACGATGCGGACCGCTTTGCTGTACATCTCGATCGCGTAATCGAAATTCTGTTTCTCCAGAGCCTGATTGCCTTTTAGAAAGCAATCGGCTGCGATCTTCTTCTTTTGGTCCGAGGGAATCTCAATCGACACAGATGGCTCCCGAAAGCCCGGGGGTTGTCGCGCTCACTCACGCTCCATCGTTCATGCTACCGCGCGGCGCGAACGCGCACCAGAACGCATGTGCACGCCTCCCTGCCATTCTCCATGCTTGCGAAGACTTTTGCGGGGTCAAGTGACAACAGGCCCGGATCGCAACTGGACAGGCGGCTTTCGCTTCCTACCGCAAGCGGGCGCCGAGACGGGCTCCGCAGGTCTCGATGACCTGCTTCTGCCAGCCGTCAACCTCATCGGCAGTCAGCGTCCGGTCGGCGGCCCGATAGCTCAAGGTCACCACATAAGACTTCTTTTCCGCCTCGATTTGTTTACCGCGATACTGACCGCCGAAACCAACTCGCTCCAGCAGCGGCCCGGCGGACGCACTGACCACGGACTCCAGCGCCTCCCAGGTAACCCCTTCGTCCAGCACGAAATTGAGGTCCCGATCGATGGCCGGAAACTGGGCCAGCGGCGTGTTCTTTGGAACCAACGCGGCGTTCGCTTCCAGCAAACTCAGCTCGAGTTCGCCAACGGTCACCGCGTCCTTGAGATCGATCGTGTCGGTCACCGAGCGGTCGAGTTCGCCCAACCAGCCCCACAGGGTGCCGTTGAGATAAATATCCGCCCCGCGGCCCGGCGCGAACTGTCGCACATCAGACGGCTTCACGGTCACCGATCCGTGGGGGACGATCCGATGCGCGAGCGCGTCGATGATGCCCTTGGCGTCGCTGAAGGGGCGACCCGTGACGAATCCGATCATCGGCGGCTCGCGCCGCGCTTCGGGTTCCTCAAAGGACGTTTTGAGGTAAACCTTGGCGATCTCGAACAGATCGGCGTCAAAAGTGCCATGACGCTGATTGAGTTGTCGCGAAGCCAACAGGCCGGGGACCAGACTTTGCCTGAGGACGTTCTCTTGCTTCCGCGACGAATGTTCGACTCGCAACCGCGGGAGTTCGCCGCGGGGCTGGAAGAGCGCACACTCGGCGTCGCTGCAAAAGGCCATGGTCACCGCTTCGTAGAAGCCGCCAGCGGTGAACACGAATCGCGCGGCGTCGGTGACGCGATCGCGCAGACTGCGGTGGCTGGCCCGCAAGGGGACGTCGACGTCTTGTGGAATGGCGTCGTATCCGTGGATGCGGGCCACTTCCTCGATCAAGTCGATCTCGCGGCTGACATCCCGCCGCCAGGAAGGCGGAACAAATTGGGCCGTCGCATCGGAGGATGGACCGTCCGGTTCGGCACCGAGCGCGGCAAGAATGCGAACGGTCTCGGGTTGAGGCACCTCGATTCCGAGCACCCGCGGGATCTGGGCGAACCGCAAAGTAATCGGCGGCCGCTTGCCGGGAAGCGGCGTGCCGGCCATGACGGGCTGGGCCAACAACTCGCCGCCGGCCAATTCCAGAATCAAATGGCACGCGCGGCGACTGGCCCAATCGAGTTGCTGGGGATCGATGCCCCGCTCGAAGCGATACGACGAATCGCTGAAGAGCAGCAGCTTGCGAGCCGTGTTTCGCAGGGGTAGGGGAGTGAAATTGGCGGCCTCGATCAGGACGTTGCGCGCGGTCGGGCCGATCTCGGTCTCGAGCCCGCCCATCACTCCGCCGATCGCCACCGGCCGTTCCGCGTCGGCAATGACGCACATCTCCGGCGACAGATCGTACGTTTTCTGATTGATCGCGATGATCTTTTCGCCGGGTCGACCTCGCCGCACCACGATTCGCTGCCCGCGCAGCCGGTCGAAGTCGAAGGCGTGCAGCGGCTGCCCGCATTCCATCAAGACATAATTCGTCACATCGACAACATTGTTAATCGACGGCTGGCCGATGGCCTCCAAACGGCGCGCAAGCCACGCCGGGCTCGGTCCCACTTTCACGCCGCGAATCACCCGCGCGAAATATTGAGGACAGAGTTCAGGGCACTCGACGACCACGGAAGTCGTCTCCGCTGTCTTGGCGGCGCCTTCGGCCGGCGTCGCAGGCGGAATCGTGAGCGGCTGCCCGAACAGCACACTCAATTCCCGCGCGATGCCCAGATGCCCCAGGCAGTCGGGCCGGTTGCTCGTGACCTCAACATCGATGGCCCAGTCGGTGCCGGCTGGCTTCTGAGACTCGACCTTCAGGCCCGCCATCGTCAGCCGTCGCACGGCATCCTCGAGCGGCGCCTGCAGCGGCACGTAGTTGCGGAGCCATTCCCAGCTGACAATCATGCGCTCGTCACCCGACTTTCATGCGCCCGTCACCGTCTGGACACCAGAAAACGCAAAGGGGTACGCCGGCGGCCGCTCAGACGGCAATAATTTAGGACTCGAACCTCGAAACCGCAACCTGGGTCCTGCCGCACGATGCGGGGCTTCAAACGATCTCAGCCGGGCTAAGCGCTTCGCTCAGCCGGGAACCAGAAGACGGTCGCAGGCAACAGCACGCCGTCGGTCTCCACAAAGACCTGTGTACCCGGCGCGGAAGCGTTCGATCGCAGCATGGCCATCGCAACTGCCGAATTGCTGCCAAACGAAAATGCCGCCGAACTGACGGTCCCGACCGCGGCTGACCCGGCCGCGTCAGAGAAGATGCGAGCGCCGGGCGACGGAATCGCCTCGCCGCTGATCCGCAAACTTCGCAGCTCGCGATTCACGTGGCCCATTGCGTCGATTCGGGCGATCGGCTCCTGACCAAGATAGCAGCCCTTCGTGAACGAGATCGCGCTTGGGGTGCGGCCCGCCTCCTGGGCGAGGTTCTCGTCGGTCAGATCGACGCCCCAAATCGGCAACCCGGCCTCGATTCGCAACGCCGACCAAACGGCAGATCCGGCCGGCCGCGCACCCGCCCTTGAGAGCACGTCCCAAATTGCGCCCAAGGCCGCGCGCGGCGCCCCAACGACATTAGCAGATTGGCCGCCGACATCGCGTCGAGAGATTCGAGTCTGTCCAAACTCGCCCTCCGCTTCGATGTGCTGCCAGGGCCCCAGTCCAGCAACGTCTCCGAAGTCATTCGAAAACACAACCGCGGCGGACGGGCCGATCACCAGCAATTCCCCCCAAGCGGGCGAAACGTCGGTAATCACCGCGTCCTCATTAATGATGTAGCGCTCCAAGTGAGCACAGAGGCGGGCCGGCGAACCGGGCCCCGCATCGAGCCGCAGGGCCGCTTCGCCCGCCTCGACCCAAATGTGACCGAGAATGCGTCCTTTGACGTTGGTCACAAACGCTTCGCAATCTCGACCGACTGCCAAACGCTTGATGTCGTTCGTGCAAAAACCGTGCAGGAAAGTGACCCGGTCCTTCCCCTTCAATTCTATCAGCCCGTGGTCGCTCCAATCCAACAGCGCCGCGCAAGTTGCTGCCGCGGCGTATTCTTCGCGCGGATTTCCGAAGTGCAGAGGCAGACCGTTGACGTCAATCGACGCCGGAGCAGCTGAGGCGAAGACCGCGCCGGCTTCTCGTTGATGATCGCGCAGGTCGGAAGTCGATGGCATGCCCTGCGCCTAGCGCCGTCCCACAGTCAGGCGAACGTCATCGACGTCCAGCCGACCGGTGGCTCCGTCCAGCCCCAGTTGAAGAATGGCATGGCGTGCGTAGCTTGGGATTTTCACCGTGTGCTCGACGCTGTGCCAGTCGGAGGTTCCGAAAACGCGGATGACCTGCTCGGCGCCGATCAGCCGTCGCTCGTCGTCATAGAAATAGACCCACAACCCGGCCCGCTCTGACGTGTCGGAGCCTTCAACGACCTCTTTGGGTCGAACCGTAAAATGAATGGTCAAGGTGCCCAGTTGCCGGCCGTCGACCGGCAAACCCTGTAGCGCCTGGGCGAGACGGCCCGGATCCTGATTCTCGAAACGAGCAAAGTGCTTTCCTTCGGGCGGAGCATCCGCAACGAGGGTCATCTGCCGTTGGTAGTGCCAACCCTCGGCCTGGCCCGACTCTTCTTGCACTTCGAAACCGCCGTTGAAGAGTTGCGGGTTGAGCGGATCGGGTTTGATCGTTCGCTCTTTCTCCGAGCGACCGGTCATCGGAACGAACAGCGTCGGGATGAGCTGCTTGCGGATCAGCTTCCCGTCCTTCTTCTCCATGAGATAAATATCTTGGCGATAGCGTTCTCCAACCGGGATCACCATCTTGCCCCCCTCTTTGAGCTGATCGACGAGGGGCTTCGGCACGCTCTCGGGGGAGCAGGTGACGATGATCTTGTCGAACGGAGCGTACTCGGGCCAGCCGAGATATCCATCGCCGACTTTAGTCTTCACATTCTTGTAACCGAGCCTCCTCAGCCGCCGCGCCGCCGCATGTCCGAGCGGCTCGACGATCTCAATGGAGAAAACGTCTTTCACCAGGCTCGACAGCACGGCCGCCTGATAACCACTCCCGGTGCCGATCTCGAGCACGCGATCGGTCGGCTGCGGATCGAGGGTTTCCGTCATGAAGGCGACGACAAACGGCGGCGAGATCGTCTGCTTGTGGCCGATGGACCAGGCGGCGTCGGTGTAGGCCTTCGACTTGAGAGCGGGCAGCACAAACTCGTGCCGCGGCACCTTGCGCATCGCGTCGAGCACGCGAGGATTATGGACGCCCGCACGCTCGATGTATTCGGCCACCATCTGTTTGCGGGCGAGTTCGTACTCATCCGCGGCCCGAGCACGGCCGAGCCCGGCAGAAAGGCCCAGACAGCAAAGAACGATCGTCGGCAAGCAGCGTGGTCGCGTGAACATCTCGGCCTCGACGCGCAGGCGTCTCATCTCTCTATCTCGCTATCAATATCTTAGCAGCTCATTCTCCGCCTTACGGGTCCGGAGTTCCAGTTCGAGCCGGCGAATGGAGGAATCAGCCGCGGGGGTGGCAGCGCTTGTGGACGGCTTTGAGGCGGCTGTGTTCGACGTGAGTATAGATCTGAGTCGTCTGCACGCTGGCGTGACCGAGCATTTCTTGCAGGGCGCGGATTTCGGCACCTCCAGCCAGCATGTGGGTGGCAAAACTGTGCCGCATGGTATGTGGACTGACGTCGGCGCCGGCCCCCGCGCGGGCCGCGTATTTCTTGACCAGGTTCCAGATCATGATCCGCGACAGGGGCGTTCCGCGGCGAGAGACGAACAGCCGATCGGACTCGCCGCGCAGAACCAGACGCGGGCGTTCGTATTGGAGATAGGCCTCGATCGCCGCCCGGGCGACCGGGTTCAGGTTGACCATCCGCTCCTTGTTGCCCTTGCCAACGCAGCGAGCGAAACCTTCATCCAAATGCACGTCGTGAATCCGGACGCCCGTCGCCTCGGAGGCCCGGCAGCCAGTGGCGTACAGAAAGCAGAGCAGGGCCCGATCACGTAACGGATAGCGGTCCTCCGGCATCGGGGCGGCGAGGATTCGGTCGACCGTTTCGGGGCTCACCACCTTCGGCAAGTGCTGCCAGAGCTTGGGTGAACTCAGCAGCTCCACTGCGCTCTCCGCCAGAATCCCGTCGAGCACCAGATAGCGAAAAAACATCTTGAGCGAGACGAGGTGCCGTGCGATCGAGGTCGACGCCAGGCCTCGGCGATGCAGGTGGTCGAGAAACCGGGCCAGGACTTTGAGGTCGACCTTGAAGATCGATCCGGGGCCGTGTTTGTCGAACCAGGCAAAAAACTGGACGAGATCGGTGCGGTAGGCGGCCAGCGTG
>DASRXU010000411.1:0-13219 GCA_035687365.1 Planctomycetaceae bacterium | reverse complement strand
GTGATGATGCTGCTGGCCGCCGCGGCGATCTGGTTCTTCGTCCGGCTGCGGCTCTATCGCTGCAAAGTCACCGCGCCTTCGTTCCTCATCGGGCTCGCGGTTCTCTACTGCGGCTTTCTGTTCACATACAACCCGGAGTATGGGCAGCTGGCCGGGATCGCTCCCTTTACCGCGCTCAAGGCCCTGGTTGGATTCACGTGGTGGTCGTACTACTGGCTTTTCTGCTACGCCTGGACTCTGCTCTTTGTAGCGCTGCGACTTCGGGAAGAGGGGGTCCGTACGCTGGCCGAGGTTTGGTCCGCCTTTCGCGATCGCAAATTGCTGGACGTTGAGCTGGTCCTAATCATCGCAGTGCTGGGATCAGTGCCGGAGATTCTGTTACGTGATTACTCGAGCACGCACTACTTCGCCGACGATCAACAGTGGCTTGCGCTGGGACTCACGTTGGCTGTTGTGTTGCGACCCATGCGCTTTCGAGTCGCAACGACCACGCAGGCGGCAGATGCGCTGACGATGCCCGCACAGTTCCGGGCGGTCGCAGCGGGGTCGAACGCGGGTTGGCTCGGCCGCATCACGCTGCCGCAAGTGTTGGCGGCACTCTTAGGCTTGTTCGTCGTGGGGACGTTGGTGCTGAACACGGATGTTCTGGTCAGCGGCGTGGCGGCGACCTCGAGAAGATCGCTCGAATTGCCTTCTACCGCGACAAGTCCACTCGAAGCGGCCTGGAACGGAAAATTCCCCGACGCCCGACAGATTCTCGACCGACAGGTGGCAGTGGTTGACGAGCGGCTACGGACCGACAAGAACATCATCGCGCTGTTGCGCGGCCTCGACCGGTTGCCGCTCGCGGAGAAACGACGCACGCTGTTGTACATTCCCAAAACGAACCGACAGTTTTGGGATTTGCTCCACGCTCCCTATTCACCGAAGGACGGTCCGTTCGTCGCCCCTGCCCTGTCAGGGATCGCCATGCTCGACGGGCTATACGACCGTCCGGAAGGCGACGTGTGGTCGGGCTACGGCTACCAGCACTACCCCTGTCCGATCGAGAAGACAAAGCAACCGCCGCTCGACGAGTATTTGCCCCAACTGAAGCAACGTTGTGCAGCCCTGGGCATGAATCAACTGATCGTCATCGACGAGCGCAACGGGCGGAGCGAAATCCGGAAGTTCGAGTGCCCCTAGGGTTGGCCGGCCGCGCAGGCCTCTTGCTGCGTGCCACTGCTGAGACGTCCTCGGCTCAGCAGTGTCTTCCCGCTATTGGACACCGCGCTGCAGAGCGGCAAAGGCCCGAGCGACCGCCGCCGAACCGCGCGCGGCCGTCGCCGGCAGCGGATGCGACGCGCTAAAGACTTCCATCTGCTCCGGTGGCTCAATCGCGATCCGACTCAAGTTTTCCGGGCCATCGTCGAAGCCGAGATTCCGCGCTAGGAACGAATAGACGGCCGCCCGCTTTGATGGGCCGAAGTCATGCGCTTCCTTCGGCAAGAACACGTTCTCAGCTCGAGCGCCGGCCCCGTAAGCCTCATAAGCGTGGCGAACGAATGGGAAGCCGATCTCCGGAAAGTCGCGCGTCGCGTCTTGCCCCACCGAGATGATGAGCTGCGGCCGCGGCGCAATGGCCGCCGCAAACTCGATGCAATTGGTGCCGGCCGCTTGCATCACGGGCATTCCCCCTTCGCAGCGGCAACAGTCCTTCGGCATGCTCCAAGGATAGAGGATCACAACCGGCGCGGACGCCTTCACGCGGTCGTCGAGCAGCGCGAGATACAGCGTCTGCGTCCCGCCGCCGCTAGCGCCCGTCATCCCGATGCGGGTGCAATCGACGGTGTTCAGCGAGCACAAGAAATCGAGCGCCTTCAGGCTATTCCAGGTTTGGAGCGCCAAGACGATTGGATCGTCGTGCGTGGTTTGCGTCGAGTCCTGCCACCCGACCATGCCGTAAGAAAACACGGTCGCACCCTGCTGCGCTAAATGCGCGCAACGGATTTGCTGCTCCGAGCGGAAACGGCCCAGTGGCTTGAAATGGCCGTGCGGGCAAAGAATACCGGGCCCCCTTGCGGCACCAACGGAACGTGACGTCGGCCGGTAGAGGTTGCCGGTGCAATAAAAGCCCGGCAGCGTCTCGATCGCCACGTTTTCGACGGTATAGCCGTCATGCTGTCGCAGGCTGTGGCGCTGAATGCTATACGGTCCCTGTTGAGGTAAAGGCCAAAGGCCAGCGCCCCTGAGGAACTCTCGGCGCAATTCAGCCCGGCGACGGTCCCAGGCCGCCTTGTCCCGGTGCTCGGCATCCATCCGCGCCACGTCGCGCAGCACTTGCGCACGGTCAGCCGGCGCGGCCCCGATGCCCGCGAGCACCAGCAGCACGCCGACACTGGCTGTGCGGACTCGGCTTTTCAGCACTCGAAATTGCATAGAGTCTAGTGCCTCTGCTAACTCTGCTTAACAAAGGCTCACCCGCTGCTATCAAAGGCGAACACGGCTGAGCGGCGACCGCTCAGCCGTGGCACCCAAAAAGAATCCGAATAGATTAGTGAACCGGCCTACCCTACGACTTGGCCTCTTCGCCCGGGTGATATTTCACCTGCGTGTGGGCGTCGACTTCGTCCTTGTAGAACCAGGCCGGCTTGAACTTGTGCTCTGAGTAGAGCTTGGCCTGGTCGAAGTAGTGCGGCGATTTCGGATCCCCGCTGTCGCCGTACTGCAACACGGTCGAGGACTTCACCCGGCCGGGCACGAACTCATACACTCCCATGAACGAGCCGCCGACCACGCCAAATCGCTGTTTGCGCAGCGGAATGCTGGGGCTGTAGTAGAGCGTGAAGGCCACGCCCATCGGGCCGGGGGCGCCCACCAGCGGCAAACTCGGCTTCTGATCGCGAAACAGGGCACCGGCCGCGTCAACACTCGAAGCGTTCGGCACTCGCTGCGTCCGCGTGACTTTTCCCCATGCGACTTTCCAGTCGCCGTGCAGCGATTTCAGTTTTTTCGCTGCCTCAACCAAGGCTCGGAAGCGATTCGGAATGCTTTCGAGGTAGCGCGGTTTGAGAGTTTCGGCCGGATAGCGGTCGCCGTACATGTCGGCGTACCACTCGGCACACAACAGGGCTTGCGTGCTGTCGGCCGTCACCTTGCAGTCCCAATCCAACAAGTGGTCGAGATACGGTTTGACTTCCTCGGCGAGTTGCGGGTCGGACTTCTTCAAATCCTCAAACTGCCGCTTGTAAACCGGCAGCTCAGTCAGCGGCCAGTAGAGCGTCGTGTCGAAAGCCAGATTCTGCCACTGTTCGTAGGTCACGTCGTGCGCCTCGCGGAGCAGCTTGCGGGACATCTGGGCCCGGCGGCGATCAAGAAACGCGTCCTCGCACATGTAAGCTGGAAAGTCCCGAACCGACGGCGTGTCGGTGTCGTTGGTCATGAAAGGCGTCGAATTGCAGTTCTGGACGTATCCATCGGTGGGATTCATCACCTGCGGCAGATCCTCGAAGGGATGAATGCCTTTCCACTCTGTGCGCGGATCGCTGCCGTCGACCGGCTTGGTCCAGTCAAATTTCGGATCGCGAATCGGAATCGACCCGTTGTAAACGTAAAAGATGCGGCCCGTGTCGTCGGCATAGGCCGTGTTGAACATCGGCAAATTGAGCATGGCGATGCCCGCTTTCCATTCGGCGAAGTCTTTCGCCTTGCTCATCGCCAGAGCTTGCCGCACGCGGACGCCGTCGAAAATCCGCGCGATCTTGACGGCCAAGGCGTGCTGCCCGTTTTGCCGACCGACGATCGGACCGTGATGCGTTTTGCGAAAGGTGTAGTGATTTTCGATCGGGCTGCCGTCTCCCTTTTTGACGAGGATCGTGTCCTTCCACTCGGTGGCCGTGCGATGTTCCTTACCGTAGCGGTAGCTCAGCGGGTTTGACGGCTCGTCGAAGGTCTCGCGATAGACGTCGGCGATATCCGGCTCGTTGACCGTATGGGCCCAGCCCAGGTGCTCGTTGTGCCCCATCGTGAGCACCGGCGAGCCGAAGAAGCACGATCCGGAAAAGTGCAGACCTTCGTCGCTTTGGACGTGGGCCTCGTAGAACTGGCCGTAGCCGTACCACGGCTGGTGCGGATTGATGAAGAGCATCGAGTGGCCCGACTGCGTCTTTTTCGGGCCGATCGCCCATTCGTTGGAACCGGTGACCTTGGCCATCCGCTCCTCGTATTCGGCTGGCAGCGGCTTGTCCGCGTGCGACTTGGAATACATGAACGAGAGCAGCGTGAAACGATCGAAAGCCACGACGTGCCACGGCTCAAAATGCGTCAACAGCCGCGGATGGACGTTGGGATGTTTTTCCAAATAGTAGTTGAGGCCGGTGACATAGGCTTCTGCGATGGCTTTGAGATTCGGATCGAGCTGTTCGTAATCCGCCTTCGATCGGGCGGGGACCTCGAACAAGTGCATCAACACGTCGGAGCCGAGCCCCGACGGTCCCGTGACTTCGGCGTAGCGGCCCAAAGCCTGCAGGTACGTGTCCTCGATCTGCCAAAAGAAATCCTCGGCTTGCGAGTAGGCCAGCCCGAATGACGTAGCCGCATCCGTCGGTGCGTAGATGTGCGGAACGCCCCATTCGTCGCGCTGAATCGTGACCGACTTCGCGAGCTTTTCGGCGTCGGCCGAGTCGGCGGCTCGCAGTCGGAGCGGGATGGCGAGGGCCGCCAGGGCCAAGATGAGGGACCAGGCTCGGAAAGCGCGTGTCATGGTTCTTGCCTCATTCGATTGCGGAAGTTGTGAATTCGATTTGTTCGGGGAACCGGGCCGAAAATCCTGGCCCATCGTCGCGGGAGAAGAGCCCGGCCGGGACGGAACGAGCGTCGAAAGATGATTAGATCAGACGAAAATTCGACGCCGATTGCAACCCGTGGGCAGTCCGCTGCACAGGGCAGTCTGGCCGAAAACGTGCTTAAAGATCGGCGGGATGGAACCGCTCGTTGGTGGCGGCCATGCGGCGGAGCCGCTCGCACGGCGCGAAACGCGGCGCGGCTTTGGCTAGCGTGTCGAGAGTCTGCACGATCTTGGGCAGGCCGACGCTGTCGGCGTAGCGCAGCGGGCCGCCGCGAAAGGGAGCGAAGCCCGTTCCGAACACCATCGCCAAATCGACGTCGTCCGCGCGATCGACGATCCGCTCGTCGAGACAGCGGGCCGCCTCGTTAATCAGCGGATAAACCAGGCGTTGAATGATTTCTTCATGTGAGAGAATCACTTTCTGCTTCGATTCGCGGCGAGCCAACTCGTTGACGGCCGCCTGGACGGCGGGGTTCAGTCGTTTGCCGGTCCAAGTCTTCTCGATCACCTTCATGCCGCCGACCTTCGACGCATCGGTCGAGTTCCGCAGGGCGTGCCAGATCGTGGCAGGATCCATCCGTTCGCCGTAGGCTGCCCGCAGGTTTTCCGAGACGTGGCTCGAGACACCCAGCCCGACCAGGTCGATTAGCGCCAGCGGGCCCATCGGCATGCCGAACTCGACGGCAGCCCGGTCGATCTCGAGCGGATCTTCGACCTCGGCGACCAGGTGACCGGCCTCGTTCATGTAGGGAGCCAGAATGCGATTCACCAGGAAGCCGGCACAGTCGCCAACCAGCACCAACGTTTTGCCGATTCTCGCTGCCAACGCGGCGGCCTTGGCGACCATTTGCGGGTTGGATTGCGGGCCGCGGACAACTTCGACCAGCGGCATCTGGTGTGGCGGATTGAAGAAGTGCAAGCCGACCACGCGTGAAGGATCGGGCGTTCCCGCCGCGATCGCGGCCACCGTCAGCGAACTGGTATTTGTCGCGAGCGCGCAGCCAGGCCCCGTGGCCGCGGCCAGGTCGGTGAAGACCTGATGCTTCACGTCGAGTTCTTCAACAACCGCCTCGACGATCACGTCAGCCTGCTTCAACCCGCGGTAATCGGTCGCCGGACTGAGATGGTCGAGCGCCTGGGTTCCTTCGACCGCGGTGATACGGCGGCGCTTGATGTCTGTCGAAATCAGTTTGCGCAGGTTCTTCATGCCGCGGGCGACAAACTCGGGATTGATATCCTTGAGGCGAGTCCAAATACCGCGCCGCGCCGCCAACAGAGCGATGCCCGCCCCCATGGCCCCGGCGCCGATCACCGCCGCGTGTTCGATCGAGTCGGCATCGACTGATGCGCCGAGCGATTCGGGCACTTTCTTTGCGCCTTCGCTCAAGAAAAACAAGCGGACCAACTCGCGAGTCACCGGCTTTTGGCCGAGTCGCACGTTTGCGTCGCGCACCTGGGCCAAATGCTCTTCGGCCGAGCGGCCGATGCCAGCCCGCAGCACGTCGATGATCTCGAACGGTGCGGGGTAATGTCCGTGCGTCGTTTTCAACACTTGCCGCGTCGCCTGCCACAGGACGAGCTTCTTGAGCGGGCCCAGCCGATCGATCAGCCCACCCACTACTCCTGATTTGCGCGGCCGCACGTTCCGACCCCCGGTGGCCAGCAAGGTTCGAGCGACGTGATCGAGCGCCTCGTTGGGGACGGCGTCGTTCACGACTCCCTTCCGCGCTGCCTGACGTCCGTTCAGCGCACGACCCGTCAACAGCAGCGGCACGGCCTCGGCGAAGCCGATGGTCTTGGGTAATCGCAGCGTGCCCCCCCAGCCCGGCACAATTCCCAGCATGACTTCGGGCAGGCCGATTTGAGTCTTGCGGCTGTAGTCGGCGATGCGGTAACGGCAAGCAAGTGCGAACTCGAGCCCACCGCCAAGGCAGGCGCCGGAGATGAGAGCGATTGTCGGCACTTTGAGAGACGCCAGGTCGTCGAAGATCTGCTGACCTTGCAGGACAAACTGCCGCGCCTCGTCGGGCGAGCGGAGTTTTTGAAACTCGGTGACGTCGGCCCCCGCGATGAAGTTGCCCGACTTGCCGCTTTTGAAGACCACGCCCGTCAGCGTTGAGTCGGAGCGGATGCGACCGATTAGCTCCGACAGTTCATTGAGCGTGTCTCGCGAGAGCGCATTGACGGGCCGCTCCTTCCAATTGATTTCGACCCACAGCACTCCATCCTGCGGTTCACCCGCGTGCCACATCAGGGGCATCTTGGCTCCTGGAAAATGAACCGGCGGGCTGACACCCGCCGCTCGCCTACTTAGTCCGCGATTCGTTCGATGATTGCCGCGCCGCCCTGGCCCCCTCCGACGCACATTGTCGCGAGGCCCAATGTTTGTTTGCGGCGACCCAACTCGTTCAGCACCGTCAACACCAGCCGCGCACCGCTGGCTCCAACCGGATGTCCCAGCGCGATGGCCCCGCCATTCACGTTGAGCCGGTTTTCGTCGATAGGCCCTAGTGCCGATGCGCCGTCGGTGCCCAAGCAATCGGCGGGAGGCGACTCGAAACAGCGCAAGCACGCCAAAACCTGGGCGGCAAAGGCTTCGTTGATCTCAACCAAATCGAGTTCGCTCATCCGCACGCCGGTGGCACGCAGCACGCGATTGCTGGAGTAGACCGGGCCCAGCCCCATCACCGAAGGATCGCAGCCAGCGTAGGCGTATCCGCGCAATCGCCCCAAGCGTGGCAGACCGAGCGCTCGAGCCCGCTCCTCGGTCATAAGCAGCAGAGCTACCGCCCCGTCGGTCACTTGGCAGGAGTTTCCGACCGTCACTGTTCCCCAGCGGCGGTCGAAGAAGGGCTTCAGTTTGCCGAGCGCTTCGAGCGTCTGATTTTCGCGAGGTCCCACGTCGCGCGGGACGGCCCCTTTCGATCTTTCGGGATAGACGGTCATAACTTCGTCGTTGAAGCGGCCCTCGCTCCACGCGGCCGTCGCGCGCTGATGGCTCCGCAAGGCAAACAAATCCTGGGCTTCGCGACTGATGCCGTATTGGCGAGCCAACTTTTCGGCTGTGTCTCCCATCATCAGACCCGACACCGGGTCGGTCAGTCCCTGCTTGATGCCGATCACCGGGGCCAGATCCCGCGGGCGGATGCGGGCCAGCGCCCGCAGTTTGTGCCAAGCGGATTTCGCCGAGCTGAATGCCAGAAAATCGTCCGTCAGCGATTTGGTCCACAGGACGGGGATGTTGCTCATCGAATCGACGCCGATGGCAATCACCGCCTGAGCCTGCCCGCTGCGAATGCGGTCGTAGGCCTGGGTCACTGCTTCTAAGCCGCTGGCACAATTGCGATTGACCGTGTGGGCCACGCGATCTTTGGGAATGCCGGCACGCAGGGCGATCACCCGCGAGACATTCGGGGCATCGCTGGGGGCAACATTGCCTGTGATTACCTCGTCGATCGTCGCCGGATCGAGATTCAGTCGCTCGATCAGCTCACGGACGACCAATCGGCCGAGTTCTTGAGCGGGAACGTAATTGAAGGCTCCCGCGGCTTTGACGAAAGGCGTTCTCACGCCGCCGACAATGACCGGAGATTCCATGGCTCTCACCCTCCTGATGAATCGTCTTACGAGCCGCGAACGGAGTAAGCGGTTGGTCGGATTCCCATTGCATGCGACAGGAACCGCTTACTGCGAAGGGGCTCTTTACCGAGAATTGTACGGTGGTCGGCAAGCCAATCGCTCTCGCGGTCGCTTACCGCCGAAACCGATACTCGGGGTTGGACGGGCTGAAATCGTCGTCCGAGAGACCGTTGGTGACGATATTCGAGTACTTGTAATACTCGATGAGAGTGGCCTCGTCGAGGGCCGCCCCTTCCAAGTGCTGACCCGGCTCGGGCCAGCCGTAATTCTCGACGTGTAGCGGCACATTCCACTGAAGATCCAGATATTGGATCGACTTGCGATAGTCCGGCGAGCGCTCGCGATTATCGAACTCGAACAGGTAAACCGCACACCGCCGGCCGTCGACGTCCGCGTCGGCTTCCTGCCGGGCCCGGGCGTAGACCTGGTTTTGCAGTTCCTGTTCCCGGTGGGCGATCATCGATTCCGCCAACCCGAGAATCCCGGCCTTCGCGACCGGGTAGCGAGATTGGTTCATCGCGATCGCGCCGCTGGCGTCGATCCTGAAGGCGGGGATCAACCGTCCCTTCAGCCCCCCCATCCGCACGAGCATGCTGCCATCGTTGGCGCCATCGGGGTACAGAATCTCTCGGCCCAAACCCGGGCCTTCCACCCATTTTAGGTAGACGGCAAAGGGCTGATGCCGCACCTTCAGTTGCATGGTCGTGAGGTCCGTCACTTCGTCGCCAATTCGTTCACGCTTGATGAACGTGGCGCTGTAGCCGGGGATCCGACCGAATCGCTCCTGACCCGACTTGAGCAAGCTGCGGACCCGCTGCAGAAGCTCGATATTGTGCTCGTCGCCGTTTGCAATCGCCGGTTTTTGGCTGTTCGCATTGGCAGGAGCGGACAGTCGAGTTGCTCCGATCGACGCAGCGATCGCCGAATGCAGCAGAGCCGATGTCCCGTTCGTTTGTGATCGCTCAGGCGTCGATGCAGCAGTCGGCGGCGGGGACTCGCTCGGCTGAACCGTCGTGGCCGGACTCGCCGTTTCCGCTACGGTCGCTGGCCGACGAGTCGAATGTCGACGCGACAGCGCCCAATCGAGAATGCCGATTGCCGCAGTCGGGTTGAGCACGAAGCAAGCCAACGGGCCCAGGCAAACAGCGAGCCCGGCGAGCGCCTTCATCAGGCGCCGCCTCGTCGAGCCCTTCCAATAGGCGATCAAGGTGGACATGTTCAGTTTTGTGAAGGATCGGGGACATCTCGCAGTTTCCTGCGGTAGACCTTGCCCAAAAAGTTTCTCGGAAGTTCGCCACTGGTGATTTCGATCACACGCGGCCGCTTGTGTTTTGCCAGATGTTGATCGCAATAGGTCCAAAGTTCGCGAAGCTCGACGTTTTCACCCGGCTTCGTCGCGATCACTGCCTTGACGATCTCGCCCCGTTCGCGGTTCGGCACGCCGATCACGGCGACGTCGGACACGCCGGGGAAACCGCGCAGGACCGGTTCCACCTCGCTCGGGTAAACGTTGAAACCCGAGGTGATGATTAAATCTTTTTTGCGATCGACAATCCGGAAGAATCCGTCTTCGTCTTCGGTTGCCAGGTCGCCCGTGTACAACCAGCCGTCGCGAATCGTGCGGGCCGTCGCCTCGGGGTCGTTCCAATAGCCCGACATGACCTGCGGCCCGCGGATGATCAGTTCGCCAATTTCGCCGCGAGGCACATCGCGCTGCCCGTCTTGCGGATCGACGATTCGCACATCGGTGTCGGGAAGGGGCAGTCCGATCGTGCCGGCGCGAGACGTTCCGTCCAGCGGCCCAGTGTGCGTGACTGGACTGGCTTCCGAAAGTCCAAAACCTTCGACGACGATGGCGCCCGTGCGTTCGGCAAAGTCTTTGGCCACCTGCTGATCGAGGGGCGCGCCGCCCGAAATGCAGCACCGCAACGCCCGCCGAATCGTGCGACCCTTGAGCAGATCGTTCAGTGCGACAAGCATCGCCGGGACGGCGGCCATCACCGTGGGCTCGTAGCGCTCAATGAGCTTGATCACCGCCTCCGGTATGAAGCGGTGATGCATGATGATCGTCGCGGCCATCGACACGCCACATAGCGCACAGGTTGACAGTCCATAGCTGTGGAAAAACGGGACGACGGCGAGCACGGAGTCATGCCCCATTTTGGTGCCGGCCCAGGCATGAATCTGCGTGGCGTTGGCCACCAGGTTGCGATGCGACAGCGAGACGACTTTGGGGCGCCCGGTCGTGCCGCCGGTCGCCAGCAGAAAGGCCGAGTCGTCGAGCGACTGCGGTCGAATCGGTTCGAAGTCGGGTTTCGCGCGAATCAGTTCGCGGTCGAACCAGTAGAACTGACTGCGTCGTCGGCCGGCGTTCATCAAGCTGCGCCGCGCTCTCTCCAAGCGGTAAGCCAATTTCTTCCAGCCGGAAAGACGATGTTCTAGCGTGGTCAGGATCGTGATCTGCGGCTGCCGCGCGCCGCTCCAGAGGAGCGGGGCCAGCATGTCCAAAGCGATGACGACGCGGCAATCAGTCGTGGCTACCAGCCCTGAGATTTCCTCGGGCACGCACAACGGACTGATTGCGACGGCCGAAGCGCCGGCCATCCAAATACCGTTGATGGCGGCGAGAAATTCGGGCACGTTGGGCAGCAGCAGGCCGACCCGATCACCGGGCCGCACGCCAAACTGCACCAAGAGATGTGCCGTGCGACGAGCCATGTCGCGGAGTTCGCGATAGGTCATCGTGCGATCGAGATGCACGCAGGCGACTCGATCCGGAAACTCGGCCGCGCTATGTTCCAGCAAACCGTAAGTGGGGATCGCGGGATACTTCAGCGTGTGCGGCACGCAGGCCGGATAGTGCGCGAGCCATCGGCGTTCGCGCTCAACGGGCGCTGGCACCGAATCCTGTCGCGTCTCTATAGACCGCATCCCAGTTCTCCGAACGTGCGTTCGAGGAACACATCAAGGTAAGGAGCACGTCCCGGAAGGAACCCAGCAATTGGGATGCCTGTGGTCGTGCGAATGCGGTTTTAGGTACGGCCAAACCGTCCGTGCAGAAGTGACTCGTGACGTGATGAAGCGTTCGAATCGCGTGGGCCGGGCCGGTACGATCAGCACGCTCCCTCAACTGTGCGCTGACCGTAAAACCGCCCCATTCTCAACGTATTTGCTTTATTATAGGGCGCGCTTGAACAGCAATGTGCCAAAACGTATGCACGCGATGCGGATTGTCGGTGACTCGCCCGCTTTCGACGTCTTTTCCGGATTTCACATGCCGGGGCAACTCGTCGACATGCTCCACCTGCCTATGATTTCTTGGTGGCAGCCTGAATTCAGGGGCGAGATTCGCGCCTGGCGCCGCGGCGGTCAACAGGACACTTTGGAACGAAGCACAAGCGGGGTGAGGGGATGCATCGACTCGCAACCGGCTCGCTGCGGCTGGCTTGGCGGCTGGGTGTGTTCGGCGTCGGGATACTACTGCTCGTCGCTGGCATCATCATGATCGTGACCCCCGGGCCGGCGATCGTCTTCATCCCGCTCGGTCTGGGCGTCCTGGCGACCGAATTCCAATGGGCGCGCGACCTGCTCGCCAAGGCGCGTCCAATGATCGACCGCGCGATCGAAAAGGCCAGGAGCCGCGGGCAGCAAGATCGCGGTTCCCAGATGGAGTCGCCTTCCCCCAATGTCGATCGCCCAGCCTCTCCCAGGCGGACAACCGTTTTACCCCCCGCCGCGACCCGCTCTACAAAATCCTTGTAGGCGTTACACGTCGATCGCGGCGCTGGCGATTTCGTGACTCGTAGGGTGGGACAAGGCCGTACTCGGCCGCCGGCCCACCATTTTCTCTGGGTGGCACTGGCGGCTTGTCCGGCTTGTCCGCCAGTGTCCTTTCGGACATCCGGCGGCATTCTTGCAATCGAGCCACTGGCGGACAAGCCGCCAGTGCCACCCGAACGGAGCGTTTGGTGGTAGACGAACAAATTACGGTTTTCTGAGCCGCGCCCACCTCCGCTCACGCCTTCTTGACCGCCTCCAGAGCGTGGGTGATGACTTTGGAATCGGGATCTTGCGAGCCGTTGAGGTAGTACACCGAGGTCGCGAGCATGTGCGGCCTCCACGCGGGGGAGACCAGGCCGTAATCCTCGAAGACTGCGGCCGCGTATTTGTAGCGGTGGGCGTCGGCCCCCTTGCGGAAGACCAGTCGCCGGGCCAGCTTGAAATAGGTTTCCGGCTCGGGGTGCTGCTCGGCAAGGGCATAGGCTCGTGACGCGGCGCCGGGCGTATCGTGCCCGATCAGCTCGAGGGTTTCGGCGGCCGCCTTCGCCTCTTCGGCGTCGATCTTTGCCGGCTGGAGATCGGTGATCTTCACCGTGCCGAACTTCCCACCCTGCATCGACTGGCGGAACTGTCCCATCCACGCGACACCGTGCAACAGCATCAAAAGGCGTGTTTCTGGGTCGACGGCAGTCCGGAACGCGTAATGCAAAGCGTTCGTGGACGTGACCGTGTGGATGCCCAAGATGCCGGGCTGGCGCATCATCAGTTCGCCGGCCGCGAGGTGCACCGCGTCCCATGCTTCTTGCGCCTGGATCTTGCCGGATTGGAGAAGCTGCAAGAGCGTCTGGCTCGCGTCCCCGATGCTCGCCGTGCGCAGCGCTTCGAGCAGGTCGGTGGTTGCCGCCTTGTCGCTGGCGGACCCGGTCCAGTTCCCTGGCAGTTTCGGAGAGACCTGGCTGGCGCGCTCGGCGTTGG
>DASRXU010000410.1:0-1681 GCA_035687365.1 Planctomycetaceae bacterium | reverse complement strand
CGGCCTCGATTATTCAGGCTTGGGCTTAAGGCAGAAGCTCTGGTCGACTGGCGAGTGGGTGTTCTCGGGCGAGGCGACCGCGTTCATTCCGGGAGCGCATGATTCGCACGCGCCGGCTCAGGAGGGGAACACCGGGTGGGCAGGCGAAGCGCGCCTCAACGCTGGCCGCAATTTCACGCTGGCTTCAATCCCCGGCCTCGGTTGGTTTCCCGGCACCGGCTCCGTTCCCGGCTTCCTCGACGCCGAAGTCGCTTATCGTCTGCGCACCGAAGGCCCGCCGGACGAATGGCATGGGGACGTGACGGTCGGGTTCAAGTTCACGCCCAAGATCATGCTGATGCTTCAGGATTTCACCACGGTCTCGATGTCGACGAACAATCGGACGTTCCCGGCGTGGCGCCAATCGGTGGCCGAAGCGAGCGTCGTCTACGCGCTCAACGACAAATGGTCGCTGCAGGTCGGCCTGTTCTCGACCGTATGGACGGTCAGGACCAACACCGAGCATGGCGTCGCGGTCGCCGTCTGGTGCAATTTTTGACTGCGCGTTCATGCCTGGGTCAAGGCCCCTCTCAGTTAGACCGTTTCGACCCCGAAGCGGATCTTGCCTTCGCTAATCGTCCGATTGCGGTGGCGACCACCGTCCCGGCGACTCTCAGCAAAGCCACAGCAAAGCTATTCTGGGGCTAGTCGAAGCGGAGGGGCACAGCAGATCCTAGCGGCGCCTTCATAAGGTTGTAACGTTCTAGGGGTCTGTTAAGGTCGTATGCCGAGCGATATATGCTCAGTTCAATTGTAATTTATTGTGTTTGATCTTCAACTCGGGGGATATGACATGCGATTCCAGCAACTCAATCATCTGATAGGCTTGGCCGCGCTCGCAGCGGCTCTGGCGGGGACATCGGCGGCCCACGCGCTGACTTTCGACCTGACCTACGATCCCAGCCTAAGCGCCTTCGGCGCCAATGAAGCCGCGTTGGAGGCCGCGACGCAGGATGTGGCCAACGAGTACAGCGCGCTGTACACCAATAAGGTGACGGTCAACATCGACGTGAAGGTCGATCCCGACCCGAAAGGTCTCGGCTCCAGCCAGTTCGAGAACAACGACACCGGGACGATCAGCTATGCCCAGTTGAAAGCGGCGCTCGAAAGCCACGCGTCGACTGCAGCGTCCAAATCCGCCATCGCCAGCCTGCCGGCTGCCGATCCGACGAACGGAGCGGGTCTCTACCTGACCAACGCCGAAGCGAAAGCCTTGGGGTTCACCAGCGGCGACAACTCCGCACTGGACGGGACGTTCTTTATTGGAGCCGCCAACACCTATACCTTTGATCCGAACGACCGGGCGGTCGCCGGCGCCTTCGATTACCTGGGGACGGCCGAACACGAATTCTCCGAGATCATGGGACGCGTGACGCAGCTCAACAATGATAGCTTCGGCACCACCGCGTTCGACCTGTTCCGTTATTCGGCCCCCGGCGTGACGACGCTCAATCCGAATGCTACGGGCCTCTACTTCTCGGATGACGGCGGCAAGACGGTTGTGAACACGTTCAACCCGCCCGGAAATGGCGGGGACATCCAGGACTGGGCCGGCAGCACCCCGCCCGACTCGTTCGATGCGTTCGGCGATACTGGGGAAGCTGAGCCCATGCACGCCTACGATCAGATCGTGATGAACACG
>DASRXU010000409.1:0-41102 GCA_035687365.1 Planctomycetaceae bacterium | reverse complement strand
AGTGCCGCGTGGCCGTCGTACAGAACAGCACGGTCCCGGTCGGGACGGTCCCCATCTATTCCATGATCATTGGTCGGCGACTCGAGCAGCTCGATGATGAGGACATTCTCGCGATGGTCGAGCGTCAAGCCGAGCAAGGCGTCGACTACTTCACGATTCACGCGGGCGTGCTTCGTGAGCATCTGCCCTACGTCAAAGATCGCCTCATCGGCATTGTCAGCCGGGGCGGATCGCTGCTGGCCAAGTGGATGCTCGTGCGGGGCCGGCAGAACCCGATGTACACGCTGTGGGAAGACATCTGCGATGTCATGCGGCGCTACGATGTCTCCTTTTCCATCGGCGACGGTCTGCGGCCGGGGGGCCTGGCCGATGCCACGGACCGCGCGCAACTGGCCGAACTCAATACGCTCGGCGAATTGACCGAGCGAGCCTGGCGCAAGGGGGTGCAGGTGATGATCGAAGGACCCGGGCACGTCTCCTTCGACCAAATCGAATACAACATGAAGCTCGAGCGGCAGCTCTGCCACGGGGCTCCGTTTTATGTCTTGGGGCCGCTCGTCACCGACATGTTCCCCGGCTACGACCACATCACCAGTTGTATTGGCGCGACGGCGGCGGCCTACCACGGCGCGAGCATGCTCTGTTACGTCACGCCCAAAGAGCATCTCGGCCTGCCGAAGAAGGACGACGTCAAGCAAGGTTGCATCGCTTATAAGATTGCGGCCCACGCGGCCGACGTCGCTCTGGGCATCCCCGGAACCCGCGACCGCGACGATGAGTTGACCAAAGCAAGGGCCGCTCTCAACTGGGAAAAACACTTCGAGCTAAGCTTCGATCCCGATACGGCCCGCGCGTACCACGACGAAGATCTCGATGTCGACACGGACTTCTGCGCCATGTGCGGGCACGATTGGTGCAGCGTCCGCATCTCAAAAGAAATCGTCGAATTCACCTCGGGCAAGGACTCGTCCTACGCCTGGGACAAAGCCAAGGTTTCCGCCGCTCTGACCGACGAGCAGCAATCGATCTTGGAGAAGCGGGGAGTCCTCAGCCCCGACGAAATCCATCGGCTGGCGTCCAAGACCCGCAAGTCGATGGAGGCGGCGGAACACAAGGCTTCCTGCCACAGTGATTTCGTCGATGCCGACGCGGCCCGCCGCATCCAGGACTCGGCCGTGCAGGCCAACCCCTGATTGCTCTCTAGGAACTGACGACACGCCGCGCTTGACCGCCTCGACTTGCCTGCCCCAAATACTGATCGCCCGCCTGATACTCGCTCCTACCTCGAAAATCTGGCTTGCCATGTTCCGTACCCGCCGCGAATTCCTCGCAGGTTGCGCTTCGTCGCTGGCGCTCTCCGCCGTCGCCCGGAGTGCTGACGTCGCCAGCTCTCTAAAGAGCGATGCTCCAGGACGATTGCTGTTCACATCGCAAGGCAGGACGGGGATTGTCAACACCGATGGCACCGGCCTGCGCTATTTCGATTTCAAAGTTCCGAAACAAGTGACCTGGCAGCCGGCGCTGACTTTTGGCGATGGTCGGCGAGTCGTCTTCTTGAGCATGGAACCGCGGCGCGACGGTCCGGGGCGTCCCTTCTCACAGTATTACTCGCAAACGCCGACACATCTGTGGATTCACGATCTCGAGTCCGGCTCGCTGGAGGAGATCTGCACCAAAGATCGACTGGCCCCCTTCGAGACGCCAAGCCTGCTGGTGCGCGACGATCGAATTCTCGTGCAAGTCGTCCGGGATATGGTCGGCCAGATCTATAGCATGCGTCTGGATGGCAGCGATGCCCGCGAGTTCACGCGTGCGAACGAGGGAATGCCGTATGGGTTCAACCTCTCGCCCGACCGCACGCGAGTCGTCTTCCATCTGGCAGGGGGCGATGGTTATCAGGTTTGGACGAGTGATCCAGAAGGCAAGCACCGGACTCGCATCGCCGCCAAACCGGGCCACCTCTACTTCGGCCCAAGCTGGTCGCCCGACGGAAAATGGCTCGCGTTCATCGATTGCCAGTCGCAAGAAGAACCGGGGCACGATTGGGCGGACGTCTGCGTCGCTCGCGCGGATGGAAGCGGTTTTCGCGCCGTCACCACCGGCAAGCAGATGTGGTTCTCGGCGACGTACGGTAACCCAAAAACGCGTGGCAGCGGATCAAACCTGCTGACGTGGACCAGGAACGGTGAAATTCTGTTCCCGCGACGTCTTGCCGGTGCTGAGGTCGCCTGGAGATATCAAACCGCGCGGCCCGACGTCGACCACTTCAATCGAGACTATCACCCTGAGCTGGCCCGCGGTGGAACCGAGATCTGCGCGCTGAATCCCTTAGTAGGTCGAGCGGCCGCGGTCTCCAAGAGCGAGCGTCCTTTCTGGGATTTTCGACCGACGCAATCGCGGGACGGAAGATTTATTGCCTTCTGCCGCGCCGCAACAGGAGAGCCGCCCGCTCTGTGGGTCATGAAATCGGACGGATCAAACGCGCGGCGAATCACACGCGGGAGGAACGATCAAGGCGTCGACTACCCGCGCTGGCTGACGTGACTTGCGCTCACGCGACTTGAAGACTTGAATCGGGATAAAAAAACGAACATCGGCAGGACCAAGAAGATCCTGCCGATGTTTTCGATTCATGGCGAGCGGAGCGGAAGCCTCACCAGGTGAATCCCGTGGCGACCGTGAAGCCGTACATGTTGGTGTCGACGTCTCCGATCGAGCCGTGCGACACGGCGCTACCAGTGTTCGAGAAGGCGAACGAAGTGCTCTCAGCCGAGCCCTTGCTGCCCATGTCCCAGAACTGGTATTCGAGGCCCAGGCGCAGGAACGCGCACATCGGCAGGCACTCGAGCTTGTGGTCCCACTCGACGCCGATCAAGGCTTCGACAACGAAGGCCGTATCGACGTTGTCCGAGAAGGCGCTATTGATCGAGCCAGCCGAACCAGCGACTTCGACTACGTTCGCTTCGGTCTGGACCGACCGCTCGGCTTCACCCCACAGGACCGAGCCGCGAAGTCCGTACACGAAGTTGATGCAGCCGTCGCAGGTCAACGGACAGCGTCCCAAGAAGCCCATCGTCAGACCAGCACCGTTGAAGGTGAACTTGTTCAAAGACTGGGTCTGCCAAAAGTCGTTCGGGGCGATTGAGCGGGTGACCTGGGTGCCCTGGCCAGCCTCAAACGAGGCATAACGGAAGCCGAAGAAGCCTTGGATCTTGTTGCCGCAGTAGCACCAGTCGTACGTGCCTTCGACGTCGATGGTGTAGGCCTTAATGCGATCCATCGTGAAGTCGCCGGTGAACGGCGGGAGCGCGTCGAAGTTCAGCTGACGGTTCGTCGAATCGCTCATGTACCAGAACCGCGCTTCAGCACCCCAGCAGTCTTCCGACACGCCCGCCCAGATTCGCGGCGAGTACGTGAACTGATCGAAGACTTGCGAGTTGCTCTGCCCGAACGTGGTCTCGTTGATGAAGCTACTCACTGACGAATCCGCCGACATTCCCTTCGTTTGCACGTGGAAGATCGTGGCTTCGACGCCGGCATTGAAGACGCACTTGGGCTCGCAGAACGGCTCGCCATAAGTGTTGCAGCACGCCGGCGCGGCACAGGGAGCCGAGGCGCAGGGCGCCGACGCGCAAGGAGCCGCGCTCGGTTGATTGCCCACGCAGGGGGCCGACGCGTCCATCGATGCGTTCGTGTTCACGATTTTCGAATCGCCACTGTCCTGGGTCGCCGAGGTCAACGAGTAGTCCTCGAAGATCTTGGCGGCAGGCTCGTCGTTGGACGCCGCGGCGTCCCCAGCGCTGACGCACAGCGGCAGGCACACGACAAGCGGCGCCGCGAACGCCAGTTTCTTAAACAGTCCTTTCATGGGCTTTGCTCCGTTGATTCCATTCACGGGAAGTGGACAACTGGGTGACCGCAACGTTTTTCGCTCCGCTGACCTTGCGGGAGACAGTGACCAGTTGGTCCCTGCCACCCCCACTAGGGCGGCGACTCTCAGTCCAAGCGGCTATTGTCCGGTTGATGCGCGAAATCCAAACGCTCGGATTCCACGCAAAGTAACGCTCGTGACCATCGTCAGCGATGTGCCGACTGCAACACCAATATGGCTGGCGGCGGCATGCGCGGAAGATTCGCGCAGTCCGATACGACGTGGACAATCGCTACTACCCGCAGGACTCCTTTTCAAGAATCCGGGGTTCGGCCCAATTTGATTCAAGGTGGTGGAATGCAGTTGCGAGCTTCTGGAGCGGTCCCGGAGCAGACACGGCCCATCGCCTCCGCCAACGTTAACCCACGGTAATGCAGAAGCGCCTACCGGGAGAGCAGTCGCAAATCCCAATCAGGAAAGTCGAGACGGGCGCCGTACGCTCGAAAAGTTTCGCGCGCGAACCGACTGACCAACCCGCGCGACCGGTCCATTTGTTCCGGTTGGGCAATCTCACGCGACTCTGGCGCCTGAGAGAACCCTGCGGACTGTACTGTTCCGGTTTTGACGAAAAGGCGCGGCGTATCGAATTTGCCAGAAATAACGGCGGCCGCGCAGTTCGATGCTAGAACGAACCGAGAGCGGCTTTCAGAAACTGGAGCCGCGCAGTTTAGGAAAACCTTTACGGTCGCGAGACTGCGGCAGAAATCACAAGCTGCCGGACAACAACCGTCGCGACGTCAGAGTGCCTACGGCACTGGGGGAACACCATGGAGGGTGGCCACTCATTTCTGGGTTTTGCAGCATCCGGCAGGCGAGTTCTCGCCTGTGGACTGCTGACGGCCGCTGCCTGTGCGGCCACCTCCCGCGTTTGGGGGGATGATCCGGCATCGATGCGAGCGCTGGCCCAACGTTTTGACGCTCCATCCAATGTCTTCACCGAGGAAGAGAACGCCGTCTCCTTAAACCAGACGGTCGAACCAAGCCGGGTCTACGCGAAGGCGGTCGAACAGCCGCCCGCGCTCGGTTTGGAGATCGTTCCGCCCAAGGTTCGGCCGCTCCGAATGCTGGCCCCTAAAGTGGCCGCACAGTCTCCGATTCCCAACTTTGCTGCCCCGTCCCCCAAGATTGACACACCGTCTGCTGGCGGCGCCTCGCAAACACCCGACGGCGTGGCGCAGGCACCCAAGGTCAACACGCGCACACCGCACGCCGGCACACCGGCTCCCAAAGTGGTCGCGACGCCTCCCAGTTTCGCCGTCGCGCCGGCTCCCAAGTTTACCCCGGGGCCCGATGTCGCAGTTGCACCGGCTCCGCCAATCGCCTTGGCCATGGAACCGCCGGCAGTGGTCCCCCAGCGGATTGTGATGAGAGACATCGAACCGCCGCCAATCTCGCTAAGCGTCGTAGAACCGCCGGTGGTCGTGCCGCCATCGATTATCCACACTCCCGCCCCCGGCTATGCGCGTTACGACGCATCGGGCAACGGTGAGCCAGACGCCATGCAGATCGCCGGTTTGACAATCGCAACCGCTGATCAGCCGCCTCCGGCCCCGGCCGCCGAGGGATCTGGTTCTTCAGGGTCGACGCCGGGCTCGATTGCGACGGTCGAAAAATTGGGAGACGCCCCGCCCACCAATTCGCTGGCATTTCTGCGACAGCAGGCGCTGCTACTGGAGCCTGGCAAATGCCAGTTTGACTGGGGCCTGACTTACAGCGTGTTCAATGCCACCTTCTCGCTACCGGTCGTGGATCACGCCGGCAACGTGGTCGGCGTGACCAACGAGCGAGAGCGCTTGCGACTGATGACCATTCCCTTTGCCGTGCGCTACGGGGTTTGCCCGGGGGTTCAGGCTTACATCAATGCTCCGCTCGGCTGGTCCAACACCGAACTAACAACCGACAGTGGAGAGAGCATCAACAACAACTTCGGCGGGCTGGGTGACCTGTCTGCGGGTTTCAGCTTCCAGTTGATGAAGGGTTGCGGAGCCTGGTGTCCTGACGTGGTCGGCTCTCTCGGTTTCGTCGCCCCCACTGGTCACGCGACGTTTGCGACGTCCTTGCTGGCGTCGAACAGCGCCCTCGGGCAGGGTTTTTGGGACATCACGACCAACGTGATTGCCGTCCACACGATCGACCCCGTGCTGTTCTACTACGGGTGCGGTTACGTGCATCGTTTTGAAAATACGATCAACGGCATCAACGTCAATCCCGGCGAAGAGTTCGATTACCTCTTCGGCGTCGGGTTCGCGGCCAATCCGTGGGTCACGGTCAGCGGGACCCTGCTCGGCTCGGCGATCACCCGCTACGGCGCGAATGGCGTCAGCCTCCCGGGCACCGATCAGGATCCGATTCGCTTCCGTATCTCGGTGACGATGGTCAAGGACCAGCGGATCTGCGAACCGTTCGCGGAGATCGCGATGACGCCTGACTCTCCCTCGCGAGTCGGAATTACGTTCACCTACTAGTCCGGCTGAACTTGGGTCTGAGTCCACCAACCTTTGACTCAAATCCAGAACAACTCTCATGCGCAACACCGGAAGCATCGCAATGGGCGCGGCTGGAAATCGAAAGTTGATCCAGACAGCGTCGGCACTGGCACTCTTGGCCGGCGGAGTGGCCAATTCGACGTCTGTCTGGGCGGCCGACACACCCGGCACGCCTGCGGACGAAAAGCCGCTGGTCGAAATGCGTTGTCCGATTCGCGACCCCCAGCACGAGTTTCAGGCCAACGTTTGGAGTTGGACGGAGCTTAAAAACAAAAACGTCGTGATGCAGGTGCGGGATTACTCGTGCGGCGCCGCATCGCTTTGCACCCTGCTCCGATACTACTGGGGCGACAACATCACCGAGCAAAAGATTCTGAATGAACTCGACAAGATGTTGACCCCGGCCGAACGCAAAGACCGGATCCAAGAGGGACTCTCGCTGACCGACCTCCGAAAAGTCTGCGTGAAAATGGGGTACCTCGCGAGCATCGGCACGCTCACCTTCGAGCAGCTTTCACAATCGAAAATCCCCGTTTTGGTGGGCATGAAGATCGGCAAGTTCTACCACTTTGCCGTCTTTCGAGGCACCGACGGATACTACGTCTACTTGGCCGACCCCGCGCGTGGAAACATGCGCGGTACCGTCAAGGAGTTCACCGAGATCTGGCAAAAGGGAGCGATCCTGGTGGTCGCGAAGAAGGATCAGGACCTCAAAGAGAACTCCCCGCTCAGCCTGAAGCCCGAGGACTCCTATCTCGGCACGCTCAACCGCTTCACGATCCAACAGCTGGTTTCGCAGCCGCTGGCCATCGCGCGGCCCGTTCGCCCGTAAGATGCGTTAGCCACTCGCCCCATGCGAGACCGCGCCGGGCTGAAGTTCCTCGCGCAGCGAGTGGAGCTTCTCAAGCGCGGCGAGCGGCGTCATCCGGTCGAGGTCGAGTTCTCGTAGCGCATCCAGGACCGGGTGCGCCTCGGGCTGAAACAGTGTGAGTTGCTTGCGGGCCGCCGGCCTTGTCGAGCGCGCGGGAACTTTCGGCCGCCCGGCTTCATCGACGTGATCGGCTTCGAGGGAGTCGAGAATCACCCGCGCCCGCTCCACCACCTCGCGCGGAACGCCGGCCAGTCGCGCGACGTGAATCCCGTAACTCTTGTCCGCGGTCCCGGGCACGATCTGGTGCAGAAAGATCACGTCGTCGGCGTCCTCGCGCACGGCGACATTCCAATTCGAGGCCGCTGAGAGGGTCTTCGTCAGCTCGGTCAGCTCGTGATAGTGTGTGGCGAAGAGCGTGCGGCAGCCAACCACGTCGTGCAGATGTTCGGTCACCGCCCAGGCGAGCGAAATGCCGTCGTAGGTGCTGGTGCCGCGGCCGATCTCGTCGAGGATCACCAAACTGCGAGACGTGGCCGCATTGAGGATGCGGGCCGTCTCGGCCATTTCGACCATGAACGTGCTCTGCCCCTTGCCGAGTTCATCACTGGCACCGACGCGCGCAAAAATTCGATCGGCCACACCGATGCGCGCGCTGCGTGCGGGAACGAAGGAGCCCATCTGAGCCATGATGGTGATTAGCGCCGCTTGGCGGATGTACGTGCTCTTTCCCGCCATGTTGGGGCCGGTGATGATCTGCACGCGCCCGGCTGATTCGGGGACGGGACAGCCTTCCTGTGCCGTGTCTGCAGCAATTCCCAGGCAGATGTGATTGGGGACAAATTCGCCGCTCGGCTTCAGGCGATCGAGGACAGGGTGACGCGCGTCGCGCACATCGAGCACCGATTCGGCACACAGCTCGGGCCGGCAGTAGTTCTGTCGGACGGCCACCGTCGCGAGTGCCGCCAGCAGGTCGATCTCCGCCAAGGCAGACGCAGTCGCAGTCAAACGCCTCGACTGAGCGGCGACGCGATCTCGCAGCGCGGCAAATAGTTCTTGCTCCAGCGCAATGGCCTGCTCTTCGGCGCGAAGCACCTTCTCCTCGTGCTCCTTGAGTGGCGGAGTGATGTACCGCTCCTGGTTCTTGAGCGTCTGCTTCCGCAAATAATCGGCCGGCACCTTGCTGGCCTGTGCGGCGGTCACTTCGAGGTAATAGCCGAAGACCCGGTTGAAGCCGACTTTGAGATTGGAAATTCCGGTCCGCGTGATTTCCTCGGCCTGGTAGCGGGCGATCCATTCTTTACCGCCGCGGGCCAGCCCACGCAGCTCGTCGAGCTGCGGATGGTATTCCGAGCGGAAAATGTTTCCTTCGGTGATTCCATACGGCGGTTCGTCGGTGAGGGCCCGCTCGATCTCCGAGCGGACGTCCGCACACAGATCGAGCTGTTCCTCCAACTGCACGAGTCGCCGCGCGCGACGCGCCGACAGGCGGGCTTTCAGCTTAGGCAGTAGCGACAGCGTTCGAGCCAGACACGCCAGATCTCGGGGGCCAGCCCGTCCCGTCGCGACCCGCGCCGTAAGCCGCTCCAAGTCGTAGGCACGCTCGAGTTCGTCTCGCAGATCGCGCGCCAGTACCGCGTCCTGCGTCAATTCTTCGACGGCGTCGAGCCGCTCGCCGATCGCAGCAGCATCAGTCAGCGGGTTCGCCAGGCGCTCAGCCAGCACGCGGGCGCCCATCGGCGTGACCGTCGCGTCGATCACCGAGAGCAGGCTCCCCTCACGTGCCCCGCCCCGCAACGTTTCGGTCAGTTCGAGACTCCGGCGAGTCGACTCGTCGATCAGCAGGCTCGAACCGCGCCGATAAGGTTCCAAGCGGACGATATGTCCCAGCGCGCTTTTCTGCGTCTCGCGCAGATACTCCAAGAGGGCCCCGGCCGCGGTGATACCCGGCGAATTCTCATCCAAGTCAAAACCGTCGAGCGTAGTTGTGCCGAAGTGTTCCATCAGCAGCCGGCGACAATCGGCGCGCGCAAAGCTCCAAAGGGGTCGGCACGTTGTCAGCAGACCCTCGCGTTGTGCCAAGGCGGTGGTGATCGCTGGAAGCAGCTCGTGATCGGGAACGAGGCATTCGGCCGGATCGATTCGGGCCAATTCGTCGGCCAGGTTTTGCGGATCGATCTGCGCGGCGACAAAGCGTCCCGTCGACAGCTCGAGCCAAGCGAGACCTAGTGCCGATTTTTCCGGCCAGACGCTCGCCAGGAAATTGCACTTCCGCGGGTCGAGCAGTCCTTCGTCGACGAGCGTGCCCGGACTGACAATTCGCGTCACCTCGCGGCGGACGAGCCCTTTGGCGAGTTTGGCATCCTCGACCTGATCGCAGATGGCGACGCGCAGACCCGTGTGAATTAGTTTTTGGAGATAGTTCTCCAAAGCGTGATAGGGAAAGCCGGCCATCGGCACGGGGTTCGGCGATCCCTTATCGCGGCTGGTGAGGGTCAGGCCGAGGACTTTGGCCGCCAGCTGCGCATCGTCGAAGAAGAGTTCATAAAAATCGCCCATGCGAAACAACAACAACGACCCCGGGTTCTGGCGTTTAACTTCCAGATACCGCTCCATCATGGGTGTCTGTTTTTTCGCCTCGTCGACCGACACGGCTGTGCCTTCAAAATCGTGGATCTGGGTGGCGAGGGCGCCCCGCGCCAGCGGAAGCCCCGTGGACTACGCGACAGAGAATACTCGGCCGCCCAGCCTTGCATGCGGGCGAACAAGATTCAAGGGGGCACAAAGACGCGAAGCAGTGACGCGCCGGCCCGCCAATTCGTCAATCCGGCAGCCGCGTGTCGGGGAATAGGTTGCTGACGCTCGTGCGGTCGTGAATCGAACGGATCGACTTCGCAAAGAGCGGCGCGACCGAGATCACCGAGATGTTTGGAGGCAGCGGATCCTGCACGTTTTCGATCGTGTCGGTGATGAACAGCTTCTTGATCGGGCTCTTCGCCAACCGTGGGGCCGCCCCCTTCGATAGCACACCATGTGTCACGGCCGCATAGACATCGTGCGCCCCGCGGCGCTTGAGCAATTCGGCCATGCTGATCAACGAATTGCCGGTGATGGTGAAGTCGTCCACCATCAGCACGTTTTTGCCCTTTACCTCGCCGATCACTTCGAGGACCTCGGCCCGTTCGCTGTGGTCGACCCGCTGCTTATTGCCGATGACGACGGGCACGCCCAAGAGCGCGGCGTACGCGGAGGCGTCTTTCGCAAAGCCGGTGTCGGGGCTGCAGACGACCAGGTCGGGAATGTTGAGCTGGCGGACGTGGGCGGAAATGACGTGCCGACCGTAGAGATGATCCACAGGGATCGCGAAGAAGCCTTGAATCTGCGGGCTGTGCAGATCCATCGTCAGCACGCGATCGGCACCGGCCGCTTCGATGGCGTCGGCACACACGCGGGCCCGAATCGAAACCCGCGGTTCGTCCTTCTTGTCCCCTTTCGCATAGCTGAAAAAGGGGATCACGGCCGTAACCTGTTGGGCGCTGGCTCGTTTGAGGGCATCGATCCAGAACAACAGCTCGACGAAGTTGTCGTTAACGGGATAGTGCACTCCCTGAATGATGAACGTGTCACGGCCGCGGACGTTCTCTTTGATCTGAACGAAGACGTTCCCTTCGCTGAACACGTGGGCTCGGCACGGCGAGAGCGGCACTCCCAGCTCGTTGGCGATCGCCTGGGCCAAGAGCGGGTTGCCCGACCCAGCCAGCACGGCCAGGTCCCCTTGCGGAGCCTGGAATGGTTGCGCACGCGGCCCTGCCGCTGGATGCGGACTGTTCGACACTGAAGTCATAGGACGGGAAGCCTGAGAAGCGCCTGGCGAAAGGCAGAAATTGCTGCAGTTAGCATCATAGCCGCGTGACGACCTCGACGCAAAAGTACCGTCGCGACCGGCTCTTGCGCTCTCTGCCTCACCGCCAAGATTGACGCTGACAGCACTCACCGGCTATAGCAACGTTGGATCCCCGGTCGACCGAACCTGGACGTGATTACGGTGTCTCGGTCGGCTGATGTCTGGAGGGGAGCCGCCGAAAAAAGGGGATTGTCGCCAATGACTCAGCGCATCGTAAATTTCGCCGCCGGTCCGGCCGTGCTGCCGGTGCCTGTCCTGGAAGAGGCCCGAGACGCTCTCTTGTCGCTCGGCAACACGGGGATCGGCATCCTCGAACATTCGCACCGCGGCAAACCCTTCTTGGCCGTCTATCACGAAGCGGTGGCTCTGCTGCGCGAAGTCGGTGGCATCCCCGACGATTACGACGTGCTCTTTTTGCAAGGAGGGGCGTCGAGCCAGTTTTTCATGGTGCCGATGAATTTCTTGCCGCGCGACCAGACGGCCGACTATCTGGTGACGGGGGCGTGGTCCGAGAAAGCGGTTACCGAAGCGAAGCGGTTCGGCACCGCTCACCTGGCCTCGTCGAGCAAGGACCGCAACTACTGTTACATCCCCAAGACGCACAATTACTCGCCCCATCCCGCCTACGTGCATTTCACGTCGAACAACACGATCTTCGGGACGCAGTTCGCGAAGGAGCCTGAGATCCCGAAAGACGCCCTGCTTTTCTGCGACGCGAGCAGCGACATTTTTTCGCGGCCCATTGATGTTCCGCGGTATGCGCTCATTTACGCTGGCGCGCAAAAGAACCTGGGCCCCTCGGGAGTGACTCTGGTCATCGTCCGCAAGGATCTCGTCGCTGGGGCTCCGAAAGACTTGCCGACCATGCTGCAATATCGCACGCATGCAGACAACGAATCGATGTACAACACGTGCCCCACGTTCGGCATCTACATGATCGGCTTGGTGGTGAAATGGATCAAGTCGCAGGGCGGACTGAAGGCGCTCGAGGCCCGCAACCGTGCCAAGGCGGAAAGGCTTTACGCGACACTCGACTCCAGTCGAATCTTCAAAGCGACGGCCGATCGCGACAGCCGATCGTTGATGAACGTCACGTTCGTAGCGACGAGCGAAGACCTGAACAATCAATTCCTCAAGTTTGCCGAGTCACAAGGACTTGATGGATTGAAGGGACATCGCAGCGTGGGGGGGATGCGAGCCAGCTTGTACAACGCGTTTCCTCCCGAAGGCGTCGATTTGCTGGTCGACGCGATCAAGCGATTCGAGAGCCAACACGCATGAACCGAGGGCGTCCCACCGCCGCCAACTCGGTCGGCAATTCGGGCGGCGACTCGAGTGGGGGCGATCCGTCGCACGCCGACATCGGAATTGTCTGTGCCCTCCCGATCGAGATGTCGACCTTTCTCGCCCGCTGCGACCGCGTGCGCAAGTACACCGGGTCGAACTTTGTCTTCCGCGGCGGAAGATACGACGGCATTCGGATTGTCGTGGTCGAAAGTGGCACCGGACAGGCGCGAGCCCGCCGGGCGACGCATGCGCTCTTAGACGCGCATTCGCCCAAGTGGGTGCTTTCTTGTGGATTTGCCGGTGCGCTCGTGCCCAACATTCGCGTGGGAGACGTGGTCGTCGCCGACTCGATCGTCGACGGCCAGGGACAGATTCTGATGATCGACGTCGGATTCCCCGCCGACGCCAACCAGGGCATTCACATCGGACGCCTGCTGACGCATGACGTGATCGTGCGGCTCGTGACCGAGAAACAGCAGCTGGCCGCCCGGCATCTGGCGATTGCTGTCGACATGGAAAGCCTGGCGGTCGCTCAAGTCTGTCGTGAGCGCGGGGCTCGGTTCCTCGGGGTGCGCGTGATCAGCGACGACCTGACGAACGACTTGCCGGTCGAAGTTCTCTCTTTAATGGGGCCGACCGGCACGACCCGAGTCGGCGCGGCGATTGGGGCGATCCTTTCGCGCCCCTCGAGCGTTACCGACATGTGGAAGTTGAGAAAGTCCGCTCAGATCGCTGCCAAACGCCTCGCCACGTTTCTCGACGGTGTGGTGGTGCAGCTTTACAATGCGCTGCATTAATTAACCGATTTCAAGCGGGAAAGCGGCAAGGAAAGGCGGAGCGTGCGTCCCTGGGTGCTTGCGGAATTGAACTACGGTTACCTGCGTGAGCATCCGTGCCAGGTCGCCGTTTTGCCGTTGGGGGCGACCGAGCCGCACAATCTACACCTACCTTACGGTACCGACATTTTTGAAGCCGAGACGATCGCCGGCCGCTCTTGTGAAGCCGCCCATCACCGCGGCGCTGCCGCCGTCATGCTGCCTGCGATCCCCTACGGCACCGATACGAATCAACTCGCCTTTCCGCTGGCGATCAATCTCAATCCGTCGACGTTGCTCACGGTGATTCGTGACATCGTCGATTCGTTGGCTGTTCACGGCATTCACAAACTCGTGCTGTTGAATAGCCACGGCGGCAACGACTTCAAACCCGTGCTGCGCGAGCTGTACGGCAAGACGTCCGTGCGGCTGTTCTTGTGCGAGTGGTACCGGATGGCGGCCGACGCCGAGAAAGAGATCTTCAGCACCAAAGACGATCACGCGGGCGAAGTTGAGACGTCGATCGCATTGGCATACTTCCCCGACCTCGTGGCACGCGATCCGCAGACGGGAAAACTGGCCGCCGACGACGGAGCGGTCCAGCCGACGCGTTTCGAGGCCGTCAATCGCGGCTGGGTCTCGATCACCCGCCCGTGGCATTTGCTGACGACCAATTCGGGCGCCGGCAATCCCCACGCCGCCACGGCGGAGAAAGGCCGAGCCTTGATGGACGTGCTGGTCGAACGCATCTCGGGCTTCCTCGTCGAGTTGGCGGCGACCGAGATCGACGATAAGTTTCCGTTTTAGGATGTGGCTCGGTGTTCCAGATCCGCTGTCTTCCGAAACCTGTGTTTAAACGTGCGAGACAACCATGACGCTGGCAGATAAGACCGCACTGATCACTGGGGGCGGAACGGGAATCGGAGCGGGATGCGCGCTGGCCCTGGCGCGGGAGGGTTGCAAGGTCGCGATCGCCGGCCGTCGTATGGAGAAGCTGGCCGAGGTCGTCCGGCAGTTCGACGGAACTCCGCCAATCAAGACGCACGAAGTAAACGTCGCCGATCGCAAAAGCGTCGCCGACCTATTCAAATGGGCGAACCGTGAGTTGGGTCGGATCGATATTTTGGTCAACTGCGCCGGGGTCAACGTTCAAAAACGGTCGATTCACGACCTGAGTCCCGAGGATTGGGATCGCGTGATGGCGATCAATGTCACCGGGGCCTACGACTGCATTCGCGAGGTCCTTCCCCAGATGAAGGAACGCCGCGACGGGCTGATCGTGAACATCAATTCGACGGCCGGCGTGCGGGCGGGACTGATCGGCGGCGTGGCCTACAACGCCTCGAAGTTCGCCATGAAGGCGCTGGGGATCACGGTGGCCCAGGAAGTTCGGGAATTGGGCATTCGGGTGACCAATATTTACCCCGGCGAGGTCGACACGCCGATTCTCGAAAATCGGCCCGTTCCAGTGACCGCCGAGCATCGGGCCCGGATTCTGAAGCCCGAGGACGTGGCCGCCGTGCTGGTTACGATCGCCGCTCTGCCCGCCCGGGCGAATGTGTCCGAAGTCGTGATCAAACCGACAATTCAGCAGTTTTCTTGAAGTTGTCCGCCAAATACCGACCGGCCGCCGGCGGGTTAACCGCGGGATCCCCCCTCCCCGCAGGCTCGTCTCCCCAAGAATCGGGTTTCCGGTTACCCTTCCCGCACGATGCGATCCGACGAGCGATACGTCGTGCGGGAGGCGATTCGACGCGAGCAGGGGGAACCTGCGCCCGAACCCTTGCGCCGCGAGTCTCGTGAATACGGACGCTACGAGGAGGAAGAGCCGCCTCGCCGCGAAGTTCGCGAATACGAGCGACGCGAGTATTGTGAGCCCGCCCCGCATTACCGCGAACCTGGCCCGGCTTACACGACACGCGAGCCGGGTCCCGTTTACTCAGACCGCGAACCTCCGGCCGCCTACATCCCGCGCGAGCACGGCCCGGCCTATACCGTTCGTGAGCCAGGCCCCGTTTACTCGGATCGCGAGCCAGAGCCCTATTCGCGCCGCGAGCGGCGAACGTCTCACGCGCCGCACGAGGCACGTTCGCCCTACGTGCCGCGCGAAGTCGGTTCTGCTTACCCGCCGCGCGAGACTGGGTCTGCTTACTCGCCGCGCGAGTCGACGGTGCGTCAATCGATGCACAATCGCCCGCAGCGGCACGAGGACTGGCCCGCTGAGGAAGAAAACCGAGACACGGAGCAGGACCAACCGGCCGCGCCCGCCTGGTTCGCCGTCTCGCGGGCGACGGCCTGCTTCCTGGGATGCATGACCCTGTTGAATCTCTTGGGCGAAATGCGGTTTGCGCATTTTTCGGCCGCGAGTTGGTGGATTGACCTGCACTTCCTGCCCAAGTCAGCTTCGCGAGGTGTGCTCGCCCTTTCGGCCGTGCTGCTGATTGCCTTCGCGTTTTTTCCGCGGGCCAACGGTTTGCTGCGTCGGTTCGGGGCGCTCTGCACGCTGGGATTACTCGGGGCCGCTGGCTGGACTGCCTTTCGGTTTTATCGCCACGATCACGCCGGCCAGGATCTGCACAACTTGCCGATCCCTTTCGCACTGCACGTGGCCGCCCTGTTGCTCGTCGCGCTGCCGGGCCAACTGACCGGTTGGTGGGAGCGGACGAACTTCTTTAAGGACTTCCTGATTGGAATGGTCACGCTGGCGACTTGTATCGCCAGCTTTCCACTCGCTCACTTCGTGTGCGTCGGTCAGATCGACGATCGGGTCGCGTCCGACGCGGCCGCCGTCCTCGCGGGGCGCAGCGACACCGAGAAAGGTGCCGACGGCAAGCCGACCGCCAATCCCTTGCGCGCGGCCTGCCAGCTTTACCGCGAGGGCCTGGTTAAAAAAGTCCTGCTGCTGAACCGGCCGAACGAGTCTGGGACGGCCGACGAAACCGCGCAGATCCTGCGGCGCGCCGCCCTGGCGGAGGGAGTTGCCGAAGCCGACCTGCTGACGCCGCCTGCTTTGGCCGCTTCTACCGATTCACGCAGCGCGCTAGCAGAGGCCGCGAAGTTTCTCGACGAGCAGAAGCTCTCGCATGTGCTAGTCGTTGCTCGATTCTTCGAAGTGCCGCGAATCAGGCTCAGCTTTGAGAGAGCCGGCTTGGAGATTCATTCCGCGCCACTTCGTGAAGACGTGCGGCCCGCGGCCATGCGACCCGTCCTAGCTCGCGAGTCGGCCGCCCTCTGGCAGTGCTATTTGCAGCCGCTCCTGTAGCCCGGTTCCGGGCTGTTCGCAGCATTCAATTGTCGGGCGGACATGCCATTCGTGGCGAATTCCACGCATCAGCAGCGCGCTGTCGAACTCGACCGATCCTTTCGGAAAGGTCGGCTCGTGTTCGAAGTAGCTCGACTCAACCTTGTCGATCGCGAGAGGCTCAACGCGCCAATTCGACGTCCGCAGTTCGAGCCCCTCGAACTCGCTCGGGTTGCCGGACGCACTCGTGCGGGCTGTCGGCGAATATCCGACTGCACCCCGCTCGAAAAAGGCCGAGGCTTCTTCGATCGTGCGAAAGACCGAGCGCTCGGGCCACTTTGAAGTCTGTCTGCCCTCGACGGTGAGATAAAGCCCATCGTCGCCGTGCAAGGACACACGATAGCGTCCGCTTTGCTCGTTGATTTGCAGCCGCCCCAGGTGATGCACGCCGGGAAAGAGCCTGCCTCCCAAGAGCGTGTTGAGCCGCGATGACGTGTCCCTTCGAGGGACGTACACGCCCTCGCAAAGGTCTCCATTCTGTTCCCACTGAACGGCGATGCGATGCGCAGCGTTTTCGGACGCGGTCCCAACCCAGCCAGGCAGAAATCGCGGCCGAACCTGCTTGAGCCGGATGAGGCAAATGCCTGCCATTCCGTGTCCGTGGATGGTGAGTGGCCGAAACGGTTCCGGCAACACCTTCGACAGCACCTCGGGATCGACCCGGTAATTGACCAAGATGCGTCGATCAATGATGCCGCGGATGATGGGTAAGGGCATTGCCGCCTTTCCTTAAGCATTTTGAGCGTGTCCGACGTACGAACCGCAGAAGGCGGGGAACCTTAACTCCCCTTTTCGCCAAATCACGTCGTGTACGCTCATCTACTGTTTTGGCAACGCGGATCGAGGCGTGGCGAGCCGTCGCAAATTCAACGATGTACCTCGGCGGCGGCGAGAGTAGAATGCAAATGAGGTCGAGGTGCGCGGCCTGAGCCGGGCGCCCCGACAGAAGGAGCGTCATGCCACAGCGAGGCGAGCGAGATGTGAACCGTTCAGCCGCTCCCGCCGTGGCGATGCTTGGTCACTCGCTCCCTGAAAGCCAGTTCGCGCTGCGATTCTTCGGACTGGCAGCCGGGCTGTTCACAGCGGCCGGGCTGATCGCGTTTGTGCTGTCGCGTTTGGCGGCGCCACCCCGAACGTCGGGCCAATTCATCATCCCTGCGGCGTTTGCCTTCAGCACGATGTTTTTGATTCTGTGCAGCGTCGCCCAGGCGCGGGGGCTCGCGGCCGTGCGTCGCGAGAGGCAGCCCCAATTTCGCCGCGACATGCTCTGGGGGCTGGCTTCCGGCACGGCCTTCGTCGGTGTTCAAGTTTTTGGACTGTGGTGTATCGTCCAGAACCTGCGGATGCATCAAAACGCGGGGGAGGCCCAGTTGGGCGCGTCGGCCCTGATCATGGGAGCAGCCGCGATGCATGCGCTGCACGTGATCGTAGCCCTGCTCGTGCTGACCTACGTGACGTTGCGCGGACTGAGCGACCGCTACGACCACGAATACTCGTTCGGTGTGGCCGCATGTACCTGGTTCTGGCACATCCTCGGAATCTTGTGGATCTTCATCCTGGGCGCGTACTTGATCGTCTACGAATTCCTGGCGCTTCGCGTTCCACCGCTGTGAGCTGCTGCTGAACCGACCCGTGCAACGCAGGCGCGGGTTATCCGTCAGCCGCGATTCCCAAATCGCGAATCGTGAGCAACGTGTGAAAGGGGACGCCCCGGGCTGCGAACGCGGCCGCCCCACCTTGCAAACGATCGCAGACGCCGACGACGGAGGTGACGCGGCACCCCAATTCTTCGACCCGATCGATCGCGTCCAGCGCGCTTCCACCGGTCGTAATCACATCTTCGACGATCACGACGTTCGAACCGTGTTCCACCGGCCCTTCGACCGCGCGCCGCGTTCCATGCTCCTTGGCTTGCTTCCGCACGAGGAAGCCGAGCAACGGTCTGCCCTGCTCCGCCGCCACCGTGAGCACGCCCCCGACAATCGGGTCGGCTCCGATCGACATTCCGCCGACGGCCGCGAAATCGACCCCCGCAAGCCGCTCGAGCACACCCTGCGCAATGAGTCGCAACCCTTCCGCGTGCAGCGTGATCAGCCGGCCATCGAGGTAATAGGTCGACTTCTGACCCGACGCCAGTGTGAAGTCGCCGAACTTGAGGGCATGCTTGCGGAAAAGCTCGATCAGACGAGCGCGATCGTACATGGTGGTGTCCCCTGGGTGGCGGCCATCTTAAGACACCGGCCACACGGGAAACAGCCAAAGCGCACCGCGACGCGGCCGCTCACGACCTAGGGGCGGATCGAGACTTCCGACCCGACGCCCAGCATGTCGTAGACCTCGAGCACGTCCTCGTTGCGCATGCGAATGCAACCGCGCGACTCGGCCTTGCCGATCGATCCGGGATCAATCGTGCCGTGGATTCCGTAGCTGTTGCCCAGATCCAGCCAGCGTGGGCCGAGTGGATTCTGCGGGTCTTCACCGTCGATCACCCGACCGCGCGGATCGGTGTATTGCGGTTTCACCACTTTGCTCAACACGGCCAACTTGCCCAGCGGCGTCGTGCTGTCTTTGCCGATGCCGATCGGATAAGCCCGCACGAAGTACCCGTACGCATGCACGGTCAGCAGGAAGCTGTCCGCTTCCACGATGGCCGAAAACGGCCCCTGCATGACCTTGAGCTTCTTTCCTGGACGCAGTTTTTTCGGGTCGTCAATGCGGTTGAGCTTCGCAAGGTACTGCCACGGCACGTTGTACCGCTTGGCGATCTGCGCGAATTGATCGTTGGGATGAATGATGTACGCCTCGACGAAATGCAGCCTGGGGTCGAAGTAGATCGCGTTGGCGGTTTTTTCGATCCGCTGCTGAATGGCGCTGCGCCAGCCCGGCTTGCTCCAGTAAATCGTTGACAACTCGCGGTGAGCGCGAAGCACATCGTCGGCTTGCAGATAGTCGTCGATCACCTTGAGGCGACTTGCCAGCTCGGGATCGATCGCCGCCGATTTTGGTATCGGGGACTCGACCACCGTTTTCGAGGCCGGGGCGATCTCTGCCGGCATGCTCGGCGCGCTCGGCGCAGCCGACTCAGGGAAGTCCGATTGGGCGGAGGTCGTTTGCGCCGACGTCGTTTGAATGGTTGGTTTCTGGGGGAGCGGCGCCGACGCAGCGTCGGTCGACGCGTTGAATCGAGGACGCGTCATGTCGACGTCGTCGATATTGGCGGGCTGGACCGAAGAGGGAGTGGTCGGATTGGCGTGCAGCTTCGGGGCGACCTCTTCTGAGCGTTGCACCATCAGCCGTGCTTTGGCCGACTGCATCGATTCGGCTTTCGCGTTCACCGGTGAATCGTCGGCTTCGGGGGGCGGTTCGGACTGCGGTCCGACCGAGGTTGGAGTGACTTTGATTTGTCCGTCGGGCGGCAGCGGATGCGGAGACCCGTCGACGGACGAGTTGCCTTGCGCGACCGTGGGCGCTGCTGCCGACGAGGCGTGCGGCAAGGCCATGTCGAACCATTCGAATCGGGAAGCCCCGTATAGGGTTCCGCCGACCAGCAGCGTCAACCAGAAGGCCCAGGCCGCGAACGACTGGCGTTTGTACTGTTGTCGCATGAGCGTTCTTCCTTGAACGGTTCGCGGCAAAAGAGCAGCCGGCAGACAGCAAAAATAACCGCCGAACTATATCAAGCGAACCAAATCAGGACTACGGGAAGACAACAGCACCATAAAGCCTTGTCCAACAATAGGTTGTCGTAACGGCTGATCGCGCAACCCAACCGCTCGGTCGACCGGAATCGCGGGCTGTCCTTATACTGCAGCTAACCACGCTAGCGGCGGCAGCACGACCGGTCTCGTTCCTCTCTCCCAGCAATAGGGCGCCCACGTCCATGCCCCAAAAAACGTTCCAACAATCGACGCGACGCGACTTCCTGGCTACGACTTCGGCTCTCAGCGCGGCCATTTGGGTTTCCGGCCACCCCGCCTTGGCGAGCAAGTCCCCCAACGAGAAGCTCAATATCGCGGCGATCGGCTGTGGCGGAAAAGGGCGTGCCGATATCGCTGGCTGTTCGCACGAGAACATCGTTGCCCTCTGCGATTGCGATGATGGGCGCGCCGCCGAGACCTACAAAAAATTTCCCAACGTGAAGAAGTACAAAGACTACCGCAAGATGCTCGAGGAGCGCAAGGATATCGACGCCGTCCTCGTCTCGACGCCCGACCATCACCACGCGCCGGCCAGCGTCCTGGCGATGACCCTCGGAAAGCATGTCTACTGTCAGAAGCCGCTGACGCATTCGATTTATGAAGCCCGTCGGATGCGCGAAGTCGCCAGGGAGATGAAGGTCGTCACCCAGATGGGCAACCAGGGGCACGCGTTCGAAGGAGCGCGGCGGATCGTCGAAGTCTTCCGCGCGGGTGCGATCGGCGAGGTGCGCGAGGTGCACTGCTGGACCGATCGTCCCAACGGTCATTGGTGGAAGCAGCCGGTCGCCGTGCCGACCGATCGGCCGCCCGTCCCCTCGGGGCTCGACTGGAACCTGTGGCTCGGCCCGGCGCCCGAGCGGCCCTATCATCGCACCTACTGTCCGCACGATTGGCGTGCTTGGTGGGACTTCGGCTCGGGCGCGCTGGGAGACATGGCGTGCCACATCGTCGATTCGGCGTATTGGGCCCTCGAGTTGGGCGCTCCCGTCTCGGTGGAAGCAACCGCCAAAGGGGCCACGCACGAATCCGCACCCGCCTGGCAGATTATTCGCTTCCAATTCCCGGAACGAACCTCGAAGGCCTCCGGCAAGACACTGCCCCCCGTGAAGCTGACCTGGTACGACGGCGGGAAGAAGCCCCCGGCTGATCTGGCCGACGGCAATCCCCTTCCGCCGGGTGGAACGCTGTGGGTCGGAAGCCAGGGGACGATCTTCACGATCGATGACTACAGCATCATCTTTCGATTGCTCCCCGAGCAGAAATTTCAGGGCTATCAGGGGCCCAAACCCTACCTGCCTCGCAATCCCCGCAGCCAATTCGCCCCGTACATGGAATGGATCACGGCTTGCAAAGGGGGCCCGATGACGCAGTCCAACTTCGAGTACGCATCGCGGTTGACGGAAGCCATGCTCGTCGGCGTTCTCGCCGTGCGGCTCGGCAAAAAGATCGAATGGGACGCCGAAAGTCAGCAAGCCAAGAACGCGCCGGAAGCCGAGCCGTTGATCCATCGCCAGTACCGCAACGGCTGGACAGTTTAACCCGCGCGTCGATCGGCGAACCTGAAGACGCTTAAGATTTGCGCACCCAGTCTGCCACCTCGCGCATTGTCTGCCGCACTGGTTTATGACACCGTGATTTGGGAGAATCGCCAAGCACCTGCTGGATTCAAGTATCGCGGGAATGCGAATCGCGCGGAGCGATAATGGCACGACGCAATCAACGGCGGTTGTCGCGTGGCGAAAGCGTTTGGCCGTTTTGTCGCGTAGCCGCATTGGCTGTCGTGCTTCGCTTGGCGAATTGCCCCCCTGCCGCGGCCGACCCGCCGTTGCCTCCCGTCGCCATTGATCGCGACCTGCAGCAGCCCTTCGCGGAAGCGCAAAGGCTCATCGGCCGCGAACGTCTCGACGACGCGATGCGCGTCCTCCAACCGATTCTCAACGATTCCCAGAATAAGCTGGCATTTCTGGATGGCCGTTACATCGACGCGAAGGTGGCTGCCAACCGGCTGATCGGCAAATTTCCCGCCGCCGGCCTGGCCGCTTATGAGCGGGAATTCGGCAAATTTGCGGACGAGGATCTGCGGCGGGCTCAAGCGGCTGGCAAGGTCGAAGACGTCTTGCGCGTCTTCACGACCTATCGACACACGACGGCCGGACGACGCGCGCTCGCGGTCGCCGGTGGTATTTTTTTCGATCGCGGTCAATTCCTGGAAGCGGCGGCCGCCAGTCGCCAATTGACCGAATTGCCAGACGCGGCCGATCATCCAGCCGCGGCCGCCCGCTTGGTTCTGTCTTGGGCGCGACTGGGCCAAACTGATCGCGCCCGGCAATGGATCGACGGCCGGCGCACGTTGCTCTCGAAATCGCAGATCGGCGTCCAAAGCCGCCGCTATCGACTCGATCTCTGGTTGGATCAGTTACTCCGAGAGAATGTCGCGACGACACCGAACGCCTCCGTGAAGAACCCTGCTTTTGCCGGAGGACACCCGCAAACTGTCGCGCTCGGAAATGCGCATTCGCCCACGACTCTCTCGCTTTGGAACAAGCGACTGAGCGGCGGGGGAACGTCGGGCGCGCTCATCGACGAATTGATCTCGCGCAGATCCGCAACGGGTATCGCGCCCGTGTTCCACGGAGTGCCTCTGGTCGTCGGCGAAACCTTGGCCGTCCGCACGGGCGACGAACTGGCTGCCTACGATCTGAAAACCGGTCGCTTGCTGTGGTCGCACGATATCGCGCCGCCCGGCGGCTCTGAGGGCGGCAACGGATTTCACGAAACGACGATGCCTCTGGTGACCGAAACCCTGGTCGACCGATTGTTTGCCGGAGCACCGCATACCGCGATCTCGACCGACGGACAGCGGATTTTTACTGTCGTCGAGGACGTCGCGCCCTCCACGCCTGCGTTCAGCCGTCGACGCCGATTCGCGGTCGAGTCGCCACCCAAAAACAGCCTCCTGGCTTACGACCGCATTTCGGGCAAGCGGGCTTGGCGGCTGTCAGAGATCGCCATGCCGGGCGAATCGTCGGGAGACACGCACGATCTGGATTTTGTTGGCCCCCCCTTGGCTCATTGCGGCAACCTCTACGTGCTCGCCCGCACCGAAGATGCGGCCCATTTGCTCGCGCTCGACCCGGCAAACGGAAAAATTCGGTGGTCGCAGAGCCTGGCAGGCTTCTCGGGGTTCGAGGCCGACTCGGTTTCGTGGTCGGGTCCCTCCTGCATGCCGATCGAATGCGAAGGATTGCTGTTGTGCCCGACGCCCGACGGTCTCGTGATTGCCGTCGATCTCGTCACGCGCTCGGTGCGTTGGGCCTACCGCGTCGAACAAGTGGAAGAGCCGGCCCGTTTGCCGGCTCGTTGGGGCCGAGCCTTCGCCGGTGTGGAAGCCCGCTGGCTTTCGACCTGGCGGGAGACCTTGATCCGGGCCGACGCCCAGCGCTGCTACTTCATTTCCCCGCGATCGCCGCAGGTCCATGCGCTCGATCTCAAGACGGGTGAGGTTGTCTGGTCGAGGCCGATCCCTGGTGGATTGTTCCTCGGACCATTGCAGCCAGGCAGCCTGATCACGGTCGGCAAATATCACTGCAACGCCTGGGAAGCGGCCACCGGCAAACCGCTGTGGAGTGCCGCGGTGGGTCTGCCCAGTGGCCGCGGCCTGGTCATCGACACGCACTACTACCTGCCCTGCACGAATGGGACCGCAATCGACGTCGATCTGCATAACGGCCAGGTGAAACCGATCGCCACGTCGGGAAACGTCACGCTGGGAAATCTTGTCGCTGCGCCGAACTCCGCGACAATCGCCGCTGTCGCCCAATCGCACGAGCAGTTGGTCGTTCTGCCGACGTTCGAAGTTCAGCGACTCAGTCTGACTGCGAGATTGAAGGATCAGCCGGACAACGTGGAACTGCGGAACCGCTTCGCCCTTTTGGATCGCGAAGCGGGCGACTTCGAGAGCGCAGAACGGCGTTTGGAATCGATCATCGCGGCATTGGCTCGCAAGACGAACAACGCAGGAAAGAAAGAGACCGAAGCGCCGCCGGCCCGTTTTCGGCACGAACTGCTGGAGACACTCCTGGCCGACTTGGACGCGTCGCCCTTGCGCTGCGGTGCCTTGGCGGAACGCATCGCACATAGTGCCGATTCGCAACAGTGGGCTCGGTCGTTGCGTGCCTTGGGTCTGGCTCGCCGCCGCGCGGGACAGACGCTGGAGGCGTTCGACGCACTGTTGGTGCTGGCGAAGTCCGAGCTTCCGCCGACGCTTGAAGTCGATCGTGGCCCGGCTCGCGTGGTTGCGTTCGACCGCCAACTCCGTGCCGATCTGATGGATCTCCTTGCCGAGTCCTCGCTTCCCCTTTTCCGAGAGGCGCGAGCGCGAATGCTGAAGGTCGTGCAAGCCGCGCTCGCGGACGGCGATATCGAAACTCTGCGACGAGTTTCCGAGCGCTTGGGCTTCGCGGAGTGGGACCCTGATCTGCGGCAAAAAATCGAAACCGCCCTGCGTCCCGAGCCGGGCTACCTCAAGGAACAACTGTCGCTCTGGGAAGAAGCCGCTCATCGGGATCGCAAAGTGGGTGCCGCCGCCCTGCGCAAGCTCGCTGAAACCTACCTTTCGCACGATGACCGAAAGCTGGCTGCCGTGTGCTACCGGCGCCTGCGAGACGATTTCGCCGAGGTGCGATTCGCGGATGGCAAGGGGCCGGGCGACCTGGTGCGGCGTGCGCAAAAGGATCGTCGGCTGACGGCCGAGATCGAGATGACGTCGACCGATGCGTGGCCCGCCGAGCGACCGCAGGTCCATACCGACAACATCGCCGGCACGGGAGCGAATTTCGCCCCGCTCCCAATTGACTCCAAGGCCGGCAGCGTTTTTGAGCGGATGGACGTTGCCCTCGATCGCGAGGGGAAGACTCTGCGGTTTCAGGGAGAACCGCGGGCCACACCTTGGGACCTCCCTTTGCCCATCGAGGCGCCTTCGTTTCGCGGGTTTCAGACGCTGCACCGGGGCTGGGGCATCGGCCAGCTCTTGGTCGTTCAGGATGGCGGGGATTTGTTCGGCGTCACTCCGCTCGACGACGGGGGAGAGGCCAATCCTCGATTTTTGTGGCACATCGATCTCCTGCCGGCGGAAGAGGCCGCGTCGACTGATATTTCGATGCCTGGCGGCCGAGGAATCGCGGGACTGTTTACCGACCGCACCTCGATGGTCGATCATCTGGGCCGCGCGGTGGCCAAGGTGATCGCCGTTTTGCCTGGGGCGATCTGCTGTCTCGATCGCGGCAGCCTCACCGCCTACGACCCGCTCACCGGCCGCCTGTTGTGGCGACGAACGGACGCCGCGGCGGCCGACTCCGGTTCGGGCGACGAATCGATGATCGTTCTGCTCGACCGTCGAACCAAACGAGTCGAATTCCTGCGCACGCTGGATGGAAAGCAAGTCGCCGAACGCCACCTCGCAGCCAAGAGTTCCGATCTGAAATGGCTCGAAGGGCGCGACGCTTTGATCCAGTCGGTCGACCCGCGCGGCATGCGGGCCACGCGGATCGATCTCTTGGCCAACGAAATCAAATGGACCCGACTCTTCGCGGCCGCCAGCCTGCTCGTTCGGCTCGACTCGCAGCGGTACGCAGTCGCCGAGCCCGATGGCGCGTGCCATCTCATCAACGCGGCGAACGGGGAACTCGTCACCACGGAAAAAATCCCCGGCATCGAACACTGCCTGCAGCTCTACGCCACCAGCGACGAGCGGCGCTTTTACGTTGCGTTCTCAAAACCGTTCGCCGACTCGGAGAACTTTCGTGTCAACAGCCGGGGCGATGATTCCCGCAATCCGTTGGTGAACGGAATGCTGTGCGCGTTCGATCGATCGTCCGGCCGCCTCCTGTGGAGCCGGCGCTTCGATGACGGAGTCTTCGAGCTGGATCAGTCGCGAGTCGCGCCCGCCTTGATCTTTTCCTACCGCCGCGCCGACAAGTCAGACGACGAGGGAGGCCTCCCTTGGCCCTATCTGCACGCGATCGACAAACGCACGGGACAGGATCTGCACCTGGCACGGCTGTCGAACCTGCAGCCGGCGTCTCATCCCTGGGCCGAGGCCGACACCGCCCGACGTGAGTTCCAGGTCCGCGTCCCCGAAGCGGTGATTCACTTCCAATACGGGAAGTGAAGGCAATCTGGAAAATGACGGCGAGCCGCGGGTGTCAGCCCGCGGGTTCTTCGATTCCAGAGTGGACTTCGCGAGTCGAGCCCGCCCAAAGTCGGTACGGTACATTCTCCCTTATTCAATTTTTGTTGTACCGACCCAACTTGGTTTGAAGCCAAAGACGGTGGGAAAAGTCTGCTTCCTTGTTTCAGAAAGTCCTTTCCCACCTCGCCGGGAAAGAGTTCGTTTTCCCGGCGGGAAAGAATTGCCCACCGGAAAGTAGGCGGCTGGCTTGGTCCTTCCCTGAGCGCAATCCGGATCCCGATCGCTCCGGATGCCTCGCCCCCACGCTTTATTCTCCGGCAGTGGGGAAGAACGTTCGAGAGCGCGTTTCTACGCGCGTAGAAAGTACGCGAGAGAATCTCTCAGGCACGTCTGGATGGCATTGGTCTTCCGGGTGGCACTGGCGGCGTTGTCCGCCAGTGGCATTTTCTGACCCACCTAGAAGACACTGGCGGACAAGCCGCCAGTGCCACCCATCGGTCGCGGCCAAAAAAACACGGCTGAGCAAGCTCAGCCGTGGCACCCGTTTTCAAAAACTAATCCACTCGCGGGGCAACCCTAGTTGCTCTTGGCGTCCCACCACCAGCGGCCTTCGGGAAGTTGCGGGGCTCGGCCCTTCGATTTCTGGGCGGTCAGAGCGCTCGCTTCGCGGAACACCTTACGATCTTCCAGCACGTTACGCATCCGTCCGTCGACGCCGCCGGCCACCTGCACGACAATGTCTTTGCCGTTGTAGACCCGGTGGTTGACGACCGACTGGATGGTTTTGGCCGGCTGGAAGGTGGCAGGTTGATACGCGCCACCCGCCGCGAACACGCCGAGGTCCCAACCGAGCCGGTCGGGCACCCGGTTATCGGAGAGCAACGCGGCCACGAGCGACAGATCGAACACGTTCTGCAAGTCGGCGAACACCGGATCGCCGGTGGCCAGTTCGGAATAGTGATCCGTAAAGCTCTCGGCAAACATGTGGTTCGCCGCTTCGGACTGGCCGGTGTGAATCCGCTGGCCTTTCGCGGAAATCTTCTCATTCTCGGACTGGCACAGGACGGCCGAACCCTCGATCTGGAAAACGTTGCGGTCGGGGCTGTGCGTGACAGAGTCGTACTTCATCGACAGCCACCATCGCAGAGCATCCATCTTTTGCGACTTCACCTCGCCCGTCTTCGGCAGAATGTCGAAGTAGCTGGCGATGCCGTGGCCGGCGTGCAGCTTGCCAATGCCGATCATCTTCAGCCGGTAGTCGGCCTCGAAGATTACTTGTGCGATGCGAGACTCGACCGGCACGCCGTTGATTTCGACGTCTTGCAGTCCGAGTTCCTGCTGCAGTCGTTTGGTCCATGTGCTGAGTTGCGCGGAGTCGATCGGACCGCGGGCACTCGATTCCTGAACGAACTGTTGAATGCGGCGGAGCCCTTCTTCACGCGGCAGAATCTGGCAATTGAAGTAGCCGGCTCCGCGCGGCGAGAACGTTCGCAGCACCGTCACCAGGTCGTCCAAGAACAGGCTCGGACGGCCGCTTTCACGGGCCACGGCACGGCCGCTCGCGTCGTACTTCCAACCTTCAGCCGGGCCACCGATCACGACCTCTTGCTGTTCGGGATAAACGAACACATAGCGAACCTGCGAAAGTCCGGCCAAGTGCTGCATCGTCTCAGGAACGCTGCGCCCCTCGGACAGCTTCTTCGCGAGTTCTTTTTCCAGGCGCGTCAGCGAGACCAGTCGCAACGAACTCTTGGCTCGCATGTCGGTGTTGATGTCGGCTTCGCGAGCGCGATGACCCAGGCCCGAAAGCGTCTGTCCCTTTTCCTCGTGCGTCAAACCGCGAAGCAGCCCGTTCGGATCGACCTCGATGCCGGGGGGCCAGTAGATGGGAGTCTTCTTGGCTTCGTCGGTATCTTCCCAGTCCTGCTCGGTTCCGGTGACCGTCTTGATCAGGCTGACCAACTGGGCAGCGCTGGCCGCACCACCGGCCGCCGATTGACGAGCCGCCGCGTTATCGGCGCCCGCCCGTTCACGCGACTCGGGAATGGGAATTCGGCTGATGACTCGGTCGGCTGCTACAAAGTCGCCGCTCTTCGCTTGGGCGGCGGCGATCGTCTTCAAGAGTCCGCTGCGCTCGGCCGCGTCGTCCGCTGATTTCGCAGTCTCCAACGCCGGGCCAAACTCGCCGGCGGCGAGCTGCGCTTCGACTCGCTTGAGTCGGTCGGCGGCCGTCGTTGCGGGTTCGGTAGAAGCGGGCTTAGCCGCCGTCAGAATTCGGACGTCGTTCGACGGATGCGGTGCACTATGCGTCGCCGGGCTCTTTGCGGTCGGCGCTGCGACATGCGGCGCGGCTGAGGGCGATGCTTCGGGGTGGCCGTTCGTGCTTGCGACCTGGATCGGTGCTGCCGATGTGGCCGACTGCACCGATTGAACGGGCCGCATGGCCAGATAACCGATCAGTCCGAAAATGGCGGCCGCACTCAGCACAGAGGCGACAATCGGGCCGACCTTGGACGACCGACGAGACGTGCGCCGGTTAAGAGAACTTTTGGGCGAACGACGTGACATCCCCATCTCCAATTTGTCTGGTCGGTGTTTTCTGGGACAATCGTGTCTGGGACGTTGGCGGCCCAGCCAATCGTCATCGCGCGAAAACGCCTTCCGGCGCGTAACTGCCTAAGTACTAGCATCCTCTGCGACTGGTGCTCCGTCAAGCATATTTCCCCGTTTATCTCCTTTGCCCTGTCTGCCTTTGGCGAGGCCAGCGAAAGGAGAAACCTCACCGCCTCGATTCCTTACTTAAACGCTGAAAACTCGGAGGGAAAACAGGGATTTCACCGAAATCGCAGCCCGATCCGCACGATTTGAAATTTCGCGGCAAAGAACCACAATAACCGAAGATGCCAGAGCTCCCCGAAGTGGAAACGATGGTCCGCGGAATCCGGCCGTTTGTCGAAGGCCGGACCGTCAAGGCCGTGCTGCGCTGTCGCTGTTCCTGCAAGCCCATATCGATCCGTCCCCGACTCGAACTTCTTGCCAAACGCCTGGTCGGCCGCCGCATTGAGTCAGTTCGTCGCTTGGGGAAGAGGGTTGTACTCGGCGTCTCGGACGGCTCGGCCGTCGTGATCGAGCCGAGGATGACCGGTTTGATGCTGCTGTCGGATCCACCGGACCGACTCCATCTGCGGATCGAGTGGAAGTTTGCTGGACGGGCGAAATACAACTCGATCTGGTTTTGGGACCGTCGCGGGCTCGGCACTGTCCGGCTGTTTGCTCCCGGCGAACTGGAGCGGACCCTGCCCGCCAACGTCTTGGGACCAGACGCCTTGCTGATGGATGCGGAGACGTGGCGGGAGCGTTGCCGCAAGACCTCGCAGCCGATCAAGGTCCTGCTGCTGGATCAACGGAAGGTCGCCGGTATCGGAAACCTCTACGCCAGCGAAATCTTGCACGTCGCAAAGATCCATCCTGCCAAGGCTGCCGGACGGCTCAAGGCGGACGAGATTCGGCGGCTGTCCGAGGCGACTCGGGAAGTCTTGGAAGAGGCCATTCGCGACGAAGGTTCGACCCTTGGCGACGCAACGTACCGCACGGCTCTGAATCGCAACGGCCGCTATCAAAACAAGCACCGCGTTTATGGCCGAGGCGACGAAACGTGTCCCACTTGTTCGGAGGCGCCCATCCGGCGATTCGTCCAGGCCCAACGATCGACCTTTTTTTGTCCGGTCTGTCAGCACCGCTGACGCTACCTGTCGCGGGGATTTGACCTTACGCAAACCGGCCGGAAATGGTGTAGTTACCGTTGCCGGCTGAAACAGTCGAGCGATTTCCGAGGCGCCGTGTTCGCACGCTATGTCTTATCGAACTGTCAAACGTCTGTTGGGAGAGACAAGCCTCGAGCGGAAGAGCCGCTATTTGTTCGGCGGCAGCCTGCTGTTGTTGATCACCGCCAGCTTCTACGTCTATGCCCGGCTGACGTCGGACCTGGTGAACGACCAAAACCCCAAGCAGGCGCGCAGGCTGATCTATCCCATCATGCTCGAGAAGCACATCAAGGAACTCGAGCCCGCGCAGACGGCGCAATCGATCCAGCTGATCATCGACGACATGCGCCCCGAGGAACTCGAGTACAAGGCTCGCTTCTTCAAGCCAGACGTCTTTCGGCGAAATGCCGTCGTCACTGAGCCCGAATTTCGCCCGAGCGATGCCGAGGATTCCGACGCGGTCGAAGCCATTGTGAAAGACCCGACTGCCGAATACCCCCGCATCGACAAGGACTCGGGCGAATACCAGTTTTTTGCAGGCATCAAGGCGCTGAAAACATGCGTGCAATGTCACCGTGAGTCGGTTCCCAGCGATGCCAAGATCAAAGCGGGCGAGCTGATGCGCGTGATCAAGATCACGCTGCCGCTGAAGGCGACACGTGAAGCCGTCGCGCGAAACAACGCCATCCTGCTGGCGACGGCGATCGGCACCGCGTTCTTGGCCATGTTGGCGGCTTACGCCATCGTGCGGTACGTGATCGTTAAACCCGTACTGCACCTCAAGGACGTCAGCGATCAAGTGGCGCGGGGCAACCTCGAGCAGCGGGCCGACATCCGCACCGGAGACGAGTTCGAGGAATTGAGCCACGCCTTCAACCGCATGCTGCGTCACCTGGTCGCCGTGCAGGATGAGCTGCGCGCTGTGAACACCGACCTCGACGGCAAGGTCGACCAACTTGCCCAGGTCAACCTGCGGCTGTACGAGATGAACAAGCTCAAGGACGATTTTCTGGCGACGATGAGCCACGAGCTGCGCACGCCGCTCAACAGTATCCTCGGCTTTAGCGATCTCTTGGGCCGCTCCGACAATATCACCGACCGGCAGAAGCGATTTGTGCAAAACATTCAGACATCGGGCCACAACTTGATGGCCATGATCAACGACCTTCTGGACCTCGCCAAAATCGAAAGCGGCCGGATGGAGATCCAGATCGTCGAGTGCTCGTTGGTTGACCTGGTGGAACGGCAAGTCAACTCGCTCAATCCGCTCGCGGAAAAGAAGAACATCGGCCTGTCCTTCGAGGTCGATCCGCAAATCCCCCTCTTGGTGCAAGACTCGGTCAAGATCCAGCAGATCCTCGACAACCTGCTCTCGAACGCGATCAAGTTCACCCCCGAGGGGGGTCGCGTGCGCCTCCGCGCTGTGCGCGTTGACGACGTGTTTTTTGAGATCGTCGTCGAAGACACGGGCATCGGCATCCCGCTCAATGAGCAGGCGATGATCTTCGAGAAGTTTCGACAGGGTCACACTGTCCCCGGTCAGAGCGACGTCATCACTCGGGAGTACGGCGGAACCGGGCTGGGACTGTCGATCGTCAAGGAGTTGTCGAAACTGCTGGGGGGAGAAGTCTCGGTCGTCAGCGAATTCGGCAAGGGCAGCACCTTTACCGTGCGTCTGCCGATGCGGCTCGACGAGCGACCGCTGGCCGCGAGCGATCCCTTGGCATCGCCCAACGTCGGTCTCAACCGACTGACGAGCAAATTACTCGATAGCCCGAGCGGTCCTGCGAGTGCAGCCGCTGGCGATGCGCCTACCACGCAGGATGCAGAGGCTGCTACGCCCACTCCGGCTCACGCCGACGCTTGAGCCTTCGCCCCGGACACGGGTGGCACTGGCGGCTTGCCCGCCAATGCCTTGATTGCGCCAGTGTCTTGATCCCGCACGGAAAACCACTGGCGGACAAGCCGCCAGTGCCACCCGAAGCATAAGGCGCGCGGGAATCGCTTACGTCGCGGCCACCGTGGCCTTCGAGAGTTCGCGAGCCTGGGCCGCCGATGTATCGAGCGCGAGCGAAAGCTCGACCTGGAAGCGGCCCTCTGGTCCGGCCAGGAAATCCCAGTGCGGCACCACAGTGCTGGACTGATGGACCAACTCGAAGCCGCCTTCGGACTGGCTCACCGTCTGAACGGGAAACGTCCAGATGTCGCAGGCCACCGACGATTCCAGCCCCGCATCGATTCCCAGCCATTCGTCGACAAGGCCGATCCGTTCAGCTTGTTTCAGATTGAGGATCGATTCGAGCGGCCCAAGTTGTCGGCCCGTGCCGTCGTAGTAGTAGCGGTCGGACGCACCGGCGGCCAAACCGGCAAAGTTGAATTCCACCGCGAAGTGGAACCGCTCCCCCGGTGGCAGATTCGACAATTCGTAGCGGATTTCGAGCCGGTTTCCGGACGCGGCCTCGAGCGAAATCGACTTCTCGAGCCGGATGCGATGCGCGCCGACGAGACCGTCGCGGGCCAACACCGCTTCGACGCGTCCGGCGGAGCGTCGCAGCTTGCTTTCATAAACGCCGAGCACAAAGTCGCCGAGTTCCCCTTCGCCGTTTCGGAATACGGCCGGGTCGATATTCGGCGGCAAAAAGTGGTCGACCAGGCTCTTGCGCGGCCAATTGTCGTAGACCAGCATGCGGTCCAGATCGGGCTGCTTGAAGCGAACCGCGTCGTGGATGCTCGCAACGGAGCTTCCGTCGTGCTGCGCATGAGCCGCATGTCGGACCACATCGTGATAGGCCTCGGGCCGACGGTTGAGCGTGCCGAGCAAATTGAGCCGCACGCCCCGCACGTCGAGTTCGTAGAGATGGCCGCCCCGACTCGGTGTCAGGAAGGCCACGAGTCGGTCACCCGCGATGCGAATTTCCTTGCGGGCATCGAGATTGTAATCGTCGGCGTCGATTTGCACCCAACGCGCCGGCCGGCCGGTTGCCGACTCGAGCAACGAGTCGGCGGCGATCAAGTGGTTGTAGACCGCGTGCCGCAAATGGGGCAGATAGAGTCCGCCAAACGCACCATGCCAGTAGGAGCAATTGCACTGAGCGCGGTAGAGTTCCGTCCGCGCCTGATTGATGAAGTGAGGCCGTTCGACGTCCTCCTCATCGGACGTGATTTGCTGTAATCGCTGACTGACTTGCAGCATCCGCGTGTACATTTCGTTGGCTTCGGGGTACTTCACGCGGAAGTTTCGCCAGGTCCCGCCGCGAATGTACGGCCTCACCGCGTGCCATTCGGGGTCGTGCTGTTTCTGCTTGGAAAGTTGCTCGAATTCCGCCAGACGGTCAGCCGGAAGGGCCCACTCGGTCATTTCTCGATAGCTGCAATCGGGCAAGTAGATCATGCCGATCGGCGGCACGTTGTCGACGGCTTCACTCAACGTGCAGAGCTTGAGCCAGTCGCTGTTTTCCAGCAGGGCATTGAGAAACCGCGTCAACCAGCCGTTTTCGTAAACGTGCTGCTTCGTGCCGGGCCAAGTCCCGAACTTCTCGCCATCATCGCCAAAGCACACGACCGGGTTGGCGTGTCGCTCGGCGATCTCGCGGAGGTAGCGAATCGTTTCCTGCGGCTCCTGAAAAGGAATCGTGTAGCGCAGCTTTTCGCTGCCCGGGAAAATCTTGAGCAACCGGCCCTCGTCCTCGGACAGGTAGTAGCCGTAAAGCTGCTCGTCCCGCAGGCCGGCACTCTTGAAGTGATGATCGTCGAGCACCGTGTACTCGATCCCGGCCCGCGTCATGTCGCCGGTGAAATTCTGTTCCCAGACGCGTTCCGGCATCCACATGCCGCGGACTTTGGCGCCAAAGAGTTGTTCGAGATAGCGCGAATAAGCAGCAATCTGGCCGATGCGGTCGTGCGAGGGAATGCCCGCCAGAATGGCCTCGTAAAACGGGCCGCCGATCACCTCCACCTGGCTGCGTTCGGTCAGTTCACGAACGCCGTCGATGTATTCCGGATGGGCTTCGACCAGCCATTCGATCAAGCTTCCCGAAATGTGCAGGCTGACGGGAATTTGCGGGTGTTGTCGAAGAACTTCCAAAAACGGCGCGTAGCTATCGCGGTAGGCGTCTTCGAAGACCCCGTCAAAATTGCCGATGGGCTGATGAATATGAATGGCCAGCGCCAGACGCAGACATCCAGTCATTCCGACGATCCCTCCTGGTTGGGCCACCGAATTGCGGCCCCCACGTCCCATCAAATCGCGCTGACTGCGGACTGAAAAGGCTCCCGCCTCCGGCTCGTGCGAAAACCGCGCCGGGCGCTCCTGTGGTACCGATCAGGCAGACGTTGCCGCCGCAACCGCCGGCTTGCGGATCGCCACCTCGTCCTCGGCGTCCCGCAAGAAAGAGGCGGCTTCCTCGGGCATGACCGGGTTGATGTAAAACCCGCTCCCCCACTCAAAGCCGGCCACCCGGGTCAAACGGGGGAAAATCTCGATGTGCCAATGGTAATGGGGCAGTTCTTTAGCGTCGAATGGGGCCGTGTGGAAGACGTAATTGTACGGGGGGTCGTCCAGGGCAAACTCGAGTTTGCGCAGCACCGACCGCAGCACGACTCCCAGGTCTTCGATCCCCTGCCGCGGAATGTTTTCGTATTGGCTGGAATGCTGCTTGGGAATGATCCAAGTCTCGAACGGGAAGCGGCTGGCGAACGGGGCCAGGACCACAAAACTTCGTGTGTCGAGCACGACGCGACTGCCGGCGGCCAACTCTTGTTGGATCATGTCGCAATAAATGCAGCGGCCCCGGTAGTTGAAGAATTCGAGCGATCCGGTCATCTCCTCCCAGACCGAAATCGGCACGACGGGCGTCACGATCAGCTGGGAGTGCGAATGTTCGAGCGACGCGCCCGCCGGGGCCCCCTGGTTCTTGAAGATCAGACCGTGCACCAGGCGTGGATCGCGTTTGAGATCGACCATGCGATCCCGATAAACCCAGAGCACTTCGCGAATGTTGTCGACCGACAAGCGGGACATATTCGTTTCGTGGTTCGGGCATTCGATGATCACTTCATGCGCGCCGACTCCGTTCATGAGGTCGTAAATTCCGTCTCCCCGCTTGTCGAGATTTCCCTCGACTTGCAGAGCGGGGAATTTGTTCGGCACGACGCGCGTCCGCCAGCCGCGGTTGTTGCGCTCGGTCCCCGGATGTCGATAGGCCAGGATCTCGGGCGGCGTGGTGTCTTCGTGCCCTTCGCAGAAGGGACAAAAGCCGCCCCGGCTCGCACGAAACTCAGACGAAAAGTCTTCCGGACGTTTGGCGCGATCCGGCGCCAAAATCACCCAGCGTCCGACGATGGGGTCTTTTCTAAGCTCGGGCATCGTGCATCACTCACAATCTAGTGCACTGACTATTCTCAACTGGCTCCGTCCAGACACTGTCGATCGGCGTCGCCTCAGGCCTGCCACATGATGCGTTCGAAGTCGGGCGACGGCACCACCATTTCAAGAACACCTTCTTGCGGCGCGCGATCCACGCTTTGTTTCTTCGAGACCGCTTCTACGTACAGTTGAATCGTCGATTCCGGAGCCAGGCCGAGGTCGGCGAAGGGGATGGCCAGTTCAAGGATTTGATCGATCGCCAACTCGACCGTCGCCTTGGCCACCACCTTGTCATCCCGATAGAGCTTCGCCTTGGCGTCGTGCTGCTTGAATCCGGTGATGCGAATCTCCATCCCCGAGGCATCCACAAAGCGGATCCTCAGTTCATCGAGCGGATCGAGATCCTCGCGGGCATAGCGAGCCGTGTCGATCCGTAACGTGAGCCGCTGGGCATCGAAACCGAAATAGACGTCTCTCAACAGACCCAGCGTGACCTTCGTCATCGTGCCGCGTTCGCTGCCGCAAACGTAGTGCCCCGCACAAATCCACTCGAAATAGGTCCGGCGTCCATCGACTTTCACCGGGCAAAAACCGGTCGGCTTGGTGTGGAGCGCCCGAGGCTGCAGCCGCTTGATCGGATGGCTCAGGATGGTCGGTGGCGGCGTGTCGAGCCGCGCGTAGACATTTTGCAAGTGCTTGCGGAAGAGCTGATCGAAGAGCGCATCCTGCGATGAAGAGTGATCGTCGCCAAACCACCAGTACCAGTCGCTCCCCTCGGCGATGAACATCTCCTCCCAGGCCTTCGCTAGCGCCTCCTTGGGCGCTTTGCCTTCCGCCTCGGTCTGCTTCAGGAACTCGCGGGTCTGATGCAGGAGGTCCCACGCCGTGTTGTCCTCGTGGTGGCCGATCCAGATGGCGAAATTGTGGGAGATCCAACTTCCGGCAAACAGGCTACCGATCCGGTCGGTCGGCGGCTGGTCTTTGAGGTAGTCGCGGACACGCTGCGGCCGAATCTGCGGATTCTGGATGCAGTTTCGATAGAGCGCACGCAGGAAGCGAACGCCACCGTCGGGGTAATACTCCCAACAGTTTTCGCCGTCCAAGATCACGGGAACGAGGGCACCGCGGCCGGCGTTGTTCGCTTCGACGGCGCGGCCGATGGAAAGGAACTTGCTGACCATGTCCCAGGCCGCGTGCTCGGGATCGCTTCGCTGATAGTGGAAACCAATCAGATCCGAAAGTGCGTGGTCGCGGAAGATCACTTGCAGCGACTTGTCGCCGCTTTCGACGCGCCAGGGACGATAGAGCATCTCGGGGTGGCGCATGTGCCCCTGCCCGTCGCGCGAAATCCAGCCGTTCGTCGATTCCGAGAGAATTTCCTCGTCGGTCGCGATCCACTCGATGCCTGTTTCGGCGATCGGCGCGACGATGTCCTGCGACACGGACCCCTCAGAGGGCCACATGCCGACCGGCGCTTGTCCGAAGAGCTGCTTGTGCAACGCGACGGCCCGACGCAGGTGGATTTGGGCGTCTTCGCGATAACTCTCCAAGTGCTTGGGCAGCGCGCAGCCAGGCATGGCCTGACGAGCGGACCGTTTGTCCCAAAGCAGCGGCAGGATCGGGTGGTAAAAAGGCGTGGTGGTCAGTTCCACCTGCCCACTCGCGGCCAATTCCTTATGCAGCGGAATTACCGCGTTGAGGATGGCCTTCTGTTTATCGAGCAGCCACGCCTTCTCCCCTTCGGTGTAGCCGCGGCCCTTGGCTCGAAATTCCCGCAGCTCGGGATCGAGGTCGAAGACCAACTCGTGGATCCACGTGAGGTTGCTCCACACCTGGAGGTCACGCAGATCGCGGGGTGAAAAACGGGAGATGGCGTTCTCGACCGGATCGCTGCCAAACCCGCGCCGCAAGTACAGCTCGTGATACCGCTCGTAAGGGCGGATCATGCTCTCGACATTCGCGAGAAAGAAATTGTCCAGCAGATAGCGGACGTCGCCTTCGGTCATGCCGTCGGTGGGCAAGCGCGAAACGTCCAAGTGCCGATCGCTACGGCCGTCCCCGTACGCCTGAAGCTGGATCAACAAACTGGGCACGAGGTTGATCGTGCAACGGAACTCGGGCAACTCCTTCAAGTGGAGCGCCATCCCGTAGTAGTCCTTCGTGGCGTGCAGCCGGACCCACGGCATCAGCGTTTCGTTGCTGACGTCGTCAGGATAGTACGGTTGGTGCTGATGCCAGAAGAAGGCGACGGTGACTGGTTGCATTCGAGCCCGATCAGGGGTGATTTCGCGTTTAAGTAGCCGCCACTAAGTGACTGTCAAACGGTGATTGCGACGTCGGAAAGGGACGCCGCGACGGCCGCTCGCCGCTTGGCGACCGCCCGTTCGTAAACGCGCACGTACTGCAACGCACTCGTGCGCCAACTCAAGTCCTGGTTCATGCCGGCGCGAACCAAACGCATCCATCCGACCTTATCTTCGAACAGAGTCAGCGCTCGCTCGATTGTCTGCATCAGGGCCTCGGCCGAGTAATCGGTAAAGCAAAATCCGGTCGCCGTCCCGTGAGCAAGATTCTGGGGGCTGGCGTCGACGACCGAATCGGCCAGCCCGCCGACCGTCCGCACGACGGGCACCGTTCCATAAATCAGGCTGTACATTTGATTGAGGCCGCATGGCTCGAAGCGGCTGGGCATCAAGAACAGGTCGGCTCCCGCCTCGATCCGATGGGCCAGGGCGTCATCGAAACCGATGCGCACGGCGACCTGCTTCGGCAGTTTCTGTGCCGTCTCCTTGAACAAGCCTTCGTACTTGGCCTCTCCGCTTCCGAGCACGCACAATTGCACGTCATGCGCGAATAGTCGCTCGGCGGCTTGGGTGACCAGGTCGAGCCCCTTTTGATCGGTCAGTCGCGTGACCATCGCAAAGAGGGGGACCTCGTCACGCTGGGGAAGTCCAAATTCCTTTTGCAAAGCCCGCTTGCAGGCAAGTTTGCCCTCTTCCAAATCGGCGATCGAATAATTCGCGGGCAAAGCGGTGTCAATTCGCGGGTCCCAGACCTTGGTTTCGACGCCATTCAAGATGCCGACCAGGTCATCCCGGCGCGAGCGTAACGCGCTGTCCAGGCCATAGCCGAACTCGGGAGTTTGAATCTCGCGCGCGTACGTGGGGCTGACCGTGGTCACCAAATCCGAAAAGACGATGCCCGTTTTCAGAAAGCTCAGCTGGTTGTAAAACTCCATTTGATGCCAATTGAAGTATTTCCAATCCAACCCGGTCAGCAGCATGTCCCAATGCCAGAACACGCCCTGGAAAGCCATGTTGTGGATCGTAAAGACGGAGCCACAGTTTTCCAAAGTGTTTGGGCTGCGTCCCTCGATCGCCAACAGTGCTGGGATCAGGCCGGTCTGCCAATCGTTCGCGTGAATCACGTCTGGTCGCAGCCGCAGCTGCTGGGCCAGCGTCGTCACCGCGCGGCTGAAAAAGACGAACCGCTCGCAGTTGTCGCGAAAATCGGAGCCGCCGGCCTGATAGAGTCCGGGTCGGTCGTAATACGCCGGCTGATCGATCAGGAGCACGGTAACGGCCGAGCCGGGCAAGTGGGCTCTCAGTATTCCGCCGGACACGTGCCGCGCGCCGATCGGCACGTCGATGTGGACGCCGGTCGGCTCGATGGCGATTCCGTTGGATGAGCTATGGCGGCTCATCGCTTGCGGATAGTGGGGAACCACCAGCCAAACGCTGTGCCCCAGATCGGTCAAAGCGGTGGCCAGAGCCGTCGCGACGTCCGCCAGCCCACCCGTCTTGGCGAACGGGACGGCCTCTGAACTGGCGATGACAATTCGCATTGGACTCTGTCTTCCCGGGAGACAGGCTCAAACGTGTGCGAATTGATCGGACGGGGAAATCGGCCCTCGGCCTGCCGCCGAGCCGCCACGCTCAATCTGAGCTTTGCCCCCCGACCCGCACTGTTTCAGGTGACCGGTCTTCGAACCACTCCAATCCTGCCAGGCGACAAAGTTTGCCGCGGCTGCGTAATCCACTTTATCGGCAAGCGCGCAAAGGTTTCTTGACCCCGTTCCTGTCGAGTTGTGCCGCCGACTGCGTACGTATCGTAGGGAGAGGCAAATTGTTATGTCAAAGGCACCCCGGCACCGACTCCCCAAGTCCGGTCGGCCGGCTCTATAATCGAAGACGCACGCGAGCAGTTCCCTTCCCCTCACTCCGATCCCAGCCGTGAACCATCCCGAAGCCGAACGCGACAGAAGCCAGTGGGATCTCGCCGCCGAGACGGTGACGGTTCGCATTCGCTGGTTTGGACTCTGCGTCGGCTATGTGCTGGTGAACTTTATCGATCGGGATTCGGGCAACCGGACGGTGCTCAACGCCATCCTGACGCTCGGTGCTCTGTACGCGATCATCGACACCGTCTGGAGCCTGCGCGGCAAAGTTTTTCTGGCGCAATTCCCGCTGGTGATCTCTTTGATGGAGGCCGTGTTCATCGGCCTCTTGTGCTACTTCGACCGCCATGGCGTCGAGAGCCCATTCCGCTTCTATTACTTTCTCTCGCTCCTGGTGTGCGCGATCCGCAATTCCTCCGCGATCACGTACGCGACCTTTGCCTTGCATGCGGCGAGCTTCAGCTTTCTGGCGCTGAGCCCGGAGTTCAGTCGCCGGCAGGACGTGACGACCCTGTTGTTGACATTGATCCTGCTGGGTTGGGGCACCTGGGGCAGCATGGCGCTGAGCAACTTGCTCAAGTCGACCAGCCGCCGGCTCACTGAGTTAAACACCGAGCTGCAGGACAACCAGCGGTTGCTGGAAGAGCGGATTCGTGAACGAACCGTGGAACTGCAGGAGTCGCAGGCGCGGCTCGTGCAACAAGAGAAACAGGCGGCCTTCGGGCTGCTCGCCGCGGGTATCGCGCACGAAGTCGGCAATCCCTTGGCGGCCATCAGTTCGCTGGTGCAGATGCTGAAGCGGCGGCAGAACGATTCCTACACCGGAGAGCGGCTGTCGATGGTCGACGATCAGCTCCGCCGCATCCAACGCACGCTACGGGAACTGGTCGACTTCAGCCGGCCGGCGACGAAAGATCGGCGACTGTGCGACATTCATGAAGTGCTAGACGCGGCGCTCAACATTGCCAAGTACTATAAGCGGAAGAAGGGGAAGCGAATCGTCACCCGCTATGCCGATGGTCTTCCCAAGCTGCGCGTTGTGCGAGACCAGCTGGTGCAAGTCTTTTTGAATCTGGTGCTCAATTCCCTCGACGCCACTGAAGAGGGCGGATCGATCGAATTGACCACCGAACTCAAGGACGGCTGGATTCGCGTCGCCGTCCGTGATGACGGCGTCGGCATTCCCGAGGAGGATCAGGCGGCCATTTTTCAGCCCTATTTCACGACCAAAGAAACCGGCACGGGCCTGGGGCTCTTCGTCTGCCGCAACATTCTCGAGGAATCGGGCGAGGGGCGCATCGAACTCACTCAAACTT
>DASRXU010000408.1:0-9709 GCA_035687365.1 Planctomycetaceae bacterium | reverse complement strand
TGGCAAACGTCAGATCGTGCGCCTCGAGGCTGCTGCGCCGCATGTTGAGCACGTGGTTAGCGACGATGCGATAGAGCCACGTGCGGAACTTGCTCTCGCCCTTGAAGGTGCTGAGCTTGGTGATCACCTTCACCAGCACTTCCTGGGTAACCTCTTCGGCGTCGTGCGACTGGAAGACCATGCGGACCGCGATGTTGTAGATCCAGGCCTGATGCCGCAGGACCAGCTTTTCGAGTGCCGCCCGGTCGCCATTCTTGGCTAGTTCCACCAGACCGGCGTCTGTGGAGTCATCCTCTGCGACTTCGGTGAAGGGGTTCGACACGACTTGTTCCTTAGTCGGGAGCGGTCCGTTGCCCGCCAAATATCAGGAATGGGTGCCCTGCCCAGGGCTCGGCGTGGGCATGCGTTGCAGGACATGCCCACCCAAAGCTGGGAGACCGTCCGGGAATTCGGCCGGGTGCCACGGCTGAGACGTTTCGGCTCAGCCGTGCGTTTTCGCCGCAGCTATCAAGCTCATCGTCGAAGTCGATGTCGCATTTCGCAAACACGCCAGCACGTCGCTCGCCGAAGACACGGCTGAGCGAGCTCAGCCGTGGCACCCCCGATTCAAGTCCCGAATTCCCGGACATGCCCACCCAAAGCTGTGGGCATGGCAGCCGACAAATTGCCGTAGACGGAGTGGGAGGCACGGCTACTCCTGAACGCCGGGAAAGGTATCCCAGCTTCTTGGACACGGTCGCTGGGCGACTGTGACATCTATTATTTAACAGTCGGTTCGTCCTCCTGCTGCCGCAGCCCTCAAGCCTGTCCCCGCGACCCCGCGGAACCCCTTGTCGAACTCGTCTTTCCCAATTTGACGGTCTCTGCTATCTGTTCCGGGCCGAAACTCCCGTTTCTGGGCCAGCCGTACGGGGTCGGGGAGCGGTGTTGCCATCGGTCGGGAAAGGATTCCCATGAAAGGCTTGGTTTGGAAGATTGCGCTGGTGACCGCCGTCCTCGCGGTCGGTTTCCTGGTGATCCTGCAAGCGCAGCGCGGCATGACCCAGGCCCAACTGCAGAAATCGGCCGACGGACAGGCTGCCGCTGCCACCGATGCGCCCCCCGCCGCGACCACGACACCCGATGCCGTCGCCGCCACGTCCAATGCGCCCAAAGCCGATCCGTTCGGCGACGCACCTCTGAGCGCCAATGCTTCTCGCCCCGAAGAATCGAAACGCGATGAAACCAAGAATGGGCCGACCGTCATTGCTCCGGTCGCTTTGAAGGAAACGGAAAAGCCGTCAGTAAAGCAAGCGGCAAGTGCGGCGCCCAAAGACGCCGCGGGCAGCGACCCCTTTGCCGACAGTGGCGACGCCAAGCATTCCACACCGGCGGTTGCCACTAAGAGTCCCGCGCCTAACGAGCCTGAGGTCAAGCAGACCAGCGGCTCAACCGATGAGCCGCCGGCGTTGCCGACGTCGACCGCGCCCAAATCGCCCGCGGACGAGGGACCCCGGTTCAACGACGCGAAGCCGCTCGACCTCAAATCGAGCGATTCCAAATCGAGCGTACCCAAAGCGGACGAGGGAAGCGGACCGCCGAAACAATCGGAGCCACCCAGCGGACTGCAGCTTGAGCCGCCCGTCGAGCCGAAGCCGACGGATCAAAAGGCGCCCGAACTCGAGCCAGCCAAACCGATGGCCGACAACGAAAAGCCCGTCCGTGAAAAACCAGCCCGCGAAAAATCACTGAGTGAAAAGCCGGCCGGCGACAAGGCGAGTGACGGACCACAGCTCCCCGGGTTGGGTCCGGCGCTCGAGCTGCCTCCCACTGGCACCAACGCTCAGCCAGAGTCGAAAGCCGCGTCGGTTCCGCCCGCCTTCCCGGGAGAAGTCACTGCTCCCCCTCCTACCGCGCAGTCGGAACCGACCGATAAGCCACTCGCGAAATCCGCCACGCCGGATTCGGTTGCTGCCCCATCGGGAGGGCCCAAGCCTTTCCCCGACGAAGGGCCGAAGGAAACTCCGCTGCTGGCGCCTGCGCTTCCCGCGCCGAACTCGGGCTCGTCCAGTCCGACCTCTTCCGGGCCGCCGGTACTCGAGTTGACTCCTTCACGGTCGAACCCGTCGAGTTCTATCCCGCCGAGTTCCACCTTGCCGACCTCCACCTCGCCCGTAGCGAGTCCTAATTTGCCGGAGGTCAAATCGGTCGACGCCGGAAATTCGGCGGCGCCTGCGCCGCGCTCGTCAGCCGATTCGCATTCGGAGACCGGTGCCGACTTTCAGGGCGACGGCACCGTGGGCGAAGCGGCTCCGCTGGGTCCGCAGCGACCTCAATTGAATATCGAGAAGATCGCGCCCTCGAACGCGTTGCTCGGGCAGCCGCTGATTTATTCGATCTTGGTGAAGAACACAGGACAAAGCGCAGCGCGAGACGTCGTCGTCGAAGACCGCATTCCCAAAGGCACCAAACTCTCCGGCACAATTCCCCGAGCCGAGCTGACCGGAAAGAAACTGATCTGGCGAATCGGAACTTTGGGCGGCGGCGAACAGCGGAAAATCTCCATTCGCGTCATCCCGCAAGAGGCGGGCGAGATCGGCAGCGTGGCGACGGTGAATTTCGTCGCTGAGGCGGCTGCCGAAACCGTCGTGACTGCGCCCCGCTTGGAATTCAAGATTCTTGCGCCCTCGACGGCCCGGCTGGGCGAGATGGTGCCGTTTCGGTTTGAAGTCAAGAACGTGGGGACCGGAGAGGCGCGGGGCGTAATGATCCGCGACTTGATTCCGCAAGGCCTCTCGCACAGCTCGGGTAACGACCTCGAGTACGAGGTGGGCCGCCTGTTGCCAGGAAAGTCGAAGCAACTGACGCTCGACCTCAAGGCGGGCAAAGTCGGCACTGCAGTCAATCGGGCCGTCGTGTTGGCCGAAGGAGGCCTGACGACCGAGGCCAAAGCCACGATCGAGATCAGCGGTTCCAAGGTGGCTCTGTCGCGCAGCGGCCCGCAACGGCGCTATCTGGGGCGACAGGCGCTCTTCACGAATACCGTGGTCAATGAATCCAGTTTTCCGGTCGACGGCGTGGTGCTGGTCGAGTCGCTGCCGACGGGGATGGAGTTTGCCGGCGCCTCGCAGGGCGGACAGTACAACGATGGCAATCGCACGATCGCCTGGCGAATCGATCAGATGGCTCCCGGAGAGACGCGCGTGGTGAAGTCGCGACTCGTCGCGAAGGGGCTGGGCAATCAGACGAGCACCATTCGTCTCACGGTCCCCAACGGGGAACCGGTGGAAGCCACCTCGAAAACAGAAGTCGAAGGTTTTGCGGCACTCGGTCTGGACGTCAGCGGCGCCGACGGACCGGTCGACCTCGGTGAGAAGATTACGCTGCACGTCAATGCGCGCAACAAAGGAACTGTGCCCGTCTCGAACCTCGTCGTGACAGTCGACGTGCCCGAGCAGATGGAGATCGTTTCCGCGCGCGGGCCGGGTAACAAGACGCAGGAAGCGGGGCGGCTCAAGTTCGGACCCGTTCCTTCGCTCGAAGGTCGCACCACGGCCGCTTGCGAAATCGTGCTCGCCGCTCGGAAGCGGGGCGATAGCCGCGTGCGGGTGAGCATTCAGGCGGATCAGATCGACAAGCCGCTGGCCCGCGAAGAGTCGATCCTGATTTTGTCCGAAGCGCCGGAGCCTACGGCGGCCCGTTAATTGCGCGGGTGGCCTGTTCGCCTAGCGAGACGGCACAGGCACGCCGTCTTTTGCGTCGGCGATAATGCGGGCGCCCTGTTCGATCTCAGGCACCTTCCGGTCGAGCAAGCGCTTCGACTCGTTGAGTACGAAGTTCACGTCCATGAACGGCTCGTAACTGACGTCGTGCCAGCGCACAAAACCCTCGCGGTCGATCAAGAACGTGCCGTGCAGGGCGACCCCTTCGAAGTTGTCGAATGCGCGGTACGCTTGAAAAGCCGCTTTCGTATCATCCGAGAGCATCACGAACGGGAACGGGCCGGGCTTGTAGTCATTCAAGGCTTCCTTCACCTTGGCCGGCGGGTCCACATTGACGGCGATCAGCGTGATCCCGTCCTTCTTGAGTTCTTCTGCCTTCTTGGCGAAGGCCTTGAGCTGCTGCTTGCAGTGCTCGCACTTCCAGCCCAGGAAGAAGACCATCATCACCGCTTTGCCCCGATATTCCGCCAGGCTGTGCTCGTGTCCCTGGGCATCTTTCAATTTCCAATCGGGAGCCTGCCACGGCCGCCAGACGAGCGGACCTAACGACTTAAGCGGACGCCGGCCGGCGATCGGCTTGTTGAGCTTCTCCGGCAACCGCCAATCGGTCGGCAGGCCAAACTCGTGTGCGATCGGTTGGAGGCGCGCCAAGGGGGGCGAATCGAGATCGGCCATGCCGGCCAGTTCGCGGAGTTTTTCGAACTCTTGGCGGGCTTCGTCCTTCTTCCCGATGCTGTAAAGGATCTCCACCAGATTGGCCTGCGGCTTGACCTGATAGTCGCGGTTCTCGGCGAACTGCCGGGCACACCATTCGGCCACGTCGGGGTCGCCCGCCGCGAGCTGCTGGCGGGACATGAATGCGAAATCGACGTTCACCGAATCGTACGGCAGATTGAGCAGGGCGAGGTGCGAATGAAACAACCACACGCCGATGCCGATGGCCCCGAGTACCGTGAACACGCCGAAGATCATATGTCGTCGCAACGTCCAAAACAGGACGACTTCGATCAGGAATAGTCCCACAAGGCTCAGAATCAGCGTTCGCTGGCCGAGGAAGAAACCAGTCACAATGCGGCGATAGGATTCGAGCTCTTTGCTCGAGCGGGCGAGTTCTGCCACGGGCCGGAGGTATTTCCTTTCTACGGCCTGCATCGCCTTGGTACGCTTGGCCGATTCGCTCACTTCCGCGATCGCCGTTTTGGCGGCCGCTTCTTCGGCGGATTGCAGGCGGCGAATCTCGGCCAGCTCGCTGTCACCCGCAGCGACATTTCCGGTCGAGTAATAGGCCACACCCAAATTCAGATGAACCTTGCCCTGCTCGCCGGTGAGCGACGTTTCCTCGATGTAGTTCGACTTGCACGCCTCGATCAAGTCGTCCCAATACTCGAACTGGCGGAGCGTCTGCAGCAATCGGTCGCGCCCGTAATAGGCGCTTGTCCCGTGAACCTCGGCAATCTTCTTATCGCCTTTCGGCGAGTCTTCGGTGTCGGATCCCTCGTCCTCTTCGGGCGGCTCGATCAGGTTGTATTGTGGGTGCCTCGGCAAGTCGATCATGTGCATAGCAGTGCGCCGGGCGTCTCCCGCGCGGCCCATGTAGAGCAGCGTGCGCACGAGCCACTCATTGTTGTGAGCGTAGAAGACCGACTCGTCCGGGATCACACGGTCGTGCATCTGGCGGGCATGCTCGGTGCGGATCGACGCTTCGAGCTGCCAAGCCGCCTGCGGATAGCGATGCAGCGTGAAGTAGATGTGCGTCGGCATATGCCACATGTGGCCGATCGAAGGGGCCGAATCACCGCAGTGATCGGCGGAGTCGATGGCGCGGCTCTCAGTCGACGTGAAATTGCAGATATGGATCACCGCATGGTTGATCGGGTGGAGTTGATTCACCTTCAGAATGGATTTTGCCAGGTCCAGCGCCTCGTGCACTTCCGGGGTGCCCGCCTGTCCCGCCTCCAGCCGATACCAAATGCGCCAAACTTCGCGAGCCTTAGCTTCCAGATCGTCCGGATACTTCTCGATGAGCTCGTGATATCCAGTGGGGGAAAGGTTTGCCTCGATAAACATCTGCTCGCGGTCGGTGAGCCCACCCTTCTCCTTGACGGCCAGGTAGGCGAACTCCTTGGCCCGACCCGGGCGATAGTGATTGGCGAGCGACACGCCCCACCAGGCCATCCCTTTGCAGGTCGGATCGAGAGCCGCCGCCGCCCGAAACGAGCGCTCGGCCTCGACGTACCAGAATCCGTGCAGTTGGCCGACGCCCTGTTCGAAGAACTTTTGGGCCTGCTCGACCTTATGGGTAATCGGGAAGTGGACTTTTCCCGTGCCGCCCATCAGGTAGGCGCTCTGCCGCGGACCGGCGTCGAACATCTCGCCGTGCTTCGAGTGGCCCGGCAGGACGGGCTCGTCAGCGAGCGCAGCGGCTCCCAGCAGGTTGAGACATCCAACAAGGCACAGGCATCTCACAACGGCCGGCATGCAAACGAACCTTCCCCCGACTCCTACGTCAGTCCTCGCAAAAGCGATAAAAGAATCTGGAAGTTCGAACCTGCCGGCCTATGCGGACCCGGTCGCAAGTCCGTCAATCCCGGGTCAAAGTGGTCGGCTGGTCACGTCCTTCGACGATCAGCAGCTCTTTGTCGGCTGGCATCCCGGCGAGGCGTTGGTCGCGGCCGGACATCCAGTGAATCACGACCGATTCGACGGCGGCGTTCGACCCGAGGCCGAACACCAAAGCCCGGTCGTTGCTGGCCTGGAATCCATCCCCCGCGCTGAGCTGGCGGACGATCTTCTTCCCGCCGGCGACGACCTCGACGGTCGTTCCGATCGCGTCCCGGGCGGAAGCCGTGCTCACCAGGCGGATCGTCAAGTGATGTCCCGGTTTACGGGTCGTGTTCGTCAACAGAGCCGCGGGAGCGCGCGAGTGGCACACGACCACGTCTTCCAGGCCGTCGCGATTCCAGTCGAGTTTTGCGACCGCTCGTCCCAAATGCTTTTGCTGAAAATAGGGTCCCAAGGTTTCCGCGGGCACTGGGGCGAAATGTCCCTGCCCGTCGTTCGTGAGATAGGAGGGACGCATCTCATAGGGGATGAACTGGTTTCGCGGGTTGTCGGGGCTTCCGCAGGACGCGATCAGGTCGAGCTTCCCGTCGAGGGCTCCGTCGATCGCCTGCGTGCCCCAACTGCACTCCATGAAAGTGGTCGAAAAGAGCCCGGCGGCCGTGGCCTTATCGAAGAACAGCGCGTTCTTATTCTGTTGCAGATAGAGCGTGTCGGACTCTTCCGCGACGCTCGTTCCGTGAAAATCGAGCAGCCCGTCACCGTTGAAGTCCCCGGCCGCAAGACCGATGCACCGCCGCGGTATCCCGTCGGCCCCGAAGGCCAGGCCCATCGAGAGTGCGGCCTCCGTAAATTTGAGGGGATCACCAGCCTTCGCGACGTCGTTCCGGAAGAAGAAATTCTGCGTGCCGCTGTTGCCGACGAGCAGATTCAACTTTCGAGAGCCGTCAAGGTCGGCGGCGATCACCGACGTCCCGCGATTGGAAAAGTGATCAATTTGCGCTGAGGCGGTGGCGTCCTCGAAGCGGCCGTCGCCGGTGTTCAACCACAGCCGATGGTGCGCCGACGGGACGCCATACGTCTGGCACGGATAGTGGTGATTCTCCGTGTCATTGCAGATACGGGTGAGGGCGTCTCCCTCGAGATATCCGAGGGCATAAATGTCCGGCAGCGAGTCGCCGTTGAAGTCGGCAATGACGCAACTGCTGGTCCACTGACTCTCGTTGGCTCCAGAGTCTTCCGACGCGTCACTGAAGGTGCCGTCGCCGTTGTTCACGAACAGACGATTGGAGCCGATGTTCGCCACGAAAATGTCGGGAAACCCGTCGTTGTCGATATCTCCCACGGTGACGCCCTGACTGAATGCGTTCTCGACGATGTGAGCTTGTGCCGTGGCGTCGGCGAAGTGTCCGTCACCCAAATTGCGATACAAGCGGTCGAGATGATCGGTCTGGTCTCGGTCTTGCGGGTCCTTGCTCCCCTGCGTGAAATACAGATCGGGCCAACCATCACGATCGAAATCGACGACTCCGGCACCGCCCCCGTTAATGGCGTTGAACTTATTCAGACCGTTCACCTTGGGATCCTGGCCGTCGAAGTACTCAAAATGGATGCCGGCGGCGGAGGCCTGATCTTCGAAGGACACTTGGCTGGCGGGAACTTTGGGGCTCGCGATCGCGGATTTTTCACTCCACTTGGGGAGGGGCATTTTTGCCAGGTCGATCTTGAGAGCCGGGTTGTAGTTCGGCAGAGTCCTTCTCTTCTCGACGTCTTTCAGCTGCGGTTCGATCTGCTTGATGTCTTGTTCCAGCGCCTTGTTGGAAGGATCGATCTGGAGTGTCATCAGGGTCCAGCCATAGGCCTCCCAGAGATTGCCTAACTCGTCAGCGGATTTGATTGCGCGGCTCGCCAACTCGATGTCACCCTTGCCCAGCTCAAACGCTCGAAAGTGGTTGAGGCGAGCCAGCTCGACGTAATCGGTGAGCTTCTTCGCGCGATCGAGAAATGGAACGGCCTCGGTCTTGCGATCCATCGAAGTCAGCAAGAGCCCTAATTGATAATTGGCTTCAGGCAGATTCGGATCCCGCTTGAGGGCTTCCCAATTGCAGCGGGCCGCGACCTCGGGCTCGTGGGCGCGCTCAGCGCGGGCGGCGCACACCAACCAGTACAACGGATGTTCCAAGATCGGCGGCTTGACGTTGGTTTGCCACTGCAGAAACTTCGCGTCGTTGCCCGACTCGAAAAGCACCCATCCGAGGCGGACTTGCGCCTCGTCAATCTGCGGAGCCAGCTCAATCACCTTACGGAGATCGGCTTCGGCCTGATCGTATTTCTGCTCCGCGCGAAGCAGGTTTGCGTGACCCAAAAGTACGTTCGGATCAGTGGGGTTCGCTTTCATGCCCTTCAGCACGAGATCGACATCGGGCGGCAAATGCTGATTGCGCGTCAGGTCGTCCATCACTTGGATGTGGAGCCGCTGTTTCTGCTCGATCTCGCCCAGTTCGAACGGAATGAGTTCCCAGTTTCGCGTCCCCAATCGCAAGACGTTGGCAAGCAGCCACGTCGCGTTCGGCTCTCCCGGCTGCAGTTCGAGCGCCCGACGAAACTGAGCTTCGCCTTCGGTGTATTTCGAGTCCTGATTGCACAGAATCTGCCCGGCTTGCAGATGGCACCAGGCCGCGGAGTCAGACTCGCTGTCCCGGGCCTGCAGAAAATAACCGAGTGCGTCCTTGTCACGCCCCAGCCGCACCAGGCTCTGTCCTTTGAACAAGAGGCCTTGGGTCGACAACGGCTCTTTGGCGAGGACCCGGTCCGCGTAACGCTCCGTCTCCAGGTACTTTTGCAGCGCCTTCTTTGGCTCGGTCGATTGGAGCGTTTCCCCCTCCGCGAAGGCTTCGTTCATCTTCTTCACGAGGGCCGGGACCTCCTCGGTGTCCACCCGCATGGTGGCGTACACGGCCGCGGCGACAAAACCGCCCAGGATCAGCAAAGTGATGACCATGCGAAGCTTGACGGCTCCGCGGGGCGCGCGACCCAGTGAGTAGACGGACCGTCCCAAGGGCAGGATTCGGAAAGGGTGCATCGTGACTTGGCAACTCGTAAACGGGAACGATGGGGCGCTCGAGAGAGCGGAAAAGGACGGCTCAATCAACCATACATTCCCGGTCAGGCGAAGTGAAGGGCGGCCGGAGCGGGCGATGGAGTCCGACGCGCCACCCGCCGCCTAAGAAGCGCGGCCTGAACTCAGCCCGCGGAGATGGCCTGCCGACGATTCAAAGAACCTCCGCCGGCGGTCGGTCGATTCCACGCCCGGACGGGTCGATCGCTCCAAATCGTCGAGATTGGCGGCACAGATTCGACAGCCGACGGACCGCAAGTGAAATTCGACATATTCCGCGAGCGGAGGCTCCAGCGTCCCCAGTAGAAAGCTGCCCAACTGTTTACGAGTC
>DASRXU010000407.1:0-4674 GCA_035687365.1 Planctomycetaceae bacterium | reverse complement strand
GCGCGATGGTATCACGCGTCGCTATGTCCGGCACCTCGTCGACCTCGCCTTTCTGAGCCCTGAGCTGGTCGAGTCGATCCTGCACGGCCGGCAACCTGTCGAACTCACGGCAACACGTCTCACTGAACTCGATCTACCGCTCGACTGGACCGATCAGCGTAGCCTGTTGGCGCGCTGAAGAGCGCCCTCGACAGAAGCGTGTCCAGGTCAAGGCCTGGGCGCTTCTCGTTGAGCGCTCTGATTTCCCGAGGGGGGACTGCATCAATGCCGGTCAGAGAAAGGAGGCCAAGACGAGCCGGCTCGTGGCCAGTACGTCCCATTCTCTGGTCTCGTCCAGGCTCACACTCCCGGGGAAAGCCGGGCCTTTGCGCGTCTAGCCATGGAAGACACCGGTGAGACAGACTCCCCGCTGGAGGGAACGAGATTCGAACCCTCGGTCCCCCTCAGAAGGGCTACGCTTATCGAAACTCCCCCGTCCAATTCGGCAATTCCCCCTCAGAGAGCAAAACCAGTTCCATCGGAACAGGAACCGCCGGTCCCTTGTGTTTCAGCACCGAACCAGGACCCCATTGGGAAGACGACAACGTGCTGATTCTGATACGAATCGGCCTAGACGTGGGGTGCCGATCGGCACCCCTCGTTCGTTCCAGTTTTCTGCGTCATATCAGTATGATGGCCTACGACCTTTGGGGGTCCCGATTCGGTGCCGAAACACACCCCAATGGCGAGCTCCCCTCGGATCCCTCAACAGACCGACTGACAACCACCGACCAGACACCAAAGCTATGCAAAAAGCCCTGTCGCAGTTCATCATCCCTCCGCGTGCTCAGGCGTCAAGGCGCTGCGAAACACAAGCGTCGCTAGGCGGCAAGCCGCCAAGCTTTGCTACCGCTTCGATCCCTTGACCCCTTCCGCGCGCTCCGCGAACCTGACCGCAGGCGACGGGACGAAGAACGGCTTTCCCGCTCCGAACAAAGAACCGGCAAAAACCAAAATGCCTACTTGACAGGAAAAGCCCCATACAAGTCTGGTGCGAACCTGGCTTTCGGAAACGAATCCCATCGATGACCCTCGGGGGATTTCGCTCGGATTGCAGCCAGGACGGGCTTCGTTTGGATTATTATTAGCGCCGGATTACCGAAGTGGCCGCTACGCCGCCATGAAGCCTAGACGAGCAAGGCTTGTTGCTTGGTCGGAGTGCTATGCGTTTTGGTCTGGCGCAACGTTCACGTTAAATCCACAGCGTTCTTCTCGCCTGCCGTTCCTGCGCCTCCCGAGCGCCTGTTCAATGACGCGGGCCAGGTCGATATGTCGGTATGGTTTCGCCAGGACTGGCAGATCAAGGTCATTCGTTTCGGGCATATCCGCCGGATTGCCCGTGTTGGAAACATTGCTTGCCATAAAGCCGGAGGTGAGGACCACGGGGAGAGACGGCCGGTGCACGTGCAGGGCATGGACAAGGTCTACGCCGCTCATGCCGCCAGACATCACCACATCCGTAAAAACTAGCTCGATCTCCTCCGATTTTGCAGCGACGAGTTCGAGGGCTTCTTTACCGGTCGCCGCTGCCATCGTCCGATATCCCAAGTCCTCGAGCTGTTCGATGACCAGACTGCGTACATCGACGTCGTCCTCGACCACCAGGATCATCGCGCCCGTGATTTCCTTCCTCGCTGTTGCCCCGCGCTCTCGGTTCGATCCGTCCACGGCGTGCTCGCGCGGGAGATGGATCCGGACACGTGTTCCCTCCCCTGGGGAGCTATCGATTATTAAAAACCCGTGGGATTGACTTACAAATCCGTGGACTTGCGACAACCCTAACCCGGTTCCGTGTCCGGTTTCCTTCGTCGTGAAAAAGGGCTCGGTCGCGCGATCCAAGACCTCGGGCAGCATCCCGGTTCCCGTGTCCGCTACCTCCACAAACACATATGCACACGGTCTTGCATCGGCATGGCGGCTTGCGGCCCGCTCGTCGAGATCGAGATTTCCGGTACGAACTGAAAAGGTACCGCCGTTCGGCATCGCATCCCGGGCGTTGACCGCGAGATTGAGAAGCGCCGATCCAAACTGAGCCGGATCCACATGGCAGGCCCCCGCGGTCGGGTCGAGCCAAAATTCTTTCGCGATGGCATCGCCCAGTATGGGACCGGCGAGAACATCAAATTCCGCGATCAATTCGTTAATCGACCGCGTTTCCGGTCGCAAGGCTTGCCGCCGGGCAAAGGCAAGGAGCTGCGCGGTCAGCTGGGCGCCACGCGAGGCGCCTCGTTGGGCCGTCGCCACCATTCGCGCCAACCGCTGTTTTCCAGCTACCTCGTTCCCGATTAGCTCGAGACTGCCTGTAATGAGCGTTAAAAGATTGTTGAAGTCGTGAGCGATGCCGCCGGTCAGCTTGCCGACCGCTTCCATCTTCTGTGCTTGGCGCAGCGCGTCTTCCGCCTGCTGACGCTCGGCGATCTCCGCAGCGACGCGCTGTTCGAGTTCCTCATTCAGCCGTCGTAGCTCATCTTCAACGCGCCGACGGCCCAGAGCGACACCAAGCAAATTGGCGACACCCTGTAGAAAATCCGCATCGTGCTCGGAGAATGCCCCCGGCGCCTCGCTGTCGGCCTCCAGCGCGCCGAACGGTTTGCCGTCGTCATCAAGGATCACGTTCACTGCTCGCTCCACGCCATGCTCGGCGAGCAGCTGGGGCGTGCGAAACCGGCTTTCCTCCGCCAGGCGGTTGGCAATGACCGGTTTGCCGGTGTGCAAGGCATAACCGGCCGGCGACTCGAGGTCGGCCCCGATCGTCGCGCGGCCAACAACACCAGGGTGCCAACCTACCCCCGCGCGCACGAGAAATCGATTCTCGCTCGGCAAATATTCGAGGATCTTGCAGAAGCGAACTTCGAGCCCAAGGGCACAAAGTCTCGCGGCTTCGGTAAGCAGCGTATCGAGGTTGGCGTCCGAAAGAGCCCGGCGTCCGATTTCGGCTAGAAGAGCTTGTTGGCGCAGCCGCTGTTCAAGCTCGTCGGTAGGCCGCGTGCCGTCCATTATCAAATCGACCCCCGTTCCGAAGACTGCGAAATGACGATGTCCGCTCCGGTCAAGCCACTTAGGGAACGCGGGATACTTCCACTTGGTTCCTATGCTGAATCCGACTCATTCAGCCGGGCAACTTGGTCCAGAAGAGGGGTTACTGCGAGCGTTGCTTAACGCGTGATGAACCGGTCGAGCCGCATCCTGCCAGCCCCGAAAAGATCGACGAGGCGAGGGATGAAGTCTCGCGCAATTTGGCCGATGGCCCATCCTCTTCGTGCTTGTAATTTTAGCGCTCCAGGTCCTTTACAGATACGGGCCCAGCCGCGAGGAGCCGCGGTGGCGCTGGTTGAGCTGCGGCAGTGTAGCTGCCGCGATTGTTTTGTTGGCTGCATCGGTTTTGTTCTCGTGGTACGTCGCCAATTTCGGCAGCTATAACAAAGCTTACGGCTCGCTCGGGGCGATCATCGGTTTCATGACCTGGATCTGGATTATCGTCGTCTTGGTGGGCGCAAAGCTGAACGCGGAAATGGAGTACCAGACGGCTGGCGACACCACCACCGGACGTCCCAAGCCGCTCGGCGCTCGGGGAGCGCACACGGCGGACACGGTCGGCGCTGCCTAGATCGAGGCTGGTCGCGTGCGATGACGGGCGTGTTGGCTCACCGCGTCGGTGGCGCGACGCCTTGCTGTATCCGTGTTCTCGTGCCACTGCCGTCCCTCGACCGATCAACTTGCTAAAGAGGCCGGTTTTGCCGGCCGATGTTTGGTCCTGATAGAGCAGAGCAAGGTCGGCGTCGCTGAATTTGCGGAAGAACTTGTCCCACGAGATCTCCTCGAGGCGTCGTCATCGGCATTGGGCGCAACAAGAGACACCGGGTGCATGATGCCTGGGTCCTTGCCGCGATACGTCGCCTTGAGCGGACTCGGCCCATTCCCCGGATCTCGTCATGGTCCGCGGCCGCCTTCGTTGCCGTGGTCGGCGCCTTGGCTGAGGCCGTCTTTTTTGCCCGAGTGCCTTTGCTGTACCGCGCGAGCACACGCTCGGTCGCCTAGCTGAGCTGGCCGGTGAGCGTCTCGCGCTGCACATGAGGCGCACTGCGCGCTTAGCTTCGGTGGGGGGCCTATAGCCGTTACGCCGCCAAATCGTCGCAACGTTCACTCCAGCGATTATTCACGCTTTTGGCTCCATCCATCAGCAGACGCAGCGTGGTTCGAGCACGCGATAAGCGGGAGCGAACGGTGCCGACCGGAATGCCGAGAATGGTTGCGACCTGTTCGTACCGCATACCCTCAAGTCCGACGAGTAGAAGAACCTCGCGTTGTTCGTGGGACAAGGTGTTGATGCCGCGTTGCAGATCTCTCAGCTGCAAAGAGGCGCCGACGACCGGCTCCACACTCCAGACCGGCTCCGCGTCTTCGACCGATCCGAGCGATCCCTGACGAAGCGAGTGGCGAACGTCGTTTACATGTTGATTGTGCAGAATGGTGAATAGCCAAGCGCGAAGGTTTGAGCCCGGTTGCCAGAGATGCTGCTTTTCGAGCGCGCGCACCAAGCTACTTTGCACGAGGTCGTCGGCTTTGGCTGTACTTCGGGTCAAGGCGCGAGCGTAACGTCGCAATCGAGGAATTTCGCTTTCCAAGAGTCGGCCA
>DASRXU010000406.1:0-9777 GCA_035687365.1 Planctomycetaceae bacterium | reverse complement strand
CGACAGGCCGAGAGACTTCAACATTCCGGCGATCGTTTTGGTCTTGGGCTCGGCGATCGACAGCTCGTTGAGCAACGTCACCTGCTCGTCCATGAACTTGCTCAACAGGGCCATTCGCGTCGCCAGCCGAACGGCTTTTTTCGGCAAGCGGTAGCTGTAATCGATCGGGTAACGGGCGTGGGCACGACCGCCGCCGCGCCGGGTGCCCGTTCGCACCGTTCCCGCGCGAGCCCGGCCGGTTCCCTTTTGCCGAAAGAGCTTTTTGGTGCTCCCCTCGGTTTGAGCCCGGTTCCGATTTTGCACCGTCCCCACGCGACGGTTGGCTTCGTACATCACCACCACGTCGTGGAGCAGTTGCTTGTTGATTCCCGGGGCCAATTCGTCGGCGTCAAAATTGACGCTGCCGACCGATTGACCGGTCTTGTCACGAACAGCCACGGTAATCTTTGATGATTTTTCTTCCGCCATTGCTCTTGATCCACTAAGGGCGACTACGCCTTATGGCCCTTCTTGGGGTGTTTCTTGGTCGGCCGAATCATGACCCAGCCGCCGGTGGGGCCCGGAACGGCCCCCTCGACCAGCAGCATGTTCGTTTCCGCGTCGAGCTTGAACACCGAAATGTTCCGCATCGTAACCCGCTCCCCGCCGTAACGGCCGGGCATGCGCTTGCCCTTAACGACGTGCGACGGGTCGGCACTGGCACCGATCGAGCCGCCGTGCCGATGCATTCGCTTGACGCCGTGAGTGGCCCCTTGGCCCTGAAAATTGTGCCGCTTCATGACGCCCGTGTGACCGCGACCCTTGGTCAGGCCGATCAGATCGACGCGGGGCACCTCGGTGAAAATGGACAGATTGACTGTTCCGCCAACTTCGAGACCGTGCTCATCCCCCTCGGTGCGAAACTCGCGGATGAATCGTTTCGGCTCACAGTTGGCCTTGGGAACGGTCGGCAACCCTTGCGAGGTCCGGCGCTTTTGGCGATGCCCGTCGAGATTGGCAACTTGGCCTCGTTCGGCCCGGCTCGCTTGCTTCCGCTTCTTGTCGGCGAAGCCAAGTTGGACCGCTTCGTAGCCGTCGCGATCTTTGGTTCGCACCGCCAGCACCGTGCAGGGACCCGCTTCAATGACGGTAACGGCGTGGAGGTTGCCCTCGCCGTCGTACACCTGCGTCATGCCGATCTTGCGGCCCAACAATCCCATTCGCATGGCTGACACGTCCCAACGATGCGAGTCGTTGATTTCTGTTCTAAACAGCCCCGTCGACACTCGAAGCCGACAGATCGAAACTGTTACCCCAACTTTTGTGCGGCGGCACAGGTGCTGTGGCACGAGTGCGGCTGCACTTCAATTCGTAAGCGGCAAAGCCGAGAGGCTGCCGATGTGAGTCGTGATTCGAGAAAGGTCGGCGAGCACCACGATCGATTGCATCTGTCCGAGATCACTCTTCTTCGAGTCACTCGGCCAGCGGGCACGCTTCGAGCGGCCCGACGGTCATGGTTCGACGTCAGTTATGACAAGAGTCCGGCATACGGATGCTTATCATGCAGACGTTCGACGTTGTTCGCCTCAACCTCCCCCCGCCGACGCTTTGATTTTGATGTCGACGCCGGCTGGCAACGACAACTTGTTCAACGCGTCAATCGTCTTTCCCGTCGGCTGAATGATGTCAATCAATCGCTTGTGGGTACGGATTTCGAACTGCTCACGGGATTTCTTGTCGATGTGTGGACTGCGCAGCACCGTGTAGCGCTCGATACGAGTAGGCAATGGGATCGGTCCATGCACGACCGCACCGGTTCTCTTCGCCGTGTCGACAATTTCTGATGCCGACTGATCGAGAACCGAATGGTCGTAGGCTTCCATTCGAATCCGGATCCGTTCCTGACTCCCGCCGGCCACTCAAACTCTCCCCAACAAATGATTTACGTCACTTTCGCCCATGCTCCCGCGATGCGGGAAACCGGCGATATTAGTGGCGTTGTGATTCTTTGTCAAGAAACCGCCCAGCAGTTTGTGCTTGCGTCGCAAGAACTTTTTTGTGCCAGGACGGTCGACCTTGTCACGACGCAATTCTGGCGCGGGTGCGAGCCCGTTTGGCGGCGCGAGCGGGCCCTGGTTCGTCATTTTTTGGCACCTCCGCTATGCTGATTCTTCTTCGCCGCCCAACCCCTTTTTCCCTCCCCGAGCGATCCCCGCCATGCCAGTTGCCCTGATTACCCCCGAGGAAATGATCCGCCATCCGGGACCCGAAGCACAGATTCTGCGCGAAGCCGGTTTTGAGGTTCGCTATCCCGCCGACACCACGTTCACGCGCGGATTGGGAACCGAAGACGAGACAATTCGGACGATTCGGGGGGTCAGTGCGTTGTTAGCGGGCGGCGAATGGCTCACGGAAAAGGTGTTCGCCGCGGTTCCCGAACTGCGTGTCGTGGCTCGAGCCGGCGTCGGGTACGACCGGGTCGATGTCGCGGCGGCGACTCGACACAGCGTCGCCGTCACGATCACCCCCACGGCCAATCATGCGGCTGTCGCCGAGCATACGCTGGCATTGCTGTTTGGGGCGACTCGGCTCATTGCGCTCAACGACCGAACTCTGCGCGGGGGCCAATGGATCCGCCGGCCGCTGTCTCCGGTGCGGGGAAAGACGATCGGCCTGGTCGGGCTGGGACGCATCGGCCGCAGCACGGCCGTCCGCTGCGCGGCCTTGGGCATGAAAGTGATCGCTTACGAGGTAAAGCCCGACGCGGCCTTCGTGAAGCAGCACGGCCTCGAGTTGGTCAGTTTCGACGAGCTGCTCAAGCGATCCGATTTCGTAAGCCTGCACTGTCCGCTCTCTGAGGAGACGCGCAGCCTGATGAACGCGGCCGCCTTCGCCAAGATGAAGCCAGGCAGTCTCTTCATTAATACGGCCCGCGGTGGATTGGTGGTGGAGGTCGATCTCATTGCGGCTTTGCAATCGGGGCACTTGGGGGGCGCCGGCCTGGACGTCTTCGAGCAAGAGCCGCCCGATCCGAAGAATCCGCTGTTTCAAATGGATCAAGTCGTGGTCACGCCGCACTTGGGCGGGGGCGACACACAATCGATTGCCGACATGGGGGCCGAAGCCGCGCGGTGTGCCGTCACCCTCTATCGCGGTCAGTGGCCGGACGGAGCGGTCGTCAACGACTCGCTGAAAAACGGCTGGCGCTGGTCCCGCTGACCGGCTAAGGCCCGTTTGGCCTTGGGGCTTCGGGCCGCTGGGTCGCTCGCCAGAGTGCAAGGAACACCATGAAAAGACTGCTGTTGTGTGCGTTTTTTCTTTGCACCGCACGAGCGATCGCTGGGAGCGCGTCGGCCGCCGACGATCCCCCGAAGCTCGTCGTCGTCGTCAGCGTCGATCAGTTCGCGTACGAGTATTTAGAACGGTTTCGGGCCGGATTCGACGATCGCGGCATCGTTCGGCGATGCGAACGGGAAGGGGCGTGGTACACGAACTGCCATCATCGCCACGGCGTCACAACCACCGCGCCGGGCCATTCCGTGCAGTTGACCGGCGCGTATCCGTCGACCAATGGCATTGTCGACAACGGCTGGATCGATCGTTCGACGGGGAAACAGATTTACTGCGTGGCTGATCCCAAGGCGCGGCTTGTCGGCCCGTTTGCCGGCGACCAGCCCGTCTCGCCGCGAAACCTGCTGTCCGACACGCTGGGAGACCGACTCAAAATCATCACGGCCGGTCGATCCAAGGTCTTCGGTGTCTCGATCAAGGATCGGGCCGCCATTCTGATGACGGGCCACGCGGGCGATGGCGCCTTCTGGATGGCCGAGAACGGCAAGTGGATCACGTCGAATTACTACCGCGACCAACTCCCCTCTTATTTAGAGAGCTGGAACGCGTCAGAGGCAGGGGCACGTTTCGCCGGCAAGAGCTGGGACCTGCTCTACGACCGCAGCCGCTATCAGCACACGCCGGGCGAAGATCATCTTGGCGAACGCCCGTCGTCGGGAATGAAGGCCGGCTTTCCTCATCGAATTCCCGAGGCGACCTCGCGAAATTACGTGCGACTCGTGGCTTACTCACCCTTCGGAATCGAGGCCACGCTCGAGATCGCGCGGCTGATGCTGACCGACGAGAAACTCGGGCAGGATGAATATCCCGACGTGCTGGCGATCAATCTGTCCTCGAACGATTACGTCGGCCACACGTTCGGCCCGGAGAGTTTGGAGGTTGAAGACATCACCTATCGCACCGATCGGATGCTGGGCGAGTTCGCCGATTTCATCAACGACAAGCTCCAGGGGCGTCCGTGGTTGTTCGTGCTGACCGCCGATCACGGGGTCGCTCCCATCCCGGAGCGCACAGCCCGTCTCAAAATTGCCGCCCAGCGCGATCCGCTCGTGCTCGATGGCAAATCGGGACCCGGACCAGCTCACCAAATGCTTGAGGCCCATCTGCGCGAGAAATTGGGCCTGAAGGAGGCTCAACCCAGCCTCGTCCAGGCGGTCATCGAAAGTCAGATCTATCTGCGAGACGATCATCCGGCCTTCAAGGGGACCGTCTTTGCGGAGGCCCAGCGGCTGACTCGCGATTGGCTCTTGGCTCAGCCGCGCGTGGCCGCCGCTATCACCCGCGAGCAAATCCTCTCAGGCGGATTGAACGGGCCGTTGGAGGCCGCGCTGCGCCGGTCGTTCCATCCTCGGCGTTCGGGCGACGTCCTTTTTTGCCTGGAGCCTTACGACATCGAAGGAGACGTCGCGGCCACGCACGGCAGCCCTTGGGATTACGACACGCACGTTCCGCTCTTGGTCCTCGAGCAAGGAAACGTGGCGCAGACTCACCGCGTGCCCGCCGGCCGCTTCAATCGCCGCGTGAGTCCGGCATGCATTGCGCCGACGCTGGCAGAACTCTTGCACGTTCCGCCGCCGGGCGGTTGCGTCGAAGAACCGCTGTTCGAGTTGCTGCCTCAACGGACGAGCCGGAGCGCGAACTCGAATTAGCGCAGCCTCAGAATTCTCGCTGCTTCAATTGCCCATCGACTGCGTCGCGAGGCCGGGCATGGCGGGAGTAATCTGGTCGCCTTCGATCAGATATTGCGGCTTGCCGCGCGAATCGAGTTGATGGCTGTCGACGTGTCCTTCGACGTAGACGACGTCGCCGCTGTGCAGCGTGTCGAGTTTGCGGCTGCCCACCAAGCCGATCGCGCCGCCGTAGCGGTCGTGCGGATCGGGATGGCGCGAGTAGATGATGTGCCACGACTTGTCCCGCTGCTCGAAATCGACAACTCCGCGCAGCCAAGTGTATTTGACTCGGTCATAGTCGCACGGGTCGGCCCCCTTGAGGACGGGGCCGCCTGGGCTTGCTTTAGCTGAGACTGTAATCAAGTCGTCTCTGCTGTGGCGTTCGCCCTCAATCGGGCTCTCGAACGATTGAGGGTCCACCGTGGCGACGGCCTGGCCGGGCACGTCGGGCCGTTGCGGAATCGTGAGCTGGGTTCCCTTGAACGTCTCCTTCGAACCGTCCGAACCAAAGGGAGTGAGGTTCGACGAATTCGGTTCGCTGAGACGACCGCTGGGGCCGGCTGGCGCCATTTGCGGGCCTGGATCGCGCTCGATCGGCGTCGGCACTTGGATGTCGGACGGTTTGCGTGCCCCTGAGAAGGGTGCTGGACCGTCGCCGAACGTGCTGTTACCCGGCGGCAACGAGGACGAAGGCGTCGGCGACAGCGCGGGTGTGGGCGACAACGGCGGCGACGAGGACGGCGAAGGCGTCCATGCCGGCGTCGGGCCTGAGGCTGGGCCAAGTTGCGGCGACGGGAAGCTCGGGCCGGGGGCCGTCATGATCGCTCCGCCCGGAGGCGGACCGTATCCTTGTGGCGGAGCATAGTAGCCCGGGTAGGTGCCGTAGCCGTAAGGGCCGGGGGCCATACAGCCGGCGAACACGAGCGTCGTCGCGGCGCAAAGCGATCGCGACTTCCAGCGACTGGAGTTCATGGGTCTGGGTCCTTGCGAACGTCGGGAACGTGAGCGACTGGGGGGATCGCTCGCGAGCGGGGGATTTGACGGCGCCGTTTCGCAATCGGTCGAACGGGGCTGCAGACGCACGGCGCAGGCCTGCAAACCCACTTTCAGGCGGGCGGAATTCTAGGCATCCGCGCGTTTGTGTCCAGACCGATTCCGGCCCCCGGACTACAAATCTGCAGGCAAGACAAACCTGCGTGAATTCTTCGGCAGAAAGTGCCACCGCGCGAACGCTTTGGGCAATTCAGTCAAGCTGCAACGAGGCCCAAATCGGGCGCGATCGACTGCAGGGCGCGAATGCAAAAGTCGATGTGCTCATCGAGATCGACGCCCAAATCGGCCGCGCCGCGCGTGATGTCTTCGCGTTTGACGGCGGCCGCGAACGCGAGCGTCTTCATTTTCTTACGCACGCTTTTCGAGTCGAGTCCCTCGAGCCGCGTGGGACGGACAAGAGCGCAGGCCGTAATGAATCCGCACAGTTCGTCGCACGCATACAAGGTCTTGTCCAAACGTGAGACGCGCGGGCAATCGGGCAAATAGTCCGCGTGTGACTTGATCGCGTAAATCACGTCGGCCGCGTAGCCGCGCTCTTGGAGAATTGCAGAGCCTTTCAACGGATGGTCGGGCGGATCGGGCCAGCGCTCGTAGTCGAAGTCGTGCAGTAGGCCGACCGAGCCCCACTTTTCCTCGTCTTCGCCGAACTTGCGCGCGTAAGCGCGGACGGCCGCTTCGACCGCCAGCATGTGCCGTACAAGGTTCTCGTTCTTGGTGTATTCCCGAACCAAAGCCAGGTCGGCGTCACGGCTCACAGTAGTGGCTCCCGTTGCGAATCGATCTGTCATCCGCTGTTGCTGGCGGAAAAACTTTGCGGACGTCGATTGTAGTGGCGGCCAATCGTCGAGTGGAGCAACCGGGATGCGCTTGCGGGTTTGGGACGAATGAGTCACAAGAGATTTCCATGTCGCGCGGCCAACAGGCACAACATGGATTCAAGGTATTTGGGTGGCCAAAGCTGTCCCGAAATTCCGTCGTGCGTTTGGAGCCGCGACCGTGAGGGAGCGGGGTCTAACGCTCGCTTCTACCGCTGATAGCCCGCTCCCTGACGGTCGCGGCTCTAATTCTTTCATTTCCCCCCAGAGCCTTCGAAAGCCTTCGTTCCGATTGGTCCCCGTGATCGGCGCACTGCTGCTGACAGTTGCGCTCGGGTGCGGTGGAGCAGAGGGAACCGCCCCGAAAAGCTCAACGGCCTCTTCGACTGGCAACCCACCCGCCGACGCCGTTCACGTCGAACTGGCGCTCAACTGGTTTCCCGAGGCCGAGCACGGCGGCTATTTCGCGGCCCTCGTCCACGGCTACTACCGTGAGGCCGGGCTCGACGTGAAGATTTTGCCGGGCGGAGCGAGCTCGGCCGTTTTGCAGCGTGTCGCTCGAAATCAGGTGACGTTCGGCGTCGAGAATGCGGACCGCATTCTGCTGGGCCGCGCTCAGCAGGCCGACGTGATCGCCCTCTTGGCCCCGATTCAAAAGAGCCCGCGAGGGATTATGGTGCATGCCGAATCGGGCTTCACGCGGATTGCCGACATCTCGAAGGTGACACTGGCCGTGAACAGTGGTGCAGCCTGGGTCCAGTATTTAAAAAAACGGGTCCCCCTCTCGGACGTTCGCTTCGTGCCGTATGCCGGCACTGTAGCCCAGTTTCTAGTCGATCCAAAATTTGCCCAGCAGGCCTACGTCTTCAGCGAGCCTTACGTCGCCCGCGAAAAAGGGGCTGACGCCAAGTGCTTGCTAATGGCGGAGACTGGCTACAACCCCTACACGAGCCTGCTGTTCACCAGCGGCGAAACGCTGAACACTCGAGCCGACTTGGTCGCGAAATTCGTCGCGGCTTCGCTCAAGGGTTGGCAGACGTATCTCGAGCGGCCGGAGGAGACCAACCGCTATCTCCACGAGGTCAATCCGGAGATGACCGCCGGCATACTGGAATACGGATTCAAGTCGCTGCGCCCGCTCTGCTTGGACGGCTTGCCCGGTTCGGCCGCGGTCGGCCGAATGACGCTCGAGCGGTGGCAAACACTTGCCGATCAGTTGATCGAAGTCGGCGCGCTGAAGCCGGACGTCGTCGATCCGCGCGCGGCCTTTACGACCAAGTTCCTGCCGAAGTAGCGCGCTACTTACCCATGCCGGGCATATCGCAGGATAGCCCGCCCGCGGCGGGGACGTAGGTGTGCCGCACGTAGTCCATCACCATGCGGTCGGCGTTGAATCGCCAACCGAGCGTGCGGACCGCCCGCTTCATTCGTGAGATCCACTTTTGGGGCAAGTCGTCGGCATCCCGGTCGTAGAACAACGGGATTGCCTCGTGAACCAGCACATCGCAGAGGCTACGGGCGTCGCGTTCGTCCTGAATATTCTGATCGACGTGCGACGTGCCGTTGCCGATCGCGAAACCGTTGTTGCCGTCGAACGCTTCGGCCCACCACCCGTCGAGAATCGAGCAGTTGAGTCCCCCGTTGAGCACGACCTTCTGTCCGCTCGTCCCCGAGGCTTCGAGCGGGCGCCGCGGCGTATTGAGCCAGACGTCGACTCCCTGCACGATGTGCCGTCCCAGGTTGATGTCATAGTCCTCGAGCACGACCACGCGACCCACAAACGGCTCGGTCTGTGACAGGCGGAAGATGCGTTGCAACAGGGCCTTACCCTGGTCGTCGGCAGGATGCGCCTTGCCCGCGAAGATGAATTGCACGGGACGGTCGGCGTCCGCGAGGATCTTTGCGATGAGATCCAAGTCGCGCATCACCAGGTCGGCCCGTTTGTAGGGTGCGAACCGCCGCGCAAAGCCGATCGTGAGGGCTTCCGGCCGGAGGCTCTGGCTCAGCTTCTCCAAAATCGCATCCGGGAGTCCCCGCCGCTGCCCCTGGGCAACGAGCCGCGTTCGTGAGTAAACGATCAGTCGATTCTTGAGTGACTGGTGCGTCTCCCAGAGTTCGCCCGGCGTGACCTGCTCGAACCCGGCCCAAACTTGCGGCTCGCCCGTGCGAAGATACCAGTTGATTGGCAAGACGCGGTCGTATAGCACCCGCATCTGGGCGGCGAGCCAGGTCGGCACATGCACGCCGTTCGTGATGTGGCCGATCGGAATTTCCTCTTCGCTCCGCCACGGCCAAAGGCTGGCCCACATCCGGCGACTGACGATGCCGTGCAGGCTGGAGACGGCGTTGGCGTGCCGGCTGAGGCGAAAAGCGAGCACCGTCATGCAGAACGATTCGTGCGGATTCTGGGGATCGACGCGGCCCAAACCGACCAGACTATGATGTTGCAGTCCCAGCTCGTCACCCAGCGGGCCGACGTGTTCTTCGATGAGTCCCGCGTCAAATCGGTCATGACCGGCCGGCACGGGCGTGTGCGTGGTGAAGACGCCCATGGCGGCCGTCTCGCGGAGCGCTTCGTCGAAGCTGAGGCCGTCATCACGCATCCGCGCGCGAATGAATTCAAGTGGGGCAAAGGCCGAGTGCCCCTCGTTCATATGAATCACGCTCGGCTGAATTCCCAGGGCGCTCAAAGCCCGCGCCCCGCCAATTCCGAGAATGATCTCCTGGCGGATGCGGGTCCGTTGGTCTCCACCGTAGAGGCGGGCCGTCAGGTGGCAGTCCTCGTCTTTGTTTTGCGGGACGTTGGTATCCAACAGGAACAGTCGCACGCGGCCGACGTTGACCTGCCAGACGCGTGCGTAGATCTTTCCCGTGCGCGTGTTCACCGAGACGACGACCGGATTGCCTTC
>DASRXU010000405.1:0-3789 GCA_035687365.1 Planctomycetaceae bacterium | reverse complement strand
ATCTGCGACGAGCAGGTCGGCGGTCTCGGCTTTTTCTGCGCCGGGGAATCCGTGGACGGTGCCGTTTTTCTGGCGGAAATCGACCAGGGCTTTCAGGTCGATGCCGTTTTTGTTGTGCAGGCCGCCGCCGACTTCGGCGATGCCGATGACTTTGTAACCCGCTTGATGCATGAGCAGCGCGGCGTTGGAGCCGACGTTGCCGAAGCCTTGCACGATTACCCGGGTGCTCTCGCGAGCCAGGCCGAGCTTGGCGCAGGCTTCATCGCAGACGATCATTACGCCGCGGCCGGTGGCTTCGCGGCGGCCGCGCGAGCCGCCGATGTTGATGGGCTTGCCGGTGACGACGGCGGTGACCGTCTGGCGCATGTGCATGGAGTAGGTGTCCATCATCCACGCCATGATTTGTTCGTTGGTGTTGACGTCGGGGGCGGGAACATCTTTTTCGGGGCCGATGAATTCGATGAGTTCTGAGGTGTAGCGGCGGGTCATGCGCTCGACTTCGCCCATCGACATTTTGTGCGGATCGCAGATCACGCCGCCCTTGGCTCCGCCGAAAGGAATGTTGACCACGGCGCACTTCCAGGTCATCCAGCTGGCGAGGGCGCGAACTTCGTCGAGCGTGACGTCGGGGGCGTAGCGAATGCCGCCCTTGGCCGGGCCGCGCGCGATGGAGTGCTGCACGCGGAATCCGGTGAAGACTTCGAGGTGGCCGTCATCCATTTGCACGGGAATGTAGACGGTGAGTTCGCGGTTGGGATAGCGCAGCACACGCCACAGGCCCTCGTCGAGGTTGAGTTTTTGCGCGGCCAGGTCGAAGCGGGCGCGCTGCGACTCCCACGGGTTGGATTCTTTGTCCACGTGCGGGGGCGTAGCTATCGTCGTCATAGAAGTGGTCTCCGGAATGATTGCGGGTCGGGATTTGACGAGAATTGCTGGCCGTTGCTGGACGGTTTTTGGTCGGCGCAGGCCAAACGTTCTGAGTATATGAGTGGGGATGGGAGGGAAGCAAGCTGCGGAGGTGCTGGGTAGTGGGTCAGTTTGAAGTCAGTTAGCGCCCGAAGCGTCCGACGACCATCCCGATGATGCTTCCGCCAACAGCGCCCATGCCGATGATCGGCCCGTAGGCTTTCGTGATAAGGGCATCGGGGATGCTCAGTAACAGGCCGAAGCAGAGGCCGACCGCCCATCCGGGCCAAGGCAAGCGAGCCGCGCCAATGACGAATCCAATGCCAAAGCGGGCAATGAAAGCTGCCGCGATAGCAGTCCTCTTGTCAGGGAAGCTCATCGGCAGCATGATTCCGACGTCGATTGCTCCGAACACCAACCCGCAGATGATGCCAAGCAGGACTCTGGACATGGATTCGTCCTATTCCAACCGTGGGATTATACGCTTTGGTCAGATGAGTTTCGTTTCTTGTAAGGCCGGCGGGGATGGTGCAGTTTGGGATCCGTCATTCCGAAGCGGGTTTTTATCGCGTGAGGAATTCGCTGTTTGGTCGGTAAACAGCAGGTTCCTCACCGGGCTTTCAGCCCGGTTCGGAATGACAATACAAAATGAGCTTTCGTCGAAGTGGCCACCACCCTGGGTTCGGGCGGCCGTGACTCCCACCCTTTCGCAAAGGGCGCGAAAGAGTGGGGCACCCTTTTCAGTGGCAGTGCTGACAAACCAAGAAAACCTGAACGTCAGTGTTTCGGTTCGAAGGGGACGCTGACCTCCATGGTTGTTTTGGCGTTGGCAGGGGCGTACTTCCATTTCTGGACTGCGGAGGCGGCTGATTCACCTAGAATTGGATTGCCGCCGAGGACTTCGACGTGTTCGACAGCGCCGTTTGGCGCGACCACTACTTTCAGGCGCACGGTTCCACCGATCGAGCGGCTTAGCAGATCGGCGGGATATCGCGGCTCTACGCGGCTTACCAGCTGTCTTTCACCTCCGGTGGAGTCGGCAATCGACAATGTTTTTACGCCTTCCATGCTGACGCCGATGCCTACATATCCGATGGCGCCGCGGGTCTTGGCGACGTAGGCCACGACTTCGGCGTCGGAGCTGACGGTTTTTGGCATCAGGCCTCTGCCGGTGAAGACGAGGGCTTGATAGTACTTCTGCAATTCGTCGTCGGTCTGGCCGAGGTAGTCGTGCAGGAAAGCTTCGTGGGCGGGGCCGTGTTTTTCGATCACGGGTTCGACGCGCGTGCCGTTGACCGAGTTCTTCTCTTCGAGATAAACGCTCTTGAGTTCGCGCGCGGAAATCGAATCGGCTTTTATACTCGGGTTGGCGATGACCCGGACGTCGCCTGCGAAGGCGCTGGGCCCGATGAGTATCGTCCACCCGGCTACAGCGAGAAATGTTTTTAAATGTTTCATCGAGTTCTCCTTTCCACTTTGGGTGGACTTAGAAATGCAGGCTCGTCTTGACGACGAGCGCGTTGGTGTTGGGTTGGAATCCCAGCGGATTGTTGGCAGCGTAGAAGCCGTTCGGATACTGGTCGGGCAGACCGTATCCGTCCATGAAATGGCCCTCCAGCTTGATCGACGCATACTGGGTTGGATCGACCCGCACCGTGATTACTTTGTCGTAGTCGTGGCCGACGCCCGAAGGCAAGAGACCGGTCACGGGATAATTAATCCAATAGTGCGAAAAGTAGGATCCCACGTGCACGCGCTTCACGATCTGATAGGACCCCGCCACATACCAACCGCGAACATCTTCCTGGATCATTGAGGCGCCTTGGGCTCCCAAGTCGGTCCAGTAGCGGCGGTACTCTGCATCGACGACAAGTTTCTTCCGGGAGTATTGGCCGTAATACTGGTTCGTCCAGTCGGATGAGCTGTTCAATCGGAAATCGGTTCCTGCGATAAGGAAGTCCAGAGTAAGGTCTTCGTTCATCCGCGAAACGCCGACCAGCAGGCCCTTGAGCGGGGTAGCCCAGCGCAGGTCGCCGCCATATTGCAGTCCGCCGAAGCTGTTGAACGTGCCGCCATCGCTGTGGACCAGGTAGGCGAAGCCGCTGTAGGGGCTGTCGTTGCGGTGCCCGGCATAGGCCGTGTAGGAGACGGTTCCGAACCTGTTGCCCACCCGGATGTCACCGAAAATGTCGCCCCCGGTGTGAGCAAGGGTGACATCGCGCAGGTCGGTGGGATAGACACTTTGCGGCATCAAGGCAAACGTGTGCAGGAAGTCCAGATCCTGAGTGTCGTTGTAGAGACCCATGACAGTCTTTACTTTTCCCCCGCGAATTCCGAGCCAGGGAGTGAATTTATAGGTGGCCAACGCCCAGTCGAGCGTAGGATGCCACTGGCCCAGCCCGCCCAGGTTGCGGTCGTAGAGCTGCGCGCCGATGCGGAGTTTGTCGGTAATTTGCGTGGAGGCGTTGGCGCCGAAGTCGGTGAATTCGCCGCTGCCAAAGCCGCTGGTGTTCATGGTTAACCAGTTGTTGTCGCTGGTGTGCGCGAATCCCTGGGAAGCGAATCCGTGGATTTGGACGTCGCGGTCAAACAGTTTGAAGTCTTGCGCGTGCAACAGAATCGGGCAGGCACACAGACAGAACAGCAAGAGTTTCGCAACTCGTGGAAACATGAGTGTCCCTCGAAAGAATTTTTATGTAGTTAGGACTACAACAGGCAGGAACTGATGACCTAGCATTGCGACAGATTGTTATGAGTATTTCTTAATCTGGGAGGGAGTGGTAGATGACGAACGTAATGGGCGGGAGGGGGCGGCGTGAAGGGTGATTTCAGCGGCCCTCTAGGTTCTTGAGCCGATCCGACAGAGATTCAACTTCCGCATCG
>DASRXU010000404.1:0-16026 GCA_035687365.1 Planctomycetaceae bacterium | reverse complement strand
AGGGGAGCCCCGCACTCCACGAGGGGGGGCCATTTCTTCAGGTTCGAAATCTGGTCGTCTGTGCTTTAAGCGACTCCATCTGTGGCAATTCGCTTTGTATTTTGGCAATTGGCGGGGGTCAGGCATCGGGGATTCCCCGATGCCTCATTCAGGGATTCACCTATTTGCTTAAGAAATTCTTAAGGCGTACGGTCATGCATGCGCAGTGTAAACCCCTAGTCAGTCTTCAAACGTTGGTGTCGTAGTTTCTTGGGCGGGCCGTTCCAGTTTAAGGAGTCCTTCGATGACACGACCCGTGTCAGGGCGCGCCCGCCGCGCCGGCTTCACGCTCATCGAGCTGCTGGTGGTGATCGCAATTATTGCGACCCTGATCGCGCTGCTGCTTCCCGCCGTCCAAGCAGCCCGCGAAGCGGCCCGTCGCAGTCAATGCCGTAACAACCTGAAGCAGTTCGGCATTGCCATGCACAACTATCACGATGTCTGCCGCATGTTCCCGATGGGCGCTTCGGTGTACGGCAACAGCCTGGCTCCGCTCGGCTTCCCGGGAATCAATGCCTATTCCCACTCGATGGCCAGCGCGTTCCTGCTGATGACCCCGTACGACGAGCAGACGGCCTTCGCCCGTGCTTACCAGTGGAATCGCGCTGTGAACAGCCAGTCAGTGACGGCTTCGACCAACGGGATTGGGCTGACGCCCGCCGCGATGGAGTCCGCTTCAGCTAGCGGTCTGTACCGCTGCCCCTCCGACACTTACCCCGCGAGTTTCCCGGGACAGGCCGGCGTTGGTAGCGGAATCTTCGACGTGCCGCTGAACTACGGCTTGTCGCACGGCGTGAGCGACGTGATCTGCTGGAAGGAAGCCAACGTTCCTGCGACGGAGCGTGGTGTGTTCGGCATCAACTCGAATACCCGCATTCGTGACATCACCGACGGCACCAGCAGCACGATCTGCATCGGCGAAACGGCGATGGCTCCGTTCATCGTCACTCCGAAGTGGACGATCTGCCGTGGCCGGTTCTGTCTCGCTCCGGCCAAATTCCCGGCAGTGATTCCTCCTTTGATCACCGCGGCCACCGGCATTCCGGCCAGCGAAGCGAACCAGATCGTGCCGGTGTGGATCCAGCCGCTGATCAACTCGGAGCTGCTGAACAACGACGTCGCGATCGGCATTGCCAGCCTTGGCTTCCCCATTCTGACGGCGGGCCAAGGCGCTTGCACGATGGAGCAGTTGAACAAGAATCCGGTGACGGACACCTTCGTTCAATTCCTCAGCAAGACCGTTCCTCCCGTGTTCGCGACGAGCTCGTTCAACACGTGCCAGAGTTCTTGGGACGCCAATCCGACTCTGCCGCCGATCAGCCTCGATCTGACCGGTCAGGGCAATGCGAGCAACGGCAAGCCGAATCCGGCCCCGCTCGCGACGATTGGAAGTCTCTCGAACTTCCGGAGCGATCACCCGAACGGCGGCCTGTTCCTGCTGGCCGACGGTTCGGTGCAGTTCCTGAACGAGAACATCGACATGACCGTTTACACCGGCCTTTCGACAATTCAAGGTGGTGAGACGGTCAATGGCGCTGTCGGTGAGCCGTAAGCCGCGCTGCGGACTTGTGGCTTGATGTCTTTGATGATTGGTAGGCTGTCAACAACTCGTTGGCAGCCTGCCTTTTTTGATCTGCCACCAGTCCCCGACGTAGGTTATGGACGGCTATCTCGCGCCTGAACAGGTCTTATCGGACCAGCAGGGCAAGTTGCCAAGCAGTAGTCGGAACTAGGCCGCTTCAACCAGTGCCTGACCCACGGCAACGACCTGCGGCAGCTATGAATGAGCTTCGCTCAGCATGGGGCGTGCCCGGATCGCTTTTGACCCGCCTTTTGCATCGGACACGTTTCTAGGATCGATTTGCCTCAGTGTTGTCAGCAGCTGCGCGACGAGAAGGGCTCACTCTGATTCGCTCAGTGGTTTCGGTCCTGCCGGGACAGGAGCAGGCAGACCGCAAGAAACCCGATCGAACGCGGACAGCCAAACCTTCCCTCAGCTAATGGACCACGGAGACTTCGAGTCGTGTGGCGATTTTTCAGAAAACGGTCCTTTGATGACCATCTCGAAAAACGGTTGGGTTTCGCGAAATACCTCAGCACCGCATCGGTGTGTGTCGGACCGACGCGTGCAAGACTTGGTTGGCAACCGCAAAGATCGGCGCGCAGACCACCTGGGGAACGGCGGCTGAGACCCGCCTACTTAGCAAACAGGCGAAGGATCTGCTCGTCGTGTCGTTGCAGGGCAAAGTCCTTCGGTGTCTTGCCGCCCAAATTCTTTGCGTTTGGATCGGCCCCGTGAGCGAACAGCACCTCTGCCACCTTGGTCGACCATGGAGCGCTGCGAGGTGAAGGGCCGTGTCGCCGGTGCCAGCGACACGCGCGTTGACCGCGGCCTTGTCCTTCTCCAGAAAGCGTTTGACTAGGTCGGCTCGCCCAGCGACCGCCGCGACTAAAATATCGGGAATTTCCGCCCCGCCCGCGAGCAAGTCGTCGACCGCAACAGGGTCGTAACCTAATGCCAACTGGACAGGAGTTCGCCCGGCGTTGTCTTTGAGGTTGGGGTTAGCCTTGAATTGCAGGAGGATGCGGATGCCGCCGTAGCTGCCGTGCGCAGCGGCCATATGTAAGGACGTTTGGCCGTTGGCGGCTCGGGCATTGATATCAGCCCCCGCTCGAATCATCGCTTCGAGTTTGCCGCTCTCGTAGGTCTCGGCGACCACGTGCAACAGCGTCCAGCCGACCTGGTTTGACAGTCGTTCGAGTCTCCCGACGCCGTTGCTCATCGGTCGGTCGGTGATTTTGCAGGTATTTGCGAATTTCCGCGTCGGCCCCACGACCGGTCAGAAATCGGGGTAATCGTCTTCGGTCGAATGAAGGATGTCCCGCATGGACTGATCGATTTTCAGGCTGGGGAATCGACGTGTTTGAGACCCACCCCTCACCGAACAGGTCGACGGCTGATTGCCGATACCCGTCCGGGACCCAACCTCGCTCATTGGCGTCCTGGGCCTGAGGCTACGACTGAGCGGCGAAGAATCTTCGCAGCGAACGCAAACGCCGCTGGGTCTCATATCGGAGTATGGCGTGCATGACCGGATGCAGCGGCCACCGCAGCCAGCGGGGTCGCGCAGAGAAGTTGTATGTGTATTCAATTCGCGACGAGCCATCGGCAAGATGGCGAATCGTGGCGGCGAGCGAGTCGAAGAACCACGCACGATTGACCATCTTGATGGCAGCCACGTCGGGCGGGCGAAACAAGACATACACGGCTTTGACTTCGACGCCCCCGAGGTATGCTCGTCCCTTGCAGACCGAAGTCGCGTGGAGCCCCGCTTGCGTATCGCCATCTGTCAGATAGGCGGCTTGCAACAGTGTGTCCCATTCGAGTCGCCGAGTGTAGTCGTGCAACAGGCGGAACACTTCCGTACATGGGGCCGGAATGATTTCGACAACTGTGCCGTGAGGCATGATCTGTCCCGGTGCAAATGCAGCGACAGGGCTCTTACCGTGGAATCTGAGCCGCTTTAACTCTGATGCGGGCGGAAGATCGTTCAAACGCGGGCGAGCGGGAGTGCGTAATTGAGCGAGGAGTCCTCAACCGCCGCACGACCCACCGCTTGCGGGTTCCGACGTCAGTGTGGGAAAGCCCGCGCGGTTGCCGGATCACCGCTGGGCCTCGACGAGCTTGAGATGAATAGAGCCGACGCCAGCGAGCGATTCCCGTTCGGCAAGCTGCTGGGAGCCGTGTTGGTTGCTGCGCTACTCTACGCGGCCGCATATGACGAGTGCGTTCGCAGGCCGAGGGTCGCCTTCCATTGGCAAGCGTGGCCGTACTATGCCCTCGGCGAACACAACTGGTGTGGCGTCGGAGAATACCGCCTGCCGGAGAGATCGGCGGAAATCTTCTTTTTTCCCGCAAACTGGATCGACCGCAAACTTCATCCGAAGAAGTGGGCCGAGAAGCGGCCGTTTGCGGAGTAATCGCGCACGATCTGCGTCAGCCCCTGTCCGCCGCTCGGACAAGGTTCTCAACGCGGCAAAATTCTCAATACGCGTCGCTGGCAAAGCGAGTGCGGTGGTTGGGGAGCGCGACGTCATCGACCCGCTCAAACCCACACACTCTCTCGATGGTTGAGAGTGCTTGATTTGGCATCGACGGGTTCCTTCTCAAGTGACGCGGTGCGGCCCCCCAATCTACGACGCTCAAAATCCACAGTACGTTCGCGCATCAGCGACGGCAATATGTGTCCAGCTGAACGGCGTTCTCACTGCGATGCGTTCCTGAGTGATTTGTCGCGGCCGTTTTTGGCTTCGGCTAAAATGACGGCGGGCCGTTTGCGGCGCAATCAAAGGCGGGAATGAAATATAGCGACTGGCGCGCAAAGGAATTCTGTCCCACGTTGCGGACGAGTTCCGGGGGATAGGCAATGCAGTCGGCTCTCGCGACCGTGCTGACGATGTCCTTGCTCGGCCAAATCGAGACTTCGCGGCCCGAGGTCCGATCGCTCGAATTGAAGTATCGACTCACAGCGCAAGACCGACACAAGGTCATGCACTTTGCGGCTTTCTCTCTCAGCTCACCTCTGGCGGTCGGTCACTGGGTCGTTTTTTCACTCTGGAAAACACCCCGTGTCACGTTTGCTGGTGAGGGCCTGCGGCCGGAAGCGGCCAATCCTAATGACGCCGACAGAGCAAGCTGCGTCGAAAAAGGGATGAGAAATGACCCTTGGCGCGGGCTCGTTGCGTACAACCTCGATACCGGTCGCGTCGTGCAGTTGATCCCTCCGCTGAAAGACGCGGCTCGCGGGCGCTGGAATTACGTCTCCCTTCATTCCTTCGTGGACCAGGATCGCTGTGCGGTGGTCGTCGATCAGGTCCCGGCGCTCCATCCGACCGCGCTTGCGCCGGACGCTCGATTCCTTTGGGAGTGGAACCTCGATCGAGGCACCCTGCAACCGGTGGGAGAATGGGATGCCGCAGCGCTGTTGCGTCTCGACCTTGACCCGGGTCGGGTCGACGTATTTGGAGTGTCGCGAGAACCCGAGGGGATGCAAACGATCGCGATTCGCGACAAGCCGCGCGGTCCGCTGACCCGATTTACGATCAGGGAGCCCGTGCGTTCCGGCCCCGAGGGGGGCTGGGTTCTCGCTTGGTTGGGTTCGCCCGTCCTCATTCCTCAGGGTGATCGGCGATCCTTTGTCCTGTATGACGAATTGGTCGATGCCAAGGGTCGCGATGAGCCGCAAGGCCGCTTTGAATGCTTCGACCCGAGGAGCCCCGGCGGCCGCCGCTGGGTTCTGATGGCGTCGGAACTTCGCAAGGCAACGGGCGAGCAATTCGGCTCGTTCTCTTCCGTCAGTGGCCTGTCGCGCAGTGCGCCCTCGATGGTGCTTGCCCAATTGGACGCGACCAATTCGGCCGCGCAATGGCTGGTCAGCGTTGACACTCATGCGGGAAAGATCGAGCGAGTCACTCGGCTTCCCAAGCTTGCGGAGAAAGAGACTCGTCATGGCCCGATTCTTTCCCGCGACGGCACTCGGGCCACCTACATCTCTGTGATCGAGCGCCAGCGTGGGATGGCGGAGCCATCCAACGCTTTGGTCACCATCGACGCGAAGTCTGGGGTGGTCCTGTCGCGGACGCCTGTTACTCAACGCATCGGGTTTAGTCACGACTTCGTTGCGCTCGATCCGCAGGGACGGGCTCTCTTAACCACGAGCCGCGGGCTCGGGAGGATCACTCCGGGCAAATCGGAATCCTACGAAGAGCTGTTTTCACTCAATTCCATCGGGCCAGCGCACGCTGCCGACCGCGCAAAGCACCCGAGTCAGGCACTCTCGGAAGTGGGCCTGCGAGAGCTAGCGGGTGTCCGTCGGCTGAGCACGCTCGTGCTCTCGGGCTTCGAAATCTCCGATCCGATGCTCGTCGAGATAGGACGCCTGAGCGGACTGAAGACAGTGGAAATGCACTCGACCAGCGGGGCATTGAATGAAATCGGACGTTTGACCAATGTGACGACGCTCGTCCTCAATTGCGATGTCGGCAAGTCGACCGTCCGGCAGCTGGCCCAGCTCTCTGCTCTCAGACGACTCGAAATCATTCTCGATTTCCATGCCTCTGAGGACACTGTTGCTCAATTGGGTCGGCTCACGAATCTCACATCGCTGCGCGTCCAAGGGTTCCCGGGTGAATTGAGATGGGCGGGCCTGCAAACGCTGAGAAATCTCACATCGCTGAACCTTGGGGAGTTCAGCGTCACCGACGCCGACCTGGCAGTCCTCGGTCGGCTCGAACATCTCACGCAGCTCGACTTGATGTGTGAGATTACGGGCGCCGGAGCGCGGCATCTCCAAAACCTGCCCGAGCTGGTCGACCTGCGTCTGAGCCTCAATCGAGTCGGCGACGCCAACTTTGACGCAATCGTGACCGAGCTGGCCGCATTTCGCCATTTGCGTCGGCTACGTTTGGCCGACGAAAACACGCTTTCCGCGAAGGTTTTAGGACGCCTTGGAAAGTTGGAAAGCTTGACGCAACTTGATCTCCACGAGTTTGGCGTCGACAACGGTGCGGAACCGGTCGAGGGGCTGGCCGCGTGTCAGAAGTTGGTCGACTTGCGTTTGACCAATTACGGCTTCAAGCCCGCCGACCTGCGCGAGGTCCTAAAAATCCGGAATCTTAAACGGTTGGATCTCTCCGACGCCGAGCACTGGGAGGCGGACCCCCGGGACATTGGTCGCATCAAGAGTCTTGAAGAGCTGAATCTTTTTTCGGACGGCCCGCCGTACGTAAGGCTGACCGACGCCTGTCTCGCCGGCTTCGCCGGGCTGACAAACCTGCGAAGCTTATGCCTGTCTGGAAATCCGATTTCTGACGCAGGCCTCAAGCATCTTTCAACACTCAAAAACCTGAAACAGCTGCAACTGGTGCGGACGCGGATCACCGATCAGGGTCTCAGTAGCGCGAGCGTCATCAAGCAGCTCGAGGACCTGGACCTCTTTGACACGGCGATCACCGATCACGGATTGGAAGAGCTGGAAAACTGTCATCAGCTCGAGGGTCTCGATCTGGGAATGACACAAGTTACCGACACCGGCATGAGGTTTCTCGCCAGATTGAAGAACTTGCGCCGGCTGAGCCTTCGGGCGAGTTCGATCACCGATGCCGGCCTCAAAGATCTGGCTGCTCTCGGCTCCCTCGAAGAACTCGATCTCTCGGCGACCGACATCACCGACGCGGGACTCGCGAGCCTTAAAGGACTCAAGAACCTGAGACGACTCGACCTGACGCGGACGGCGATTTCCGACGCAGGCTTAAAAGAACTGATGGAACTGCCCGAGTTGGCGACGTTGGTTCTCGGTCGCTGAAGATTGGAGTTGATGGGACTTGGTTTGTCTTCGGCGGATTGTGGGTGGACAAACTTCCAACGCCGCCTTAGCGAGTGGGGCCGCACGAAACGGTGGTTGGCCAAGGCCGCGGCGGCGTCGGCTGGATCAGGCCGATCTGTCGAATCTCCTCCTCGGACGGAACACGCACCGGACAACCGTGAATCCGGCGACGCTGGGCAGATCTGCGGCATCGGCCGGCCGGCCGCGAGCCGCTACTAATTTGATGGAAACCCTGCGGCGCGTGACGGCCCAAGCTCCCGTGATTGACCTACCACAAGATAAACTGCCCGAGATTATCAAAACACTCTCCTAGATTGGGGCAATCCGATGGCCAGACGTAAGAAATCGGCAGAGCCTTCGATAGATGACCGGATTCGGGAGGCAGAGGCGGTTGTCGAGAGGCTAAAACGTGAGAAGCAGGACTCAATGATATGGGTCGGTCAGTTGCCGCATGGAGCGGACGGACAATCGCTCGAAGAGGCTGTCACAAATGCGGAAACGCTTCTTAACGAATTAAAGGAAATGCAGGCTGACGGGCTGACGGTGCGCAAGTACGCGACGGGCCGCAATGAACATTCTGTGTGCGTCGTAACTATTGACCCCGCGATTGCTGAGAAGCGCAACATGATGGCGGTTGCAGAGTGGGCGGGCGACCCTAATCGTCGAAATACAGTCGCAAATGGTTTGTCGACCAGCCGTGACCTCGTTTGCCATGTACTCGCGAGATTTCCGGGAAGTATAACCAGCGAGAGGACGTTTCGACCGCACGGCACGCTCGAATGCGGAAAACCATGGAAGTCGGCCCTCGGCGGAAAGCGCATCGATGGCGGGCGGCGAGCGCAGTGTGCATCCTGCTCTGCTGCGGAATCGACACGTGCCCTGCGCAGACTCAGGTCCCATCGGCCGCCGACCGCGTCGAAGCCTTTCAATGGTTCACCGGTCTGGGGTTCCCCGACATCAAGAGCACCAAGTTCGAGCACGAGTTCTTCGCGCGACTTCCGTGGCAGGAACAGGACTGGGCTTTCGCAATTATTGCTCACAGGCTGAAATCCGCACCCGAGGCCCAGTTGAATTGGATTTTCAAGGGACTCGCCTACCCGGATCCCAAGGTGCAAACTGCGGCCCTCTGCGCCGCAGGCGATTACTGCCGCGACTTCGACTCGGGACCGTTGCGATTGGCGCCCGAGGCGGTACGCCTTGTGGATAGCCCCGACGAGTCCGTCCGCAGGGCTGCGGTTCGATCACTTAAACATATGGGTGACCTCGGTCGCGAGTGTCTGCGACCACACCTGCGCAGCTTGAAAAGCGACGTTCGTCGGGAAGCCCAGGCCGCATTTAAGCAGGTCGACTTTTACCGACGAACAAAAGCCCGGCCGGGGACATCTGTCAATTTGCCGAATTGGGTCTCGACGATCATCAAAGCGATTCGGCGTTCTCTTGGAGTTGGACAGTCGTCCGACTGGTTAGCGAAGTTCAACGGCCGCGTCGTCCAACGATAGCCACGCGATGTCGATCGCTTCAAAAAACGTTCCTCAAATGGAACGTCCCGGAAACGACGAGTTTTTGAAACTCGATTGACGGAAGACCGACCGCGGGCTGTTCGAATTCGGACAAAGCGCGCGACAGCGAGCGCCGCCTCCCGTAAATAGGTCGTCTAATGGCGTCCACGGAAAGGATTGAGTTTCGGGGAATCACTAGGACGCTCGTGGCACTGACCCAGCAGCGATCGTGTGTCCGACCACGTCCTGCGTGCCTATCGGCGCAATTTAACGAGTACTGCTCCACGTGAACGGCGAACGTCCGCTTATCTTTGACGCTGATCAGCGTGTAAGAAGCCGCAATAGCGGCCCATCCAATAAGCGTGGAGGTAGTCCGCGGGGCCCGTCTCTTCCTCAGGCCACAGCTTCAACTCCTTCCATGAGCGAGCGTCGGCGCTCTGGTACGCGCCGCCCGGCCCGCTGGCGATGATACCCCACGGCGTACGGAACACTGATTTCGCGAGCGGGATGCGCCAGTCTTGCATCGCGGGCTCTGCCCCCTTGCCACCGTCCGAGGATCGCTCGAGTCGATTGGCCGCGTTGATCCGGACACAAACAGGGCCGGCGACCGCAAGCCATTTGTCGGGCATCGGTTGTTCAACTTTTTCTTGGGCGTCAGCCGGCGCCGCGCCCGCGTCGGCGATTCGCCAACTCAGGCCGCCGTCGCGCGAAACGTGGACACCCTGATTGGTCCGGGCCCATAGCACAAACGTCCGGTCCTTGGACGCGACCAGGTTCTCGATCGTGGCTCCTTTCAAGCCGGTTGTGATGCTTTCCCAGGACTGGCCATGGTTGAGTGTGCGATAGGCACCGCCTGCCGAGTCGGCGAACCAGGCCACCTGAGGATCGTCGCACGCGAATGCCATCGAAGTGACAATCGGCTTTAACCAGCCGTCGAGCGCATAGGGACTCCCTTTCCAAGCGTATTCGTTGTCGAGCGGCCGCTCGTTGATCGGGACCGGTTTTGACGCCTGACGCTGGCCGTCCCGGTCGCGAAAAGGACTGATCTCGATATCCTTGCGAATCGAATTCATGACCGGCCGCATCACTCGATCGACGGGATACAGGGCCAGCGTCTCGTTCGCCAGCCGCAGCCCCTCCGTAGCGTGGGGCACGTCGCGCCCTGACATCATTCCGGCGGCGCCGCGCTCGTTCGAGCGATCCAGCGGGAGAAGCGACAGCGTCATGTATGTGAACAGAGGGTTTCCCTCGGACCAATTCGCCTCCCATAGTTGCGACAGCCACGAGCGATAGATTTTCAAAAGCTCGGGATCGTGTTCGTAGCGGATGGCGTTGTAGACGGCCTCGTAGGCCTGCCCCTCCGAACTGTGATTGGTGCGAGCGGCGCGCTCGGGTGTCCGTTGTCGACGGGAGAAATCCGATTCGGGGTTGTTTTTGAACCGCTCGATCACGCAGCGATACATATCACGATAGCGAACTTTGCCAGTGATGTGATGCGCGATGAGCAAATCGGGCAAGAGCATCAGCGACGCGCGGAGTGGCATCTTTTCGGCGGATTGCCGGCCGAATGCGCGCGAGCGGCGCGAGTAAATCTTGTTGTAGTAGTCGGCGCGCGACGGATCGGGGTCGATTCCAATGTGCCCCCATTGCGTCGGCTGGCCGTCGAGGTCGATGATCCGGCAGTGATTGTCCAAGAGGTGCGTCATCAGGCGGTCGACGTCGTACGCGATGATTTTCTTTTGTTCCGCGTCGGCGGCCAGGTCGTAGTAAATCGCATAGCCGTAGAGGACGGCGTTGAAATTGTCGACGCTGACGTCGCTGTAAAAGCGATAGTCAGCGTAGGCTCCCTGCCCCTGATGCCATTCTTTGCTGTCGTTCCCATTCCGCTCATACTGGGCGACTGGACCGTGACCCTTGACGTAACCGCGCGCCAAAAGCCCCGGCTTGCCCGTCACCTCCTGCAGAATGCGCAGCGCCCTGAGGATCTGTCCCCCCTGGTCCCGCACGCCCAGATCGCCAGTCACCGCGAACTGATAACCGACCCCTGCGAGGTAACGCCCGGTCCAAACCCCTGCATGAATGACGTTGCCGGGCTCGTTAACCGTATGCGGCAGCTTCGTGCCCGCCGGAGCATTGGGGACGATCGAAACGTAGAGCCCGTCCAGCCAGTGCTTGTCAAGCAAGTCCCGCTGTAGATAGTCCGCCTTCTGGCCCAAGGGACTGCCATCGTCGATCGCCTGGGAAACGCCGCCTTCGATCAGCCACGCGGCGAGGGCCACTAAGAGGACGTATCGGTTCATTTCCGCCTTCCTTTCCGTCAGCCGCAGGGCTTGTCTCGCCGTTGACCGCTCGATCAGTCGCAGGGTCACGATCAAACTGAAACCCGCAAAGATGCCGAGGAACATCGACGCGACCCTTGCAAACAGCGAGGCATCGCCTGCCATTTACGGTCTGGAGTTTAACAAGTTTCACGCTTGGCTAGGCTCTTCCAACGAGAGGGACGTCCAATGGGGCTTGCACAATCCACGCTCTTTAGTGCCCCGCTGCGAGGCTCGTCACGATAGCGGGCACTTCCTTGGAGTAACGACCGTAACATGCCGTGGTCGTTCGTAAAATGCGTCGTTTAATGGCGTTCTCAAAAGGGGAGGAGCTTTCGGAATTGCGGAAGCGCAACACCGAGGGTCGCGGCGTGATGACTCCTCCCGGGCATTCGTCATCCGTCAGCGGCCGATCGGCAGGGTGAGGGCCGGGCTGCTTTTCTTCGCCAGCAAATTCACACGGCCAGTGGTCAGCCGATTCGGTACAAGCCTGCGTCGACACTCGATGCGAGGTCGTAAGTCGCGCGGGTCTGAAGGGCGGGCGCTCAATATCCGACCGGAGCGCCATCCTTGCGTGGTTCGGTCCCGCCGTGGAGCGTGCCGTGCTTTTGATCGATCCAAATCCCCTCGTATCCGCCGAAGGTGTCCCCTCCCTTGCGATCGATCTGGTGGCCGCGGTGCAAGAGCTCAGCGATCGTCGCCTCCGGAATACCCGATTCGATGTCGAGCGTTCCCCCGGGAGGTCTCATGGGCTGGCCGGTCGGTGTCTGAGAACCGTCGTGGCGGATCCGCGCCGCGTCGCCCGCGGCCTGAACGTCCAGCCCGAAATCGATCATGTTCACCAGCACCTGCGTATGCCCCTGCGGCTGAAAATCGCCGCCCATCACACCGAAACAGAGCCAGGGCTTGCCCTCCTTGGTCACCATCGCAGGAATGATTGTGTGGAAGGGACGTTTGTGCGGCTCGAGTGAATTGACGTGCTGGGGATCGAGCGAGAACTGCGAGCCCCGATTTTGAATCACGAAACCCGTCTTGCCCGGGACGACATAGGAGCCGAAACCCCAGTAATTGCTCTGGATCAACGAGCAGCAGTTGCGATCCTTATCGACGACGCAGAGATAGATTGTGTCCCCCTTCTTGGCCAAAAGGGGGTCGCCCGGATCGACCGAAGTCGCCGCATGATGCATATCGATCCGCTTGCGCTGGCGGGCGGCATAGTCCTTCGAGATCAGCTCCGCGACGGGCAGCTTGTGGTAGTCCGGGTCGCCGAGATATTTGGCCCGGTCGGCATAGGCCAGCTTCTTTGCCTCGATGAACAGGTGCCAGTAGTCGGGGCTGTTGCGTCCCATCGCGCGAATGTCGTAGCCCTCGAGAATGTTGAGAATCTCGAGGGCGGCGATTCCCTGTCCGTTCGGCGGAAGTTCCCACACATCGTAGCCCCGATAATTTGTCGAGACCGGTTCGATCCACTCGGATTGGTGATCTGCAAAGTCCCTCTGACTGAAAAACCCCCCCAGCGACTTGCTAACCGCGACGATTTGCTCGGCGATCGGTCCGCGATAGAAGGCATCGCGCCCTCTATGCGAAATGGCGCGCAGGCTGGCAGCCAGGTTGGCATTCCGAAAGATCTCGCCGATTGCCGGCGGGCGGCCGTGGGGAAAGAACGTCGACTTCGTGTCGTCATATTTCATCGCCCCTTTTTCTTCGGCCTGCCAGAGACCGGCGATGACCTCGGAGACCGGAAAACCCTCTTCGGCATATTGAATCGTGGGGGCCAGCAACTGCTTGAACGACATTTTTCCGAACCGCTGACGCAACTGGTCCCAACCGTCAACGCAGCCGGGAACCGACCATGAAAGTACGCCCTCTTCGGGAATCTCAGTGAGGCCCTTGCTGCGAAAGACCTCGCGATTGAGGGCATAGGGGCTGCGGCCGCTGGCATTGAGGCCATAGAGCTTTTGTGTCTTGTTGTCCCAGTAGATGGCGAACAAATCGCCGCCGATGCCGCAATCCATCGGCTCGACCAATCCCAGCATGGCGCAGCTGGCAATCGCGGCATCCGCCGCTGTTCCGCCGGCGCGCAGAATGTCGAGGCCCACCTGGGCGGCCAACGGCTGGCTCGTCGCGACGATGCCGTGCGTGGCCAGGACGGCGGACCGGCTTTGATGCGGCATCTTCGCGGGGCGATCGTACTCGCCGGCGAAGGCTTGCGCTCCGGACAGTTCGTCGAAGAGACCGAACTGCGTCACGAAAAGCCCAAGAAGAGCTGCCGAAATACACGATACGAAGGGCCGCTGCGGTCCCATGTCGTCCCTCGCGCGAATCGCCTGCCCCAGGATAGCTGCTAACACGGATGCCTATCGAAGAGTGTCAATTCAGAATACCCAGGCTCCGAAGCGAGTGAAATCTTGCGGAGTTCGGGAAGTGGAACGTCTCGGAAACGACGAGTTTTTGAAACTCGATTGACGGAAGATCGATCGCGGGCTGCTCGAAATCGGACAAAGCGCGCGATCAGCGAGCGCTGCTCCCGCAAATAAGGTCCTTTGTTAGCCATGCCGAAAAACGATTGAGAATTCGGAATAGCAAAGGTAGTCACTGTTACTGGTCCACTCATAGTCCGGCCCCGGAGATCACAAACCCAGCCCAGAAATACGGGAGCATCCGTTTTTCAGATGGGGCGCGCCGGCCGTTGCCTGGCAATTGACGCACCTTATCGAAGTCCACACCTCGAGCGGCTGATAGTCTTTGATCGGGATGATTGAGAATCCAAAGCTGAGCCTCGCGCAGTGCAACGGCTGGTGTTTTCTTTTCTGCCCAGAGCTTGTGATAAAATAGTCTCATCAATTGGGCCGTCGCCTGGTCGTCGACCTTCCAGAGGCTGGCCACGACGTTTCGTGCTCCCGCAATCTGAAAAGCGCGCTGCAGACCCAAAACGCCTTCGCCCCCGGCCACCGCGCCGAGCCCCGTTTCACAAGCTGACAGCACGACAAGCTCTGCTCGTTCGAGGTCCAGCCCGGCCACTTCCATAGCGGTCAGGATGCCGTCGTCCCCTCCCTTGGAGTCGCGCGCATTGGCGCCGCTGAGCGCGATGCCCGACAGCAGCCCGGGGTGCGAGCCACGGATTCCTTGGCGACCGAATGCACCGAACCCGCTATCAGCACTCTCCGCGGTAGGCGACAGGGCCGACGTCACGCTGCGAGGTGCGAAGAACCCGTGCGTGGCCAAATGCATGTAGCGATAGTGCGGTGCCGCACGGCGAAACGCCGCCTCGGTCGCCTGGTCACGTCCCAGCATCTGGAACTGGCCGTCGTGAAACTCCTGCTTGAAACTTTCCTGGATGGCCGTCGACTCCGTCACGAATCCGGGCAGCTCCGCAAACGACAGCTCGCCGGAATCTCCGCCGCGATTCGCGGACCGGCCGGCGATCATCACACCCTCCGGGCGGCCGGGATCGCCGCCGTATTGCACGTTGCCCACGAGCAGCAGGGATTGGTCGTCTGGCACGGGTCCGCGTCGCTCGGGATACGCCGACAGGACCGGCAGCAGCCGCGGCACCGGCACGTTGACAAGTAACCGTTCCTCAAGCAGGTACGTTCCAGGCTTCTCGCCTGGCAGGGCGGCCAACAGAATTTGATTGAGCACTCCGTCCGGCGAGATCAAAACGGTCGTGGCCCCCGCGAGTGACTTCTGTAGCGGCGCCCAAAGGCGATCTTTCAGATAGTGGTCCGGCGGACCGGAAAATCGCGCCGAGGGGGCGCCAGCGACCGGCTCAATGAGGTCGAGCTGGATATTCTTTCGCCACGCGTCGATTGCTGCCGAGACCGCGGCGATCGGGCCCAGCTCGAAGCGTTCGATCGGCCTGTCCCGACGGACGACGAACGCCGCCAGGCGCTGCTCGTGAACACGCAGGCCCTTCCCGCTCGCCGGCATGCTCGAGTGCTGATACTCCAAATAGTCGATGAGCGCGACCCCCGGCGGCAGAGCGCGCTGCAACTCGCGGGGATCCATCTGCAGCAGAGATTTCTCTCGACGAAACTCGTCGCTCTTGCTCGACAAGTCTCGCTCCAATTCCTCTTTGCGATCCGAGAGGTCGGAGATCTGGCGCTCCCAAGTCACTCGCAGCTTTTCCTTGGGGCCGCGCATCGCCAGCGTCGACAACCGCGCGCTGACCACTTCCAGCTCGTGAAACAGCCGTTTCAGGTCGGGGCGATGGCGCATGGCTCGCGACGCCAGTTGCCCCATGAAGACGGCCCCTTTCCATCCCAGCACGCGCCGATAGACGTCGGCCGCGCTCCCCTGGGCCGAGTAGGTCAAGTACGCGTCGAGGGAGGACCGCAATGTGTGCGCGAGTGCCAACTGGCGGCGCTCGGATTGCCCCCGCAGCGCATCGCCGAAGTACTGTTCACTGATTTCGAGCGCGCGTCGCGACAGCGGCTCGGCCTTCTGCGCGTCGCCCGTCGCCGTGTAGACGAACGCGAGATGGTTAAGCAGCCTGACCGTGTCTGGATGCTTTTCTCCGCGGATCTTGGTGCTGGTTTCCAGTGCCTGGCGCAGCAGCGGTTCCTCTTTCACGAACTGCCCCTGGGATTCGTAGACCAGCGCCAAACCGCCGATTGTCTGCACGGTGATGACGCTGTTGTCACCGACAACTTTCTTGTCGATTTCGAGTGCCTGGCGATATAGGGCTTCGGCCTTCGCGTAATCCCCTTTCAATCGCTCGATCGCCGCCACGTTGGTCAGCATCTCAGCCGTCTTGGGGCTCTCGTCGCCCAGGACCTTGTGATC
>DASRXU010000403.1:0-12915 GCA_035687365.1 Planctomycetaceae bacterium | reverse complement strand
GAGGCCGCACAATCGGCGCCTCCGAGAAACGAGAAACACAAAGAGGCCCCGATTCTATCGCCCGAGCACTCTCAGGCGAATCACGGCACCACAATCGGGCACCGCCGCAAGCGGAAGCCATGGCGCGAGGAAGTGCATCGGGCGCGAGATCGACTCAGCGATCACGCCAACTCGTGCACCGGCTCGCGGACGTCGACAAAATAGCGCGGGCGGCCGGTCGGATCGTTCACCGTAATGGTGTTTGGATCGATCCCCAGGTTGTTGTAGATCGTCGAAACGATCTGCTGGATATGGACCGGTCGGCTGGCCGCGTATTCGCCGAGACGATTCGTCGCACCGATCGCCTGTCCGGTCCGCATTCCACCGCCGGCTAACAGAGCGCAGCTGACGCGCGACCAGTGATCGCGGCCGGCGGACTTGTTGATTCGTGGGCTGCGACCGAACTCGCCCCACACGACGACGGTCGTCGTTTCCAGCAGTCCGCGCTCCTCGAGATCCTGCACCAGGGCGGTGACGGCCTGATCGAGCTTGGGACCGTGATCGCGAACGAGACCGAAATTATCGCCGTGGCTGTCCCAGCGGCCGTAGGAGAGGGTCACGCAGCGAACGCCCGCTTCCACCAGACGGCGCGCGATCAGCAAGTGATGATTGACCGTCGGCGCGCCGTCGTACTGGAAGTTGTACGGTTTACCGTCGCCGTAACGGGTGAGGATTCGCGGGTCTTCTTTGGTCAGATCGAGGGCGTCGGCCAGCTTGTTCGAAGTCAAAACGCCGAAGGCCGCTTCAGAGAACGCGTCCATTCCCATCAGCGCGCCACTCGAGTCGGCGGACCGCTTGAGGTGATCGAGTCCTCGCAAGAGCGCCTTGCGGTCCTGCAGTCGGTCAAGCGTCACACCGTTGAGACGCAGGTCGGCCATCCCCTGCCCGTTCGGCTTGAACGCTTGATAGGCCGAACCGAGAAAGCCGGGCGAGCCAGGCTCGGACCATTCACGATGACTCGTGTTGTCGGCCAGCGCCACGAACGGAGGGATCGACGGTTGGGACGGCCCCTGCACTTTCGCGACGATCGAGCCAATGCTGGGACGTCCGCCAATCGACACGCTGTCGCGGCGCGGCCAGCCACTCATGCACTGATAGCCGTCGTGATTATCGACGCAGCCGGTCACCGAGCGGATGATGGCGAACTTGTCCATTTGCGCCGCAATCCGCGGGAAGCATTCGCCGATCTGAATGCCGGGGATTTTGGTCGAGATCGGGCTGAATTCGCCGCGGATGTCTTTGGGCGCCTCGGTCTTGATTTCCCAGAGATCCTGGTGCGGAGGCCCGCCGGCGAGGAAGACGTTGATGACCGCCTTCTGTCGCGATTTCTTGGGAGAATTACTAGCAGCTTCGGCGCGGAGGATCGTCGGTAGACCGACTCCTCCCACGGCACTCATCGAGAGGCCGCCGATCTTCATGAACGTGCGGCGCGAAAGACCGTCGCAATACGGAGTTTTGGATCCAAGCAGCGTCAGCATCGCAGGTTGGGTTCCTCGAAGATGCCGAATCGGAGTGTTTGCAGGCAGGTCGTCGGAACGCGCTCGCAGCGGCGGCGGGCAAATTCCGGGTGGGATGTCGACATCAGGCAGGCGTTGGGTGCGAACACTTCAACGAACGTTGATGTCTGACTTCAGAATAAATCGGCCAGCCGCAAGCGTCAAGAGCACCGAAACCGGCCTCCTTTGCCGAATCCGAGGCGGGCCATCCGACCGGTGCCCAAAATGAAACGGTCGACGCTGTTGTAGGACCCGGGTCGACCGTAACGAGAGTCCGGTTTCCGGGGACGGAAGTGAAGGGAAGGTGGCTAGATTTCGGCGCGCTCGCCGGCACCAGATGATTGTTGCTGCGAGCGTCAAGGCGTAAACTCTGAAACGTCTGTTCTTGGCGCTCAGTAGTCGGTTCAGCGCTTTCTCCGTCGCGGGCTCTGCGAAATTCCCTCCCAGATTCGGGGCTCGATTCATGTCCCCACTCGCGACCGGCGAACCCAGCAGTCGGCCCATTCGGGCTTCGGGTCGAAAAAAAGCCGTGCAAATGGCCTTCGTGCTTGCGCTGATCGTGGCAGCGGGCGTGGGCGGCGCCTTCTATTACTCTCGCTACGGCGACAAGACCGAGTCCGACGCCAAAATCATTGCTCCTCTGGGTCAAGAGATGCTGAAGGTCGAGGTGCCGGCGCGCCTATGGCCCAAGCTGATGGTGACCCGACCCGACGTGATGACGATGGTCGTCTACACGCCCTTCAAAGAGACCTCTGACCCGGCCTGCCTGGCCATTGCCCGTTGCCTGCCCGAATGGGCGCACGAGAGGGGCAACCGGGCCAACCAGGTTCTGCAATCGGCGCTGCAGCAGTACTTTCCACAATTCGAGACCGAACGCTGGAAAGACACTGAGACACGCGAAGTTCCAATCCGCGGTCAAACCGAGAAAGTGAAGGTCGCCACCTCTTATCGCGTGGAAGGTCACAAGGAAGTGCGAGTGGTTAGCATCGAGAATCTGGTCACCGACAAGGGGGTGATCGCGATGTATTATCAGACACCGATGACCTCGACCGCGGACGACGACATCGAACTCATGCTCAAATCGTTGAATTGAAGTGAATTGAATAGGTCGCATCGAACCGTTGAACCGCTTCGGGGACGACACTGATGACGCAGACGCAGCTTCCGCCCGGGCCGACCGGAAGATTTGTCGCTCCCTTGCGGTTCGTGGACTACTGTCGTGATCCGTTGGCCTACATGACGCGGATGGCTCGGCAGTACGGAGACGTGGTGCTGCTGCCCGGGTTCGGCATGCCGGTTTACATGTTCAACCACCCGGACCAGATCGAAGAGATCCTGCGCCACAAGCACCGCGTGTTCAAAAAAGATTTCTACATGGAGGCCTTGCGCCCCTTGTTGGGCAACGGGTTGCTCTCGAGTGAAGGCGAAGAGTGGCGGCGAGCGCGAGCCATGGCGCAGCCGGCGTTTCAAGCGAAGCAAATCCAGCAATACGCGACGACCATGGTCGAGCATACCGAGCGCATGATCGCGACCTGGAAGCCGGGCGAAACTCGCAACCTGCACACCGATATGATGCGACTCACCTCGCAGATCGTCACCAAGACATTGTTTGACGTCGAAGTCGACGATGAAGAAGGCAGCATTGGCAACACGCTCGAGGCGGCGATGCTGTTTTATGCGAACCCGCTTTCGATGTGGCCGAAGTGGCGGCACGTCCCCACGCCGACGAATCTGCGGTTTCGGCGCACCTTGAGCGTACTCGACGAATTGATGTTTAAGATCATTCGCGAGCGGCGCGCGGAAGGCTTGGGCAATCGTAGCGATCTGCTTTCCCGCCTCCTCTGCGCCGAGGACGAGCAAGGCCGAAAAATGTCGGACACTGAGCTGCGCGATGAGTTGCTCACGCTGTTCCTGGCCGGGCACGAGACGACGGCTCTGACCCTGTCGTATACGTTTTATTCGCTCGCGACGAATCCGGACGTCGAAGAGACGCTGCACGCGGAACTCAACCGTGTGTTGGGTGATCGCTCGCCCAGCGTTGGTGATGTTGCGTCGTTGCACTTCGCGGAAAACATCATCAAGGAATCGATGCGGCTGTATCCACCCGCATGGACGCTCGGCCGCGAGGCGACCGAAGATGTCGAGATCGCCGGTTACCCGATCAAGAAGGGCGCGCAGGTGCTGATGGCGCAATGGGTCGTGCAGCGCGATCCACGCTTCTGGCCCGAGCCCGAACGTTTCCGGCCATCGCGCTGGGACGAAGAGCAGACTAAGCAGTTGCCCCGCTGCGCCTACTTCCCGTTCGGTGACGGACCGCGAATTTGCATCGGCAGCAACTTCGCGATGATGGAGGCCGTGTTGCTGCTCACCACGATCGCTCAGCGCTTCCGGCTGGAGTTGGTGCCCGGCCAAACGCTGAAATTGGTGCCGTCGGTCACAATGCGTCCCCGCAACGGCATCAAGATCGTCGTTCGAGAGCTGCAGCCTGAATGGCTCGGCGGCTCCCGAGCCCCGCGTGGCCGCTTCCGCGCAGTACGCGACCAACTGACGCGTCGCGCGCGAACGAATCTGGCGATTTCGCGCCCTGATGCCGTGCCGGCTTTAAATTGTCCGGTCCCGGCGATTTTCTGCGTGATATTCGCGCCTGCATTACGACTTACTTAGAGGAAGGATTTCCAAAACATGCGTAAAAGTACGTGCTTGACAGTGTGAAACCGCTTTGCGTAGGATGCCTGAGCAAGAGCACCTCTGGGTGCTCGTCCGCGCAGGCTGGGTAAAGCTGTGTCGGTTTGCGACACGCGGGCGTCAATTTCGTTTTTGGGATTCTTAATTAGAAAATTTGGTCCATGGCAGTCCCCAAAAGACGACATTCACACTCGCGCTCCCGCAAACGCCGCAGCCATAACGCGGTCAAGCCAATTCAGTTGGTTTACTGTCCCCAGTGTCAGACCCCGGCCCCAAGCCATATGGTCTGCCCCCATTGCGGCTATTACCAAGGTCGAACCCTCGTGGCGACTGCGGAATAGCGGCTAAGGAAAAGCCTGCTATGCGGATTGCGCTCGACGCCCTCGGGGGCGACTACGCTCCCGATCCGAATATTGACGGTGCCCTCGTCGCGCTTGAGGCCAACCCGGACCTCGAAGTCGATCTTGTGGGCGACCCCTGCCTCCTCTCTGCCAAACTGACCGAGCGCGGTTATACCGGCGATCGGCTCAAAGTCGTCCCGTCCGAGGGATGTATCGGGATGGAGGAAAAGCCCACAGAAGCCCTCCGGCGTAAGCCCAACTCGTCGATCGCCGTCTGTTGGCGGCTGATGGCGGAGCGGGCCGTCGACGCGGTGGTTAGCGCTGGCAACACCGGAGCTGTGGTGGCCGCCGGCATGCGGACTCGGCTCTATTTGAAGGGAGTCAAGCGGCCGGGCATTGCGGTCGCGCTTCCGAACCTCCGCGGACGCTCTGTGCTGATGGACGTCGGCGCCAATCCGGCAGCTCGGCCCGAGCACCTGTATCAGTACGCGGTGATGGGAGCCATCTACGCCCGAAACATCCTGGGCATCGAAGAACCGCGAGTGGGCCTGATCAACATCGGCAGTGAGGACGGCAAGGGCACCGATCTCTGCCGGGAAACGCATGCGCTGCTGCAGCAAGGCCGGTTCAAGGAACAATACATCGGCAACGTCGAAGGCCGCGGCCTGTATCAGGGCGAGGCGGACGTGCTGATTTGCGAAGGTTTTGTTGGCAACGTCGTGCTGAAGGTGAGCGAAGGAATTGCCGAATACTTTGTCCGGACGTTCCAGCAGGACGTGGTTGCGCGGCTCGATCAAGACCGGGAAATGGCCGGCCGCATGTTGGGCGATTTGGCTCGCCGGTATCAGTACCACGAGCACGGCGGCGCTCCGCTCCTGGGGATCGACGGCATCTGCATCATCTGTCACGGCTCGAGCAACGCCCGTTCGATCACCAACGCCTTGCGAGCGGCGACCACCTTCAACCATCGCCATATCAACGCGCAGATCGTCGAAGAGCTTGCCGTGGGGGTGGAGGCCTGACGCGTGGGCAAAATCGCGTTTCTCTTCCCCGGGCAAGGTGCGCAGCACGTCGGCATGGGCCGGGCGATTGCCGAAAAACTTCCGGCCGCGCGGCACCTTTACGAGCAAGCTGACGAAATCTTGGGCTTCGGCCTGTCGCGGCTCTGCTTCGAGGGGCCGGCGGCCGAACTGGACACCACGGCGGTCAGCCAGCCCGCGATCTTTGTCACGAGTCTGGCAGCCCTCGAATTACTCCGCGCCGAAAACCCGCAGGCGGTTGCGTCGTGCGAAGTTGCGGCCGGTTTGAGCTTGGGTGAATACACGGCTCTGGTGTTTGCCGGCGCGATGTCTTTCGCCGATGGTTTGCGCATCGTTCAGCGCCGCGGCGAGGCCATGCAGCAGGCCTCGGACAAGACGCCCTCCGGGATGGTCAGCGTCCTGCTTCTGGACCGCGAAAAGGTCGAATCGATCCGCGACCGGGCCTCCTCGGCCGGCTACATCGAGATCGCCAACTTTCTTTGTCCCGGAAATCTGGCCCTGTCGGGGGAGAAAGCCGCCTGTCAGGCGGCGGCCGAATTAGCCACGGCCGAAGGGGGCAAGCCAGTTCCCCTGACGGTGGCGGGGGCCTTCCACACGAAACTGATGAAGCCGGCCGACGAACGGCTGGCTGAGGCCCTGGCCTCGGTCGCCATCTCTAAGCCCCGAGTTCCGGTGATTTCCAACGTCGATGCCCAGTTTCACGACGATCCCGAAACCATCCGACAGAACCTGGTTCGGCAGGTCGTCAGCCCCGTACGGTGGGAGGACTCGATGCGGTCTCTCCTCGGCCAGGGGGTGAACCAGTTCTACGAAATTGGCCCCGGAAAGGTCCTGCGGGGGCTTTTGAAACGCATCGATCGCAAGGTCGATTGCCACACTGTGAACGATTCTCCGTGAGCCGTAAGCTCTTCGTGCGGGCTAGCCGCACGAAAGGTCCCCAGCAGCCCGGCGGCTAGCCCGCAGAATCAGGTCTCAACCTGGCCGTTTCCTGTTTACAGGAGCCTTCCGACGAGCTATATCTTCGCACGTGCTTCGGACTTGCGATGCCGCTTCAAACGGCGGTGAAGGGAGTCCGTCCGAGCGATGTTGCCGGCGGTCAACGACGTCCGCCTGGCGACGGTCCTGCTTGCGTGACGACGACGACACGCGGACAGTCCGTGCCCGAGCGGCACTCTGACCGCGGCTGAGAAATACGGAATTCGCAGATACACATTCGCTCTGTAGTAAAAGCCACGATCAATTTGCTGTTGGGAGGGTAACGGGGTGTCGACAATCGTTGAAGAAAAAGTCATCGGCATCGTAAGCGAGCAATTGGGGGTGCCGAAGGAAGAGGTCAAACTCGAAAGCTCGATCATCGAGGACCTCAAGGCCGACTCACTCGACGTGGTCGAGCTGGTGATGGAACTCGAAGACGAGTTCGACATTACCATCCCCGACGACGACTACGAAAAGCTCAAGACGGTCGGCGACGCGATCAAGTACATCGACGAGAAGAAGTAAATAATGAAGAGGCGCGTCGTGGTGACCGGCGCGGGCCTTGTCACCGCCCTCGGCTGCGAGTTAGCCGACTTCTGGGATCGGATCTGCGCCGGGAAAAGCGGGGTCGGACCTCTCAAGCGGTTCGACACGACCGACTTCAAGGTCACCTTCGGCGGCGAAATTCGCGATTTTTGCCCCGAAGATTATCTCGCGCTCGACGGCAAAGAAATCCGCCGCCTCGACCGCTTCGTCCAGTTTGCGATGGTCGCCTCGCACAAGGCCATCGAACTCTCGGGGATCGACTTCAAGCAGGGCGACCCCTACCGCCACGGCACGTTGTTAGGCAGCGGCATCGGCGGCCTGCACGAGATCGAGGAACAGCACTCGAAGCTCTACGAGCGGGGCCCCTCGCGCGTCTCTCCCTTCATGATCCCCAAGTTGATCGTCAACGCGGCGAGCGGCAACGTGTCGATCCGCTGGGGCCTGCGCGGACCCAACAGCGCGGTTGCGACCGCCTGCGCCACGGCGACCAACGCCATCGGCGACGCTTTTCGACTGATTCAACACGACATGGCCGACGTGATGGTGGCCGGCGGCAGCGAAGCGGCCATCACACCGATGTGCCTCTCGGGCTTCGCCCGCATGAACGCCCTCTCGACGCACAACGCTGAGCCTGAAAAGGCGAGCCGCCCGTTCGATGCCGAGCGCGACGGGTTTGTGCTTTCCGAAGGGGCCGGCGTACTGGTGCTTGAAGAATACGAGCACGCCAAGAGCCGTGGCGCCACGCTGCTGGCCGAAATCACGGGCTACGGCATGACGGCCGACGCCAATCATATGACGGCGCCCGACCCCGAGGGGCGCGGCGCCGCCCGGGCGATGGCCTGTGCTCTCAAGGACGCCCAGATCGATCCCGACAAAATCGATTACATCAACGCCCATGGCACGAGCACACCACTGGGCGACAAGGCCGAAACGATGGCGATCAAAGCCGTCTTCGGCGATCACGCGCGAAAGCTGGCGGTCTCCAGCACGAAAAGCCAGATCGGCCACCTGCTGGGCGCCTCCGGCGGAGTCGAGGCCATCGCTTCAATCCTGGCCATGCAGCACCAGGTCGCCCCGCCGACGATCAATCTGGAGCATCCCGACCCGGCCTGCGACCTCGATTACGTGCCGAACGAAGCCCGGTCGATGAAGATCAATCGCGTGCTCAAAAACAGCTTCGGCTTCGGCGGCCACAACGCCTGCCTGGTGCTGGCGAAGACGGCTTGATCGCAAGCACGTGCGTTTCGGGTGGCACTGGCGGCTTGTCCGCCAGTGGTATTTCCTTCGAGGCGACGCTTGAGTTGACGATAGATCGCGACCTCGCTGCACGCCCCGTCGTTCGTTTTGACCTGAGCCTCGCGCGTTATTGAGGAACACTGGCGGGCAAGCCGCCAGTGCCACCCGATTCACGGGGGCCACCCGATTCGCGGCGGCTCCACGTAAGCTCGCGATACTTTGGCAACAGAGCGTTCACACGCTCTTCGACTGCAGTCGGATAGTCGTCGCCGATCACCACCTTGCCCAAGAGAGCTCCAATCGCTGCGCCGAGTTGGCTCACAAACTCGAGATTGATTGCCGCGTCTAAGTCCCGGCTCTCTGGCTCGAGATCGATCAGCCCAGGAAACTGGGGCGCGTGTTCGCTGCGGTGAAGCAGCAGGCTGCCATGCTGCAAGACGGCCCCGCGTCGGCGGCGCTGAGCACTGCCGAGGACTTTGTGTCCCTTGAGCACGATATCGCGCGGGTCGCCGCGACCGAAGCACAAGAATGTCCCCTCGCGTTCAGCCAAGGCCTCTCCGCGCATTGCCGAGCGGACCCCCTGCTCTGCTAACGCCGACACAATTTCCTCGTGCACGCGGTCGTAAATCTGCGTCGGATTTTCCGCCAAAGGATTGCCGGGCGGAACCGTGCAGGAGTAGGTCCATTCGTGATGGTGCAGTATCGCGCCGCCGCCCGTGAGTCGGCGGACGATTCGCAAATCGCAAATGCCGGGGATTGTGGCGGTTGCTTGGGCGTCCTGAAAGTAGCCCAGCGAGACCGTGGCCTCACGCCAGCGATACCAGCGAACCGTGCATTCGCCGCGTTCGAGGGCCGCTTCGAGGAGCGCCTCGTCAACGGCCATATTGCGAACGCCGTCCTGAGGCTCCGACTCGATTACGACGCGGACGGTTCCCATTTCAGGATCGGCTTACGGGCCGCTTGCACGTCGTCAGGCCGGCTGACGAGCGTGGAGTGCGGCGCCTCATGAAGAAGCTGGGGATCTTCGCTGACAATGCGGTGCAGCGTGTCCGAAAAAGCGTCGAGCGTTTCTTTCGACTCCGTTTCGGTCGGCTCCATCATCATCGCTTCCGGCACGACCAGGGGGAAGTAGACGGTCGGAGCGTGGAAGCCATAGTCGAGTAGTCGCTTGGCGATATCCATCGCTGAGATGCCCCGCTCCCTTTGAAGGTTGCGTGCCGACGCAACGAACTCGTGCATGCAACGCTTGCCGTGTGGCGTCGGCAGCACGTCGGCCAACTTGGCCATCAGGTAATTCGCGTTCAAGACGGCATTTTCGGAAACGGCCCTCAAGCCTTCCGCGCCCAGCGTCCGCAGGTAAAAGTAGCCCCGTAACAGAATGCCGACGTTGCCAAAATAAGTCCGCATCCGCCCGATCGACTTCGCGGGCGTCCCCAAGCGATAGGTGGGCTTTTCGGCTGACGCCTCCGACCGCACGACAATCGGCGACGGAAGATAATCGGCCAAAAATTCGCGAACCGCAATCGGCCCGGCCCCTGGTCCGCCGGCCCCGTGCGGTCCGGTAAACGTTTTGTGCACGTTGAAGTGCATCATGTCCCCGCCGAAGTCGCCGGGCCGCGTGATGCCCAGGATGGCGTTCATGTTCGCGCCGTCGATGTAGACCAACCCGCCGACGTCGTGCAGCATCCGCGCGATGCGACCAATCTCCGGTTCGAACAGTCCCAGCGTATTGGGATTGGTGATCATGAAGACGGCCGCCGATTCGTTGAGGTGCGACTTCAGCACGTCGAGATCGACGAGGCCGTGGGCCGATCCTTTGAGCTGCACACACTCGAAGCCGGCGAGCGCGGCACTCGCCGGATTGGTGCCGTGGGCACTTTCCGGAAACAGAACTTTCGTGCGATGCTCGCCCTTGTCGCGAAAATATGCGGCGGCGACCAACAGCGCAGTCAGTTCACCCTGCGCGCCTGCCGCCGGATGAAGCGAAACGGCGGGCAGGCCGGAAATCTCCGCGAGCATCTGCTGCATCTCGAACAAGGTCGCCAGCATGCCTTGGGCCGCTTCGTCGACCTGGTACGGATGCAGGTCGCCGATCCCGGGCAAACGGGCGAGCCGTTCGTGCCGCTTCGGGTTGTACTTCATCGTGCAACTGCCGAGCGGATAGAAATGCGTGTCGACCGACATGTTGAGCGTCGACAGATTGACGAAGTGGCGAATCACGTCCGGCTCGGCCAATTCCGGCAATTCGGGGGCGGCCGTCGCGAGTTGTGACTTCGGGATCAGCGATTCGATTGGGCGCTCGGGGACGTCGCTGGCTGGGAACGTAGAGCCCCGTCGGCCGGGATGCGCCAGCTCGAACAGCGGTTTGGTTGCCAACAGGTTCCGCATGGCCCTCGTTCGTCCGCCTCCCTTTGCCGCGCAATTTCAACTGCCGAGCGCGGCGGCCAGATCGTCAACTTCTTGCTTCGTCCGTTTTTCCGTGACCGCCACGAGCACGGCATCTTTGAGAGCAGTGCTCACTCCGGCGCCGAATCGTGACAGTCCGGGTCCCAGATCAAATCCGGCCCGACGCGCCTTCGATAAAATGGCTTCCGCTCCCCCGGCGAACTGCAAGGTGAATTCCTTGAAGAACGGCCGGTCGAACGCCAGTCTCACGCCCGGAATATTCGCAAGTCGTTCGGCGGCGTAGTGCGCCTTGCGGCAGCACAATTCGGCCGCTTCTTTGAGCCCCTGCGGACCGACGAGCGCCAGGTAGGCGGTCGCCCGCAGCGCGAGCAGACCCTGATTCGTGCAGATATTGCTTGTGGCCTTCTCGCGCCGAATGTGTTGCTCGCGAGCCTGCAGCGTCAGCGAATAACACGGACGCCCCAGGCGATCGTTCGTGCGGCCGACGAGCCGACCCGGCATTTTGCGGACGAAATCATTTCGGCAAGCGAAGATTCCCAGAAACGGCCCACCGTACTGCATGGGTATGCCGAGCGACTGCCCCTCCGCCACCGCGACATCGGCTCCGTAGTCGCCGGGCCGCTGCAATAGGCCGAGACTGATCGGATCGAAGGCGGCCACCGACAGCGCCCCGACCGAACGGGCCATTTCGCACAGTTGGTGCGCCTCTTCGAGACAGCCAAAGAAGTTCGGATGCTGGAACACCAAGCAAGCCGTCTTGTCGTCGAGCGATTTCTTTACTGCGGCGAGGTCGGCCGTTCCTTCTGGCGTCGGGATCACGACCAATTCGCATTTGAGATTCGACAGGTAGCTGTTGAGCACCTCGCGATATTCCGGGTGCAACGAGCCGAGCACCACCACCTTGTCGTGGCGGCTGGTCACCCGCATCGACATGAAGGCCGCTTCGCTCACCGCGGTTCCGGCCTCATACATGCTGGCATTGGAAACGTCCATCCCCGTGAGGCGGCAGATGAGCGACTGGTACTCGAAAAACGCCTGCAAGCTCCCTTGGCTGGCCTCGGCCTGATAGGGCGTGTAGGCCGTGTAGAATTCGCCGCGCGAGACGACTTCGTCGACGGCCGCGGGAATGAAGTGATCGTAAACGCCGCCGCCCATCAGGCAGACGCGGTCGCCGCCGGCCACATTTCTTCCCGCGAGGGACCGAACTTCGCGCTCGAGGTCCATTTCCGCCAGCGGCGGGGGCAATTCGAGCGGCCGGCCAAGGCAGCAATCAGGGGGGACCTGATCAAACAGCTCGTCGATCGATTTCGCGCCGATCGTCTGCAGCATCTCGCGCCGCTGATCGGGCGTAGTGAAGAGGTACGTCACGCGTGCTCACTCTCGTCCGCGCAAAACTTCTCGTAAGCGGCACGATTCATCAAGCTGGTGAGCGCGGACGCGTCAGTCACTTTGAATTTGACCATCCAGCCTTTGCCGAAGGGATCGTCCGAAAGGATTCCGAGATCATCGGCAAGCGTCTCGTTCACCGCCGTGATTTCGCCAGTCACTGGCGCGTACAAGTCGCTGACTGCTTTGACGCTCTCCACTTCACCGAAGGTCTCGCCCTGGCGAATGGCGCGACCCGTGCGGGGCAGCTCGATATGGACGAGGTCGGTCAGTTGGTGGACGGCGAAATCGGTGATGCCCACGGTCGCCGTCTGTCCCTCGACCAGGACCCACTCATGGGATTTGGCGTACTTCAACGCGTTGAGATCCATCCTCAGCATTCCCCTTCCGACAAACCGACTGGGCCGACAAATGAATTCCTGTGAACACAGGCAGAGGTGAGTCGCAGCCCCGGATCTCAGCCGCGACGACGAACACCATACATTGAGCGCCGTTCCCTGAGAAGCGAGCCAATTGAACAAGGCCGCGAGCGATACTTCCCGGAGCGAAATCTGGTCGCGCGATCTTCCGAATGGTCCGAGATGACAACTCCGTCATGCGGGTGGCGGTGAGTTCGAACCGAGCGTCGTTGGCGCGCCGGTATGATGTTCGTAGAGCGCGATCTTTTCGAGCCGCCGCGCGTGGCGCCCGCCTTCGAATTCGGTCTTGAGCCAGATCTCCACCATCCGGTTGACGAGCCGATCACCTAGCAGGTCGGCCGAGAGG
>DASRXU010000402.1:0-5359 GCA_035687365.1 Planctomycetaceae bacterium | reverse complement strand
GACGGCCGGCCTCGGCAGCAAACCGGGCCATCCGCCGTGGCCGACTGAACCGAGAAGCGGCGGAGCGACAAGCGGCGACGACTGACGCTCGGCCGTGGGCCTGAACTCATATTTGTGTGCCACTGCTGAGCGGCTGCCTCTCAGCAGTGTCTTCAAGGGCAGCACCTCAACTGCAAACGAATCTAAGAGCGGTCGACGTTGATCGCTTTCCGCAAATGGGCACTGCTGAGCCGAAGCGTCTCAGCAGTGGCACACAGCCGATTGAACTGGCCACCGGCAAAAAGGAACCAAACGCGTGGACGATCGTGACGGCGTGCTGAGCCGCTTGGGTGGGACATTTCTGTGCGTGTTGACGCTGATCCTGGTGATCGGCGACGGGGCCTTGATGGTGACGGGCACGCTGCCTGTGCCGTGGGGCGTCGGGTTTCTCGTGCTCTATCTCTTCGGGCACACCGCCTTTGTGCAGGTGCTCGGGGCGATTGCTCAGACGCAGAACTGCGTATCGAGCGCGAAGACCGATCTGCGGCTGTTCCACATTCAGCACGACAACGACCTCCGCACGCACCTCGGGCGATTGGCCGAGGGCATCAATCGCGTTTCGGAACTGACGACGCAAGGCGTGAAGGACGACGTCATCGCCGAAATCAATCGTCAAACGGACCGGCCTCCGGCGAACCCTTCCGCACCGACCCGCGACTCGCGCTCGAAGGAACACCGTTGACGACCTGGCTCAGCGTCTGCCTGGCCGCGCTCGGCCTGTGCTGGGTCTGGACGCAGCGAAATTGATCAACCGCCTCACCTGAAAGGACTCATCCATGCTGATTCTGGGCAGACGCACCGACGAACGAATCGTGATCGCCGACAACATCGTGGTCACGGTCGTCGAGTGCCGAAAAGGACATTGCCGGCTCGGCGTGACCGCGCCCGAGCACATCTCCGTGCATCGTCAAGAAGTGTACGACGCGATCCAACGCGGCACCGAGAACGAGTCGCAACCGAAGGCGGAGGTGACGCCATGACGGCAGCGAGGCAAAGCGCCCGAGAAACTCTGACAAGGATCTGGGTGACACGAGACCGCTACGAGAACCCGCTCTCGTATTCGATCTGGAGCGTTGAGCCGATTCTCGATCGCGACGGCCACTGGGCTCGGCACGATCCCAAACGCTTAGGCACCGACGTGCGGCAGGTTTGTTCCGCGAAGGTCGCCGAGGCCGTGATCGGCCACACGCTCACACTTGGCGCAAAGGTTGGGCCCATCGTCGGCATTTCGCTGCCGGCGGATTACGACAGCGCACCGCCGACGACGACCCCACGAAAAACTCAAGCTTCGTCTCCGTTCCGCCACAAGGGAGACCGCAGCGGACCCGGAACGGCAGGCGCCACCTGATGACAGACACACTGCAAAAGCAAGGCTTGGTGCTGGCCGTCGTGTCGATCGCCTGCATGGGAATCGCACTGTGGGCACTCTGGCACTTCGACGTTTTCTCGACGACCGAGGACGTGAACATCGTCGTGCAGCCGTCGCTGGTGCGGTGGGTGGTGGCGATTGTTGTCGGTCTGCTGGGGCCGCAATTCCTCTTCGCAGGCGCTAAAACGCTCGGCGTCGGCAGGGCCTGGTCGCGCTTTGCAACCTTCGTCCACAACGTCGAAACGATGCCGCAAAAGATCGACGAGATTCATGCGGCCCTCGTGAAAACGCCCGGCCCTGCGACATCCGTGAAGGAGCGCTCGTGACCTACGCCGAGCTGCGTGCTCAGAACGCACGCGCGTATTGCCGCCAGAACTCGGCGCTGTTTGGCCTCGTTCCGACCTGGGGACCACTTTGGAACTGCGCGGGCCAAATGAGCGGCGGCGATCCGCAGTCGCTGTTCAATCAGATTCACGACGCCAGCATTCGCGCGGTTGCGGCCCAACAGGCATCGGTCGACTGGACGCAGACGTACGCGCTCGTGAGGCCGCTACTCGAAGCGCAGCCGTTGCTCGCGGCCCTCGACCGAGCCCGCGACGAAGGTCCGACACTCACAAAAGAACTACTGGCCCGGCACATTCGCGACGCCTTCGCCTGCGCGGGGTTGCAACATCTCACGCGAATTCGGTTCGACGCGTCGCAGAAGATGGCCATCGACCCCTCGACGTTGTTGGCGACGATCATCACCGCCGTGCTCGGCGTCGTTTGTCCGCCGACGGCCGCCTTTGCCGCGATCCTCGAGCCGATCATTGCCGCGATCATCAAGGTCCTGTTTTCGAGCCTGACGACGCAGTTCACGAGCGGCACCTACGGCGCGTCGCCCGAAGCATTCAACGCACAGGTTCAGCGGTGGGCGGAGGAGGCGAACGCGTCATGAGCAGACTCTTCGCCACGCTGGCCATCGTCGGCGGCTTCGCGGCGTTGGCCGCCCACCAGTCGGGACGGCTCGCGCTGCCGAACTGGGTCAGCGTCGTGCCGATCGTGCAAACGACCGTCGACAAAGACGCGGCCGACTACGGCGAGCAGTTCAAGCAGATTCACGTGCAGGCTGAAAAGGACCTGCTTGCCCACAAATACAACGGCCCGACGGCCGCGAAGGATTTGCACGAGTGGTTGTCGTCGGCCTGCGACGCCGCGCGAAAGAAATCGTTCGCCGGCGTGAGCAAGCCGCTTGCGGACGCGATGACGGGCCCCGACGGCAAGCCGGCCCCTTTCAACGAACAAACCGTGGCCGCCGCCTGCCACAAGATCGCGACCCAATAAGAGAAGTCCAAAGTCCAAGGTCCAAAGTCCAAGGTCGGAAAACAAACGCAATTCATCTGACTTTGGACCTTGGACATCGGACCTTGGACTAACGAGGAATCGACATGGGACAACTCTTAACAACGGCAATCGTCGTCTACTTCGGCATCGTGCTGTACGACATGCTCGCGCAGGCCACGTCGCCGGCCGCGGCACTTGTTTGGCCGTTGCAATCGCTCTCGAAAGCGTTCGCCTGGCTCTCGAAGGTCGATCCGAACGCTGCGACCAAGAGCGATCTCACCAGCATTTCGCAGCAATTGGCCAACTATCAGCAGCAATCTCAGGCGCAGATCACGGCCTTGCAATCCGCGCTCAACGTACTGAGCGGCGGCAAGATTCCGGCGCCGCCGACGCCGGGGCCCGGCCCGGCAATTCAAACGAAGTAACCAACAAACCAACCACGACGGAGACCAAACTCGATGCAACGCGGCCTCGGCTGGAATCGCGCGCAGGAAAATCACGCCTGGCTCGCGGCCAATCAACGGCGGTTCGACCGCTCGCACTTCATGGCGTATCGCGTGCCCGACGAAATCGACGGCCGCTCGAGCCAAACGATCAAGGACCAGGGCCAGCTCGGCTCGTGCAGCGGCTTCAGCCGCTCGAGCTTGGAGGAGCGTCTTAACTACTTAGCCAGCGGCGCGAAGGGCCCCGCTCTCTCGGCCATGTTTTGCTACCTCACCAACCAGCAAGAGTGCGGCTGTGCGGGCGGCGACAACGGCGCGACGATTGCCGGCAGTGTGGCGGCCGCCGGTAAAGAGGGCGTCTGCGAAGACAGCCTCTTTCCCTACACCTCCGCGATGGCGGGTGGCCAATACACCGACACGATCCCCGCTGCCGCGACGGCCGAAGGCAAACTGCACCTCGTCGCCTCGCACTCGGTCATTCACGACTACCCGACAGCCATCCAATATCTCGGCACGGCCGGCGTGATCCAAATCGGCATCCCGGTCGGCGACCAATTTCAAAACTGCTCCGGCCCGCTCACCGCGCAAATGGTCCAGAAGGATGCGCGGAACCCCGAAGGCGGCCATGCCCTCGCCGTCGTCGGCTACCTCAAGCCAACCACGATCGGGCAACCAACCGGCGACGGCCGCGCATGGCTGATCGGCCAAAACTCGTGGGGCAGCGACGGCTGGGGCGACCAAGGCTTCTTCTTCATCCAACCGGCCGCGTGGGACTATCTCTGCAAAAGCATCTCCCACGGCGACGTCGAAATCATCGGCCTCACCGGCCTCACGACCTTCGACGACCCCACCAGCGCCCTCAATTGGAACTACGCATGACTTTTTTGTTGCGACGGCACGTGGGATCTGCGATGGATTGCCTCCGCGCTCCGGCGCTGGGCCGCGCGCTGAGATCTCACTTTTGGAGCCGCGACCGTCAGGGAGCGGGGTCTAACGCGCTGTGTAACCAAAATAGCCCGCTTCCGGGCAAACGATGTGCATCTCGTGCGCAAGTCGTTGAGAGTGCGCCGGATGAACGAGTCAACGAGGGAGTTGTTAGCAAGGCACACTTTTCCCAAGCCGACGGCTCTGCCGTCGTTCCGTGCTCGGCGAGAAGACGACGGCGGAGCCGTCGGCTTGGGAAGGTGAGCGCGGCAATGATTCCATCACCGACTCGTCCAAGTGCAGCCGGTGCGATGGCGGTCGCTCTGCTCATGGCTGGCTGCGCACCAGCGACAGAGTCTGCAAACCCCTGGGCCGACTTTCGGCCCGACGCTCAAATCGCTCCGAGCGCAGCTCCCGTGGCAACTGTTGACGAGCATCTGCCGCAGTCGCCGGTTGTCGTGAACGTCGACGACCCGCCGCGATTTGAGTTCAACGAAACGAACAAGCGTCGCTTGCCGCAACACTCGGAACAGGCCGGCGAAAAGTATCCGCCTCCTGCTCCGCCAGCTGAGGACTCGAACGTTTTAGCCGCCGCCGATGCCCTTTCCGACGTGCCCGCGCATTGGACCGGCGCCGTGATCTACTGCCAGCCGGGCTGCGTCCCTTGCGCGATGCAGATCCGCGATCTGCGAAAGGCGGGGTGGAAGTGCGGCATCGGCGACGGCAATCACTTCAAGATTGTGGAACTGCTCACGCTGCCCGATTTCGAGAAACGGAACGTCCCTTCCACGCCGCAGACTGTTTATTACATCGACGGAGGCGAGCAGCCACCGCGCGTCACCGGTTACGGCGGCACGACGGCCGAGCTAGCCGCAATTGCTAGTCGCCATCCGAAGGCAAAACGCTCCTCTCGCGTCGGCACAGCGATGAGTTCCGGCGGGTCGCCCCTCTGGTACGAAACGCTGCGGGCCAACTGCGGCGGGCCGGTTTCCTCTTCTAACTGCGGCGTACCGACGATCGCGTCCTATCCCACACCGGTGAGCAGTTTCGCGATCGAATCGGCACCGGCGATCGTGACTTACGCCGGGCCGCCCGTCTATTTCGCCTCGCCCACGTCGATCTACGCGCAATCTGGCCTGACGATCGGACCGGCGACGCACTCGGCCCAACTCAACCTGTTCGGCTTCCCACTGATCGGCGGCTCGGTCGGCTCAACGATGAGTTGGTGAAGGATCTAGGCCGCGACGTGAGGGAACGGGGT